>WHTG01000036.1 GCA_009377835.1 Nitriliruptorales bacterium
TAGGCACCGACGTCATCAGGTGCCAGCGCCGCCTCCTGCGCCCAGACGACGCCGGCGGCCGCCATCAACTCCAGCGCAATCGCGAGGCCGCGCGCCTTGTCGGCGGCCGAGTGCCGGGGGACCAGCGGCGCGACCAGGTCCATCGCCCCTTCCCGCAGCGTGCCGACGGCGCGGCCGCGACGGCGGACGATCTCGCCTGCCGGCGGATCCGCCGTGTCGTCGCCGATCCCCGCGGCGGCGAGCGCGCGGCTGTTGACCCACATCGTGTGGTGGTCGCTCGCCCACAGGGCGACCGGGCGGTCCGGCACGACGGCGTCGAGCCACTCCGACCGCCCGACCGCTCCCGGTAGAGCCTCGCACGGGTAGCCGTGACCCACCACCCACTCCAGCTCCGGGTGATCGCGCGCGTGGCGTCCTACCCGGGCGAGCAGGTCGTCGAGGTCCATGGCAGTGGTCACCGGTGCGTCAAGCGTCTCGGTGCCCCCCCACAGCGGGTGGATGTGCCCGTCGCGGAAGCCCGGCAGCAGGGTCATCCCCTGCAGATCCACCGTCACGTCGCCTTGGGGAGACCCCCCGATCTGCACGACGCGCCCGTCCGCGACGGTGAGCGATTCTGCACGCGGACGACGCGCATCTGCAGTGAGGATGGTGCCTCCGGCGAAGACGGTAACCGTCGCGTTGCTCGTCAACCCACGGCTCTCTTGCGCACGTCCGACACCGCACGGTCCAGCGCCTCCACACAGCGGTCGATGTCGTCGTCGTCGATCACCAGCGGCGGGCAGAAGCTGATGGTCGACGTGCCGATCGGACGAGCGATCACACCGTGCGGCAGCATCGCGTCGCGCACGGCGGCGGCGTCGACGTCATCAAGCCCCGCCGCCCATACGGCCCCGTCGCCGCGGACGTCGGCGATCTGCCCGTCAGCATGCAACGCGCGCAGCCCTGTCGACAGCCGGTCTCCCACCTTCCCTGCCCGGTCCATCAGGCCCTCCCTGCGGATGATGTCCAGGGCCACGACCGCCGCTGCGCACGCCGCCGGGTGGCCGCTGTACGTGTGCCCATGGCGCAGGACCAGCGACGCGTCGGACTCGAGCACCTGCCGCACCGCCGGCGCGACCAGCACCCCCCCGAGCGGCAAGTAACCCGAGGTGACCGCTTTCGCGAAGGTCGTCAGGTCCGGGCGCACGTCGAAACGCTGAGCACCCCACCACCTTCCCAGCCGGCCGAAGCCGCAGATCACCTCGTCCATGATCAGCCACGCACCGTGCTCGTCGCACAGTCGCCGTAGCCCCTGGAGGTAGCCCGGCTGCGGCGGGTACACGCCGGCCGCCCCTATGACAGGTTCGGCGATGACGGCGGCGACCTGGCCGGGGTGTTGCTCGAAGACGGCGCGCACGGCCTCCAGGTCGTCCT
The DNA here is from genome assembly GCA_009377835.1 of Nitriliruptorales bacterium. Taxonomy (GTDB): domain Bacteria; phylum Actinomycetota; class Nitriliruptoria; order Euzebyales; family Egibacteraceae; genus WHTG01. The sequence continues at coordinate 1,414 of WHTG01000036.1, forward strand.
TGGGCGTCTGCACGACATCGGGAAGCATCGAGCCGAACAGCTCCTGGTTCGCGGGCAGTCCTGTCGCGGCCATCCCGCCGTACGTCACCCCGTGATAGGAGGGCCGGCGGCTGACGACGAACCGGCGCTGCGGCTCGCCGCGCACCGCCTGCGCCAGGCGCGCGATCTTCAGCGCGCTGTCGACCGCCTCCGAGCCGCTGGACGTGAAGAACACGCGGGAGCCGGGCACGGGCGCCAGGTCCGCCAGGATCCCGGCCACTTCGTCCGCGGGCTCGTTCGAGAACATCTCGAAGGTGTGGAACGCGTCGAGTTGGCGCAGCTGCCGGGCGACCGCGTCGGCTATCTCAGCGCGGCCGTGGCCGACGTTGCAGTACCACAGGCTCGCCATCGCATCGACGTACTCGGTACCCTCCGCATCGGTGACGCGTGCCCCGGAGCCGCGGACGATGGTGACGAAGTTCTCCGCCGCGGGGCGTGCGAAGGGGTGCAGGAACGGCGGGATCACAAGGCCACCGCCTCGTTCGTCCCGGGTCCATCGAGCCGCGGCGCCGTGTCGTGCAGATACTTGATGGCCTCGCCGAGCACCTGGTCGAGCATGTCGACCAGCTCGCCGAGGATCGTCTGGTCCGCGACCAGCGGCGGCGAGATCTGGATAACCGGCTCGTCGCGGTCGTCGGCCCGGCAGATCAGCCCGAGTTCGAGCATCCGGCGCGACAGGAACCCTCGCAGCAGGCGCTCGGACTGCTCGTCGTCGAACATGACCTTGTGGTCACGGTCGGCGACCAGCTCCATTGCCCAGAAAAAGCCTGTGCCGCGGACATCGCCGACGATCTCGTGGCGGGCCATCAACTCGCGCAGCTGGTCCCCCAGCCAGGGGCCGTTGCGCTGGACGTTGCCGAGGAGGTCCTCGCTCTCGAACACGCCGATGTTCGCAAGGGCCACTGCCGACGACACGGGATGGCCGCCCCAGGTCGAGCCGTGCAGGTACATCGACGTGGCCTCCTTCGACATGGCCTCGCCCACGTGGCGCCGGAACGCCACACCGCCCATGGGGGCGTATCCCGAGGTCACGCCCTTGGCGAAGGTGAGGATGTCCGGCACGACGTCGTACAACTCGGAGCCGGTCCAGTACCCGAGACGTCCAAACGCGCAGATGACCTCGTCGGCGACCAGGAGCACGCCGTGACGGTCACAGATCTCGCGCAGGCGCTGGAAGTACCCAGAGGGGGGCGTGAAGCAGCCGCCGGCGTTCTGCACCGGCTCGACGAACACGGCGCTGACGGTATCCGCCCCGACCTCGACGATGATCTGTTCGATCGCACCCGCCGGATCGTCGCTCTGCGGGCGGTACCCGTTGGTGTTGGGGGCCTTGAGGTGGCTGGGCAGCAGCGGCTCGAACGGTTCCTGGAGACCGGGCAGTCCCGTGACGCCCAGGGCGCCCATCGTCGCGCCGTGGTACGCGTAGTTGCGGCTGATCACCTTGTGGCGCTTCGGTTGTCCGTGCGCCGCGTGGTACTGGCGCGCCAGCTTCATGGCCGACTCGACCGCCTCGGATCCCGAGTTGACGAAGAACAGATGATCCAGGTCACCCGGAAACCGCTGCGCCAGCGCCTCCGCCAGTTCCATCGCCGGCGGATGGGCGGTCGCCCAGTTGGTTGCGAACGGCAGTGCGCGCATCTGCCGCGCCGCCGCGTCGGCCATCTCCGGCCGGCCGTATCCCGCCTGCACACAAAACAGCGCCGACAGCCCGTCAAGGTAGCGCTTGCCCGACGCATCCCAGACGTAGCAGCCGTCCCCCTTGACCAGCACGGGGACGCTGGGCTCCGCCCCGCGCCAGTCGGCCGTTCTGGTGAAATGCAACCACAGGTTGCCCTCCGCAAGGCGGCTCGTTGCGTCAACGGCGGTGGCATCGGGGTTCATGGGCGACTCCTGTTGTCGGGCAAGCGGTGACCGGGACGGGGTAGTCACAGCGCGATGTTCGACATCACATGTTTGACACGCGTGTAGTCCTCGAAGCCGTACAGCGACAGGTCCTTGCCGTAGCCCGACCTCTTGAAGCCGCCGTGGGGCATCTCGGCGACCAGCGGGATGTGTGTGTTGATCCACACGCAGCCGAAGTCGAGTCGTTTGGCCATGCGCATCGCCCGGCCGTGGTCCTTCGTCCAGACGCTCGACGCCAGGCCGTATCGCACCCCATTGGCCCACCGCACGGCCTCGTCCTCGTCGGTGAACGGCTGCACGGTGATGACCGGGCCGAAGATCTCCTCCTGGCTCAGTTCGTCGTCCTGCTCCAGCCCCGCGACGACCGTCGCCTCGTGGAAGTAGCCGCGCCCGCCGACAGTTGCGCCTCCGGCGACCACCTCTGCGCGGTCGGGCCGCCGCTCGAGCAGACTGCGGACGCGCTGGAGCTGGGTCGCGTTGTTCAGCGGCCCGAAGGCCGCGTCGGCATCGTCTGGCACCCCGGTCCGTGTCGACTTCGCCTGGCCCGCCAGCGCGGCGACGAAGTCGTCGTGGACGCGGGGCGCCGCGAGCACCCGTGTCGCGGCGGTGCAATCCTGTCCGGCGTTGAAATAGCCGGCGCCGGCGATGGTCTCCGCCGCCGCCTCGATGTCCGCGTCGTCGAAGACCACCACGGGCGCCTTGCCGCCGAGTTCCAGGTGCACCCGCTTCAGGTCCTCGGCAGCGGTCTGCGCCACGGCCATGCCGGCGCGAACACTGCCTGTGACCGACGCCATCGCGGGTACCTCGTGGCGCACGAGCGCCGCGCCCGTTTCCCGGTCGCCGCAGATGACGTTCATGACACCCCGCGGCAGGAATTCGGCCATCAGCTCGGCCATCCAGCGCGTGGAGACGGGCGTGGTGTCCGACGGCTTCAACACGACGGTGTTTCCGGCCGCCAGCGCGGGCGCCCATTTCCAGATCGCCATCATGAACGGATAGTTCCACGGGGTGACCTGCGCGCAGACGCCGACCGGCTCACGCCGGATGAACGACGTGTGCTCCGGCATGTACTCCCCTGCTGAGAGACCGTTGAGCAGCCTGGCCGCACCCGCGAAGTAGCGGATCTGATCGACTGCGGGGGGGACCTCCTCCTCCATGGTGAGCTGGCGTGGCTTGCCGGTGTTCTCGCACTCCAGGTCGACAAGCTCGTCCGCGCGCTCCTCCAGTGCGTCGGCGATGCGCAGCAGCGCACGCGCCCGCTGTGCCGGCGTCGTGTCGCGCCAGGTGGCAAACGCCCGCTCCGCCGCCCGGCAGGCCGCGTCGACATCCGCCGCACCGGACACCGGCGCCGAGGCGAACACCTCACCCGTGGCCGGATTGATCAGGTCCGTGGTGCGCCCGTCGACGGCAGGTGCGGCCTCGCCGTCGATGAAGTTGGTCAGGACACGGTCCGCCATCGCGACTCCTCCAACGATCTGGGCGGGCAGCCTGCCACTTTTGGCCAACCGTGTCGTTGGCCATTTGGCCCGCACGGGGCCGTGTTCTATGGGGAAGCGGCCCTCGCGCCAGGCAAACTTCACCCGTACGGTGCCCACGTCCATTGCTCGCACAGCCGAGGGGCACGCCGCATCGCTGCCCGAGGTGGATCGGTTGTACTCCACTTGGCCAAGGGCCGCTACGATCGCGGGGCGTCGGGCGTCCGACGGAAAGGGCAGGACAGTGTGCCGCTGATGCTGCGCCACTTGCTGGAGGATCCCAGCCTCGGGCTGGAACTGCTGGGCGGCCACCGGGGAGTCGACACGCGCGGCCCCGTCCGGTGGGCTCACATCAGCGAGATCCCCGATCCGACACCGTGGCTGGAGGGCGGCGAGATCCTGCTCACGACCGGGCTGGGGGTGCGCGACTCCACCGACGCCCAGCGACGACTGGTGGAGGGCCTGGCCACACGCGGCTGTGCCGGTGTCGGGTTCGGTCTGGGTGTGGTGCTTGACGCCGTGCCCGATCCAATGGTCGCAGCGGCGGACGACACGAACCTCCCGTTGTTCACCGTGCCGTACGAACTGCCCTTCATCGCCGTGACGAAGCGCGTGTCGCGTGAGGTGTTTCAGCAGCACGATTCGACGCTGCGCGCCGCGGTCGACCTGCATCGCTCGGTGTTGTCAGCGGTGCTCGGCGGCGCCGGCATCAACGGCGTGTTGGAATCCGCCACGCGGATGATGCCGGAGTTCGGCTTCGTGGTGTTCGACTACTACGGCCAGGTGCTTGCCCGCCGGTCCCGCAGCGGCGTCGCCGCGATCGACCCGCAGCGAATGTGGAAGGCGATCGGGGGGCCGCACCCACCCCGCGACCACTTCACGACCGAAATCGACGGTGTGATCGCGGAGGCATCCGTCATCCGGATGGGCGACGAGGTGGAAGCCGTACTGGTCGTCGCTGGAACCACACACCTGCACGACCACGAGCGGCTCCTGCTGGAGCAGGCTGTCACCGGCGTCAGCCTGGAGCTCGCCCGTGGGCTGAGCGTCCGGGATTCCCACCGCGCACGCGTCGACGAGTTGCTCGAGGAGGTCGTCGAGAACCGCATCAGCCATCGCGCCCTGAAAGGACAGCTGACACGGCTGGGCTTCTCCGCCGAAGATCCCTACCGGGTGCTGTGCCTGCAGACGTCCGACGCCGGCGTCAGCCTGCGCGCGCTGTCGAGCCTGGTGGAAGACACCCTCACCGCGGCGCAGGCCGTCGTCGGGCGGCACGGCGACGGCGTGTACTGCATCGTGCAGCCGCCGGCCGGCGAACACGCGCAGCAGATCGCAGCGGGCGTGGGCGCTCGCGGGTGGGGGGGCGTGCGGACGGGGCGCAGCCGCGTCAAGACCGAAGTCGACGTCCTCGATGCTGCGCTGCGGGAGGCAACCACGGCAGCCCGGCATGCGGCGGCGGGGGGCGTGACGGACGTGGACGGCCTGGGCCTGGGGGGCCTGCTCGCCGGGCTGGGCGGCGACGAGGCCACACAGGCCTTCGTCGCACAGGTGTTGGGACCGGTGCTCGAACACGACCAGCGGGAGCGCAGCCAGCTCGTCGACACGCTGCGCGCGTACCTGCGGCACGGCTGCCGCCCCGGGCCGGCCGCCGCGGAGTTGTCCGTCCACCGCCACACGCTCGCGTACCGGCTCGAGCGGGTCTCGACGCTGACCGGACGCGACCTTCGCGACGGTGACGCGATCGTCGAGCTGGGGCTGGCGCTGCAGCTGCACACGGCGAACAAGTCACCTCCTCAATGAACGAGCCGGTGAGCCCCTGGCTGGAGGACACAGGCGACCTCGTCCCCCGACCCCACCTGCCCGGAGACCGGGATGTCGACGTCGTCATCCTCGGCGCCGGCTACACGGGACTGTGGACCGCGCTGGAGCTGCAGCAGCGCAGCCCGGGGATCCGTATCGGCATCGTCGAAGCGAACTACGCGGGGTTCGGAGGGTCCGGTCGCAACGGTGCGTGGTGTGTCGCAGGCGTCGGCATAACCCTCGCGGAGCTGACCCGCCGCTTCGGTGAGGAGACGGCGAGGTACGTCACGAACGTGATGCAGGACACGGTCGACGAGGTCGGCCGCGCGTGCAGCGAGCACGTCCCGCGCGCCGGATTCCACAAGGGGGGCGTCCTGCGCCTGGCACGAGGCGCCCATGAGGTACCGCTCGTGAGGGAGGCACTCGAGCTGCGCCGCAGGCTGGGCGTGGCCACGGGATGCGAGTTGCTTACCGCCGACGAGGTGCGCAACCGGGTCGTGGTCGCCGGCGTGCAGGCCGCGATGGCCGACGCGCACTGCGCGACGATCCACCCCGGTTACCTCGTCCGCGGCCTCGCACAGCGCGTCGAGGAGCGGGGTGCGGTGCTGTGGGAAGGCACCCGCGCGACTGGCATCTCGCCGGGCGGCGCCGGCAGGAGACCCGAGCTGCACACCGATCGCGGAGACGTCCGGGCGGACGTGGTCGTGGTCGCGGGTGAGGCATACCTGTCGCAGCTGCCGCAGTTCCACCGTCATGTGCTGCCCATCTACTCGCTGGCCGTGATGACCGCGCCACTGACCCCGTCCCAGCTGCAGCGCGTCGGCTGGCAGGACCGGGAGTGCCTGTCCTCGCAGCGCATGAGCGTCGACTACCTGTCCAGGACGGCAGACGGGCGCATCCTTTTCGGCGGGCGCGGGGCTCCCTACCGGCTGGGCTCGCGCATCACACCCGGCCAGGATCGCCACGGCCCGACCCACGGCAGCCTCCGCAGGCAGTTCGCGCAATGGTTCCCACAACTCGGCGACGTCGACTTCACCCATACCTGGGGAGGACCTGTCGGGATGCCCAGGGACTGGATACCGACCTTCTCCTATCGTGCCGACACCGGGCTGGCCGCAGCGTTCGGCTATACGGGACAGGGCGTGGCGGCGTCGAACCTCGCCGGACGGGTGCTGGCCGACCTGATCACCGGCAAGGGCGCCGCCTGGTCTCGCCTGCCGTTCGTCGGGCACCACCCGCGCCGGTGGGAGCCGGAGCCTGCGCGTTGGATCGCGGTCCGGGCGCTCCAGCGCGCGGTCGGACGCCTCGACGACCGCGCGAGGTCGACCGGCAAAGCGCCGACCGGGCGGTCGCTGACGGAGCGGCTGATCCGGCATTGACGCGCCGCGCTTGCACCGACTTGGCCCTCGTGCAAGGGCCATTAGACTTTGCACCTGGCGCTGCGCAACACGCGGCGGCGCACTGTCTATTTCGGCCCAGACGGCTGGCCGGGTTTTCAAGTATGGAGGACCTATGAGGGGTCGACGCCCCCGCGCAACGGGGACCGTCGGACAGGGTCGCCCTCCGGGGATCCACTCCCTGGTGCGCGTGGCATTCCTCGCCGTCGCCTCGTTGCTGACAGGCTGCGCCGGCGAGGACCTGCCGCAGGACACGCTGGCGCCTGCGGGACCGGTCGCGCAGGCGCAGGACGAACTGTGGAACATCGTGTTCTGGGTCGCCCTCGCCGTCTTCGTGATCGTGGAGACGCTGCTCATCGCGGTGCTGGTGCGCTTCCGCGCCCGTCCCGGCGACGACTCGATCCCGAAGCAGACCCACGGGAACACCCGCCTGGAGGTCATCTGGACCATCATCCCGGCGCTCATCCTGGCGGTGATCGCGGTCCCGACGGTCCAACTGATCTTCGAGCTGTCGCAGCCACCCGAGGACGCCCTGGAGGTGCGGGTCATCGGGAAGCAGTACTGGTGGGAGTTCGAATACCTGGGCGACGAGGGGAAAGGCGTCATCACCGCCAACGAACTCGTCGTCCCCGTCGGCCGTCCGGTCCGACTGACCCTGGAGTCCACCGGCCAGGCCACAAGCGACCCGCTCGGCGTGATCCACAGCTTCTGGGTTCCCAAGCTGGCCGGGAAACAGGACGTCGTTCCCGGCCACCAGCGGCACCTGTCGTTCACCGCTGAGGAGGAAGGCACTACCTACAGCGGGCAGTGCGCCGAGTTCTGCGGCCTGTCGCACGCGAACATGCGCTTGGCCGTCCTGGCCGTGAGCGAGGCCGATTTCGAGGAATACCTCGACAGCCACTCCACGGCCAGCGAGCCGCCGTCATCCGGTGACGAGGCCCGCGGTGCACAACTGTTCGAGGAGCGGCAGTGCGTCGGCTGCCACGCCGTCAGCGGCTTCGAGGGCGCCGAGGCGCGCATCGGCCCAAACCTGACCTTCTTCGCCGAGCGCGAGAAATTCGCCGGGTACATGCTCGACAACGACATCAACGACAGCGCCGACAACGTCCGCGCGTGGCTGAAGAACCCACCGCAAGTCAAGCCCGGGTCGCAGATGCCCAACCTGGGGCTATCCGACCAGGACATCAACGACCTGATCATCTACTTGCGTACCTTGCAGTAGCCAGGTATCGGAGCCTGACGACATGGCCACCATCGCCGAGCACGACACCTCGATGACCACCCGTCGGGGAGCCTTCCGCCGCCCCACCGCAACCACCGGCTGGGTGTCGTGGCTGACCACCGTCGACCACAAGAAGATCGGCATCCTGTACTTCGTCACCGCCTTTTTCTTCTTCCTCGTGGGCGGGATCGAGGCGCTGCTCATCCGCGTGCAGTTGATGCGCCCCGAGATGGAGTTCCTCACGGCGGATCAGTACAACCAGATCTTCACAATGCACGGCCTCACGATGATCTTCTTCGCCGTGATGCCGTTGGGGGCCGCGTTCTTCAACTACCTCCTGCCCCTGCAGGTGGGCGCACGCGACGTGGCGTTCCCCCGGCTGAACGCCCTGAGCTACTGGGTGTTCCTCGCCGCCGGGATCTACATCTACTCCGGCATCTTCCTGGGTGGCCTGCCCGACGGCGGTTGGTTCAACTACGCGCCGCTGAACATCATCGGTCCCAATCCCGGCGACCTGCTCGATGCGGGTAGCCCGGTCGCCGAGCACGTCGGACGCATGGTCCTGTACTCGGTCGGCCTGCAGATAGCGGGTATCGCGTCGCTGGCGTCGTCGCTGAACTTCATCGTGACGATCCTCAACATGCGCGCACCGGGCATGACGCTGATGCGGATGCCCATCTTCACCTGGATGATGTTCATCACGTCGTTCCTCATCCTGTTCGCGATGCCGGTGATCGGTATCGCGCTGTGGCAACTGCTGTTCGACGTGCGCTTCGGGACCAACTTCTTCAATCCCGCGGGCGGCGGTGACCCGATCCTGTGGCAACACATGTTCTGGATCTTCGGGCATCCCGAGGTCTACATCCTGATCCTGCCCGCCTTCGGAATCGTGTCGGAGATCCTGCCGGTGTTCAGCCGCAAGCCGCTGTTCGGGTACACGGCGATGGTGTTCTCCGGGATTGCGATCGCCTTCCTGGGGTGGGGCGTATGGGCGCACCACATGTTCGCCGCGGGACTCGGTCCGGTCGCGAACTCGGCGTTCGGGCTCTCGACGATGTTCATCGCCGTCCCGACCGGCGTGAAGATCTTCAACTGGCTCGGGACGCTATGGGGTGGACGCATCCGTCTGACCACGCCACTGCTGTTCGCTACGGGCCTGGTCGGCATGTTCACGATCGGCGGCTTGTCCGGCGTCACCCACGCGGTCGTGCCGCACGACTACCAGCAGACCGACACCTACTACATCGTGGCGCACTTCCACTACGTGCTGTTCGGCGGCGCGATCTTCGGCCTGTTCGCGGGGACGTACTTCTGGTTCCCGAAGGTGACCGGCCGGCTGCTGAACGAGTCGCTCGGCAAGATCCACTTCGTCCTGATGTTCATCGGCTTCAACCTCACGTTCGGCCCGATGCACATCCTCGGCCTGTGGGGCATGCCGCGGCGCATCTACACCTACGCCGACGGCATGGGCTGGAACTTCTGGAACATGGTGGAAACAGTCGGCGCGTTCATCATCGCGCTCGGAATCCTGGTCTTCATGGTGAACCTGTTCACGAGCGCTCGCCGTGGCGCCGTCGCAGGGAACGACCCCTGGGACGCGCGGACGCTCGAGTGGCTGACGACCTCTCCGCCACCACCGCACAACTACGACATGGTTCCAACAGTCACGTCGCGGGACGAGCTGTGGCACCGCAAGTACGTCGGTGAGGGCGAGAGCCCACCGGTGCGCGTGCCGGCCGGGGCGTCCACCGACCACGATCCGGCGGACGCGGCAGCACCGCATCAAACGCTGCCGGCCCACGGACCGGGGCACGAGGGGCACGAGAGCATCCACATGCCCAGCCCCTCCTACTACCCGCTCGTGGCCGCCGTGGGCATGCCGATCATGGGCTGGGGCGTCATGCTCGGCGGCGCCATGCAGGTCGCGCTGCTGGTGCTCGGTGGGCTGATCACGTTCGCCGGCCTGTTCGGCTGGGTCCTGGAACCCAGCGCCGAGGAGACACACTGATGGCGACACAGACCAGCGACATGGCCGCGCCCCTCCCGGGGAGCAGCGACTATGAGCACGCCACGAGCCTGGGACTGGCCAACGACAAGCTGGCGATCTGGGGTTTGATCGGATCGGAGTGCCTGTTCTTCGGCGCGCTGATCTCCACGTACCTGATCTACCAGGGACGCACCGGCGACGGACCTACCCCCGCCGCCATCTTCGACATCCCGTTCACCTCGGCCTCGACATTCATCCTGCTGATGTCGTCGCTGGGGATGGTCCTGGCGCTGGCGGCCATCCAGGCCAACGAAATGCGTAAGTTCCGCGCCTGGATTCTCGCCACCGCGCTGATGGGATCGACGTTCCTGGCCGGACAGATCTACGAATTCAGCGTCTTCGTCGCCGAAGGGTTCAAGCTCACAACGAGCCCCTTCTCGTCCAGCTTCTTCGTCTTGACGGGATTCCACGGCTTCCACGTCGCGTTCGGCATCTTGATGCTGGTCTCGCTGTGGATCGCATCGATGATGGGCCGCATCCCACAGCGACTGCACACCACCGTCGAGAACGTCGGTTTGTACTGGCACTTCGTCGACATCGTCTGGATCATCATCTTCACCGCCGTCTACCTGATTCCGGCCGCGACGTCGGCCGCAGCGCAGTAGTCAAGGGGCCGACTGTGGCAGACCAGGATCACGACACCGAGCACTCCCACCCGGGTGTCGGTCAATACGTCGAGATCGGCATCATCCTCGCGGTCATGACGCTGCTCGAGGTCGTCATCTACGAGAGCTTCGACAGCGGTCTTTCGACAGCGATCGGGATCCCTGCGCTGTTGGTGCTTACGATCCTGAAGTTCGCTCTTGTCGTGATGTGGTTCATGCACCTGCGCTTCGACCACCACATGTTCCGGCGGTTCTTCTATGTGGGGATCGCGCTGGCGCTGCTGGTGTACGGCATCGTCGCAGCGAACTGGTTCCTGGGTGAGCAAATAGGGTTCTGCTGCACATGACCGACTCCGCCGACCTGATGCGGTGGGCGCCACACGCCGATGCGTGGCTGCTCATCGTCGTGCTGCTCGGCGGCTACCTCTACGCCCTCGCGGCGTGGGGACCCACGCACGCCCCTGGCCGCGCCGCCGCGACACGGGCGCAGCGCTGGTCGTTCTACGCCGGCATCGCGACAATCTGGTTGGCGGCAGACTGGCCGGTGAAGGTGCTCGCGGAGACGCTGTTCAGCGTGCACATGGCGCAGCACCTGCTCTTCTCGCTGGTCGGCGCCCCCCTGTTGCTGCTGGGGACGCCGGGGTGGTTGCTGCGCCGACTGCTCTCGCCCCGGCCCGTTCGGGCGCTGTGGGCTGTGGCGACACGGCCACTGGTGGCCCTCGTCGTGTTCAACGCCTGGGTCGTGATGTACCACTGGCCGCCGGTGGTCAACCTGAGCGTGACGAACGAGTGGTTCCACCTGCTGGCGCACGCGGGATGGGTCGTCACCGCGCTCATCATGTGGTGGCCGGTGCTCAGCCCGCTGCCCGAACTGCCGCACCTGTCGCCGCCGGTGCGGATGCTCTACCTGTTCGGGCAGTCGATCGTGCCGACGGTCCCGGCGTCATTCCTCACGTTCGGAGAGAGCCTGCTGTACCGCTCATATGAGCACGCGCCCATGATGGTGGGCATCGATCCGCTCACCGATCAGCAGGTCGCGGGCTTGTTGATGAAGATCGGCGGGGGCTTCTTGATCTGGGGCGTCATCATGGTGATCTTCTTCCGCTGGAGCGCCGACTCCGAGAGCGGAGCCCCCGACCGCTTGTACTGGCGCGACCTCGAACCGGGCCTCGACTCGATCACCCCCACAAGACCATGACCGACCGCCTTCAGAGGACTTCATGAACGACGATTTCCGCCAGCGCGTGTTCCTGCCGGTCATCATGCCGGTCGGCGCGGTGATCGGCTTCTTCGGCTTCGCCTTCATGCTGTCGCGCATCCTGCTCGCGGTCGAGGAGATGGCGTCGACGACGATCGCGCTGGGTCTGGCGGCATACATCCTGGCGATAGCCGCCATCGTCTCGGCGAAGCCTCGCATCACGTCACGGGCGCTGTTCGTCGGGGTGACGTTGGGAATCGTGGCGATCGTCGCCGCCGGAACGATCGCCGCGTCGATCGGCATGCGCGAGCTCCACGCAGAGGATGGCGGCGAGGCGGCGGCATCGAGTGGAGACCAGTCGTCTGCGCCCGCGCCGACCGAGGCCGCGGATGCCGCGGCACCCGACAGCGACCAGCTGGAGTTCACGGCCATCGACATCAGCTTCGATAGCGCTCCCGAAACGGCGTCTGCCGGTAGGAAGCAGGTGACGCTGGTCAACGACGGCCAGGCGCAGCACAACGTGACCTTTCCCGAGTTGGACGACGCGCCGGTGGTCGAGGCCGACCCCGGCGAAACCGGGACGGGTCAGATCGACCTGGATCCGGGCACGTACAAATTCATCTGCAGCGTCCCCGGTCACGAGGGCACGATGAATGGCGAGCTCACTGTCGAGTAGCACCCCGGCCCTGGAATGGTTCGCTCGGCGCAGCGCGCGCGCCGAGGACTACGAGGTCGCCGCGCTCGCGGAGCGCAAGCGCACCAGCGGCACGAGCGTGAGCGTCGTGCTGCCGGCGCGCGAGGAGGCCGCAACGATCGGCGAGGTCGTCGACGCGGTGTGCGAGCTGGCCGACGTCCTCGTCGACGAGATCGTCGTCATGGACGGCGGCTCGACGGACGGCACCCCCGACATCGCCGCCGCACGCGGTGCGCGCGTCCACCAGGCCGACATGGTGCTGCCGCAGTACGGTTCGTCGCAGGGCAAGGGCGACTCCTTGTGGCGCAGCCTCGCCGTCACCGGCGGGGACATCGTCGTGTTCCTCGACGCGGACCTCCACAATCCGGACTCCCGGTTCGTCGTCGGGCTCCTGGGACCGCTTCTGACGCAGCCCTCGATCCACCTCGTGAAGGCGTTCTACGAACGGCCGGTGAAGCTCGGGCGTGTGCAGCACGACACGGGCGGGGGCCGTGTCACGGAGTTGACCGCGCGGCCGCTGATCAACATGTACTGGCCAGAGCTCGCGGGGCTCGTGCAGCCGCTGTCCGGCGAGTACGCGGCGCGACGCCCCCTTCTGGAACGCATCCCGTTCTTCACCGGGTACGGCGTGGAGCTCGGCATGCTGATCGACACGCTCGAAGCGCTCGGTGCCGACGCCATCGCACAGGTCGACCTGTCGTGCCGCGTGCACCGCAACCAGTCGCTGCCGGCGCTGTCACGCATGGCGTTCGGCATCCTCCAGGTCGTGGCGCAGCGCCTCCACGCAGAGGGGCGCGCGGATCAACCCCATAGCGCCAAAGGGCCTCTGGAATATCTGCAGTTCGAGCGTCGAAACGGCCGCGTCCGCGCAGAGCCGCAGGCGGTTTCCATCCTGCAGCGACCACCCATGAGCTCCCTATTCTGAGCGGTTTCGCCGGTGGACGTGGCGGTAGGCTGACCGCCACAAGCCAAACCGGTGAGGGCGAACGACATGACTGATCATGCACGGGTCGAGTACGACGGACAGACCTTTGAAGCGCCCATTGTGGTGGGAACCGAGCAAGAGCGCGGCCTGGATGTCTCGAAGCTGCGGGGTAGCACGGGGCTGATCACGTACGACCCCGGCTACGCCAACACGGGCTCTGCGAGGAGCGCCATCACGTTCATCGACGGCGATGCAGGGATCCTGCGCTACCGCGGGTATCCAATCGAGCCACTCGCCGAGCAGTCCAGCTTCATCGAGACGTCCTACCTTCTGATCCATGGTGAGTTGCCGACGCGGGAGCAACTGCGCGGGTTCCGCGATCAGATCACGCATCACACGCTGCTCCGCGAGGACATGCGTCCGCTGTTCGACGCCTTCCCACCGGACGCTCACCCGATGGCCATCCTGTCGGCTGCAACATCGGGTCTCTCAACCTTCTACCAGGACCACTACGACCCCCTTGACCCGGCCGACGTCGAGGTGTCGACCTATCGGCTGATGGCCAAGCTCCCCACTGTCGCGGCATGGTCGTACAAGAAGTCCATCGGACAGCCGTACGTGTATCCGCAGAACGCGCTGGGATACGCCGAGAACTTCCTTCACATGATGTTCGCCGTACCGGCCGAGGACTACCACGTCGATCCGGAGCTCACGAACGCGCTCACGCAGTTGCTCATCCTGCACGCGGACCATGAACAGAACGCGTCCACGTCCACCGTGCGCCTGGTCGGGTCGACGCACGTGAACATCTACGCGGCCATTGCCGCAGGAATTTCGGCACTGTGGGGCCCGCGTCACGGCGGCGCGAACCAGGAAGTCATCCAGATGCTCGAGGAGATCGCTGCCGCGGAGGGGAACACCGCATCCTTCATCGCGCGCGCAAAGGACCGCAACGACCCGTTCCGGCTGATGGGGTTCGGACACCGCGTCTACAAGAACTACGACCCGCGGGCGAAGATCATCAAGAACACCGCCGACACCGTCATCAACAAGCTGGTGGGTGACGATCCGCTGTTCGAAGTCGCGCGGGAGCTCGAAGAGGCGGCGCTCCAGGACGACTATTTCATCGAAAAGAAGCTGTACCCGAACGTGGATTTCTACTCGGGGCTCATTTACCGCGCCATGGGTCTGCCGCTGAACATGTTCCCGGTACTGTTCGCGCTCGGCCGGCTCCCCGGCTGGGTCGCGCAGTGGAAAGAGATGATCGAGGACTCCGAAACGCGCATCGGGCGTCCGCGCCAGATCTACGTCGGTCCGACCGAGCGTGACTACGTCCCGATCAGCCAGCGCAGCTGAATCACACGGGAGCGCGGACGATCTCGCGCAGCGCACGAACGGCCACCGCGACGCCTGCCAGCCCGGCGTTCTCCTGTTCGTCAAGCATGCTCAAGATCGCGGCGACGCGCTTGAGCGGTTCGGCCCGTTGGGCCAGGTAGACGTTGACAACCTGCTCGGCGTGACCCTCCGGGTGAGCCGCCAGCGCCTGCGCCGCCGCTGAACGTCGCAGGTCGCGCAGGTCGTCCACCAGGCCGCGATGCTGCCAACGGTCCCACGGCCCGTCCGGCGTGATGTCGCGTAGCCGAGTCGCCAGGCGACCGAGTGGGAGCGCGTCCGTCAGCCCGAAGAACACCGCGGCTACCAGGTCGAATGGCTGGTCGTTCCTGCGTGCGACGGCGGCCACATCCGGGACGAGCGTGAGGTCCCGCAGCGCGAGTATCCGCTGGGCGAGGTCCTCTTCCACGCCCAGGTCGAAGTACCTGTCGAACGCCTCGCTGTGGCGTACGCGGTGACCGCCCAGGTGCCCGGAGAGCATGGCCTCGTGCAGCCGGACGAACGCGTCGTGATCGCGCTCGACGACGTCCGCCACAGGATGGACACCGCTGCGCAGATAGCTGCGCGTGTACGCGTCCACGAGGCGGTCCACCTCGGCCTTCATTTCCAGCTGCAGGGCGGGCGCCATGACACCGTCCTGCGCCTCGATCCGCCCCCAGTGATCTCCAGCCGAGGCGACATCGCGCGCCACGCGGTAGGCGAGCGCAACCTCGGCGGCCAGGGCACCAAGCTCGTTGGCGGTGCGGCTGACATAGGTGATTCCCATACGGTTGACGAGCTCATTCGCCACCGCCGTCGCGACCAGCTCGCGGCGCAGCCGGTGTTCCGGGATGTGCTCGCCGAACTGCTTGACGACCGGCTCGGGGAAGTACTCGTCCAGGGCCGCCTGCAGGTAGGGCTCGTCGGGGACGTCACTGGCCAGCATCCGGTTCACAAGGTCGACCTTCGAGTACCCCAGCAGCACTGCCAGTTCCGGTCGCGTCAGACCAGCGCCCGCCTGGGCGCGACGCTCCATCTCGGCGGTCGTCGGCAGGATCTCGACGTCGCGTTCGAGCACGTTCACGATCGCGCCGTCACCCCGCGTGCCCTCCGAAACCGGGGCCTCGAGATCGCGCATCAGTTCCTCGTAGGAATCGAGTCCGACGGCGCTTGACGTCAGTTCCTGGGATACCGCACCCGTCTGCAGGTACACGTCGCGCAGAACCTGGGCAGCGACGTCGTCGGCCACGGCGGTCAACACCTCGTCTCGCCGACCGGCATCGATCACCCCGTCCTCGATCACGGCGGACAGCAGGATCTTCAGATTCACCTCGTGGTCGGACGTGTCCACACCGGCCGAATTGTCGATCGCGTCCGTGTTGATACGGCCGCCGCGCCGCGCGAACTGAATGCGCCCCCTCTGGGTGAAGGCGAGGTTGCCGCCTTCGCCGACGACACGCGCGCCGACCTGCGACGCATTCACCCTGATGGTGTCGTTGGCGCGGTCTCCCACATCCGCATGAGACTCCTCGCTGGACTTTACGAAGGTCCCGATACCGCCGGCGAACAACAGGTCCGTCGGGGCACGCAGGATCGCGCGGACGAGTTCCGGCGGACTGAGCTCCTCCTCCCCCACCCGCAGCATTGTTCGGACCTCTTCACCGAGGGGAATCCGCTTGTCCCTACGTCGCCACACTCCGCCGCCGCGGCTGATCAGCTCGCGGTTGTAGTCCTGCCAGGAGGAGCGCGGTAATTCGAAGAGGCGGCGGCGCTCTCCGAAAGCCTTCTCGGGATCCGGATCCGGATCAAGGAAGATGTCCCGATGGTCGAACGCCGCCACCAGGCGTATCGCGCGGCTCTGCAGCATGCCGTTGCCGAAGACGTCACCGGACATGTCCCCGATGCCGACCACGTTGATCGGTTCGGTCTGCACGTCGATATCGAGCTCGCGGAAGTGCCGCTGCACCGCCACCCACGCCCCGCGCGCGGTGATGCCCATGGCCTTGTGGTCGTAGCCGCGACTGCCGCCGGAGGCGAACGCATCGCCGAGCCAGAAGCCGTACTCCCCGCTGATCGCGTTGGCCGTGTCGGAGAAGGTCGCGGTCCCACGGTCCGCTGCGACGACAAGATACGGGTCGTCGCCGTCGAGCCGCCGAACTCCCGCAGGTGGCACCACGTCACGGCTTCCGTCGCGGTCTTCGCTGACGACGACGTTGTCCGTGAGGTCGAGCAGTCCGCGGATGAAGATCTGATACTGGTGATGCACCTCGGACCGCAAGGCGGCAGGATCGGCCGGCGGACGTCGGAGCACGAATCCGCCCTTGGAACCAGTGGGGACGATGACCGCGTTCTTGACCATCTGCGCCTTCATCAACCCGAGGACCTCGGTGCGGTAATCCTCAAGGCGATCGGACCAGCGCAGCCCGCCCCGCGCGACCGGTCCCCCCCGCAGGTGGACGCCCTCCATCTCGGGCGACGTCACGAAGATCTCGCGATACGGCACCGGCTTCGGCATCTCCGGTACGGCCGCGCTGTCGAACTTCAACGCCAGGTACGGGGGCGGCGACCCGTGGTTGGCGGTGGCGTAGCGGTTCGTGCGCAGCGTGGCGTCGATCATGCCGAGGTAACTGCGAAGGATTCTGTCGGTATCCAGCCGCTCCACCGCGTCGCACCGCTCCAGCACCCGGCGGCGCGCGACCTCGACCTCGTGAGCCGACCCGTCGCGTTCCGGATTGAACTTCAGGTCGAACAGATCGACCAGTGCGCGCGCGACATGGGGGTGCTCCACCAGCGCCTCGTCGAGGTACGTCTGGCTGAAGGTCGTCCCCACCTGACGTCGATACCGACGATACGAGCGGAGGACCACGACGTCGTGCCAGTTCAGTCCCGCACTGAGAACGAGCCGGTTGAGCAGTCGGCGGCGGCGCGGCCGTCGAAGATCGCCATGGCGGCAGCCGCGACACGCCGACCGTCGGCATCCACATCCACGGTGCCGCCGGTGACGCGCACGCCGAAGTCGTGAATGTGCATCAGGTCGGGGCCCCCGTCGTTGCCGGGACCCTCCAGGCGGTAGGGGATCTCCTCGACGACGGTGAGTCCCACGCTCTCGAGGACCGGTACGAACTGCGACAACTCGACGCCGCCGCCCAGCTGGTACAAGACGAACCGCAGGAGTTCAGGGTTCTGCCTGTCGACGCGCAGGGTCATCGAGCTGTACTGCTCGCCCCCGTCCGCCGCGACTCGCTCCAGTTCGGCGATGTCCAGCACCGCCGTCGCCACCGAGGTCGTCTCTGCGTAGCCGGCCGGAAACCGTCGTGCGTAGATGCCTGCAAGACGACGCCCCTCCTTGGCGCCGTAGACCCGCGTCAGCTCCGTCAGGAGGTCATCGGTCCACGTGCGGGTCAGGGCGGCGACCTCGCGCTCCAGCTCCTGGGCTGGGACCTCCGTGAGCGCCCCCCGGCCGGCGTGCAGCACGAAGTGCATCAGCGCCTGGTCGCGTTCGGTCATCGTCAGGTGGTAATCGACGCTGGTCGCGTGATGACGCTCCATCAGCACCTGCTGCACCTTCAGCCTGATGGCCGCGTTGAACCGCTCACGAGGCACGGCCACCAGGATCGACACGCTGCGGCGTGACTCGTCGGAGCGGAGGAGCAGCCGAACGTCGGTGCCCTTCTGGATCTCGAGCAGCTCGACCAGGGCACGACGCAGGTCGTCGGTGGCTGCTGCGAACAACTCGTGTTTCGGGAAGGCGTCGAACAGCGCGCGCAGTGCCCGCTCGTCGTAGGAGTGGTCGACGATGTCCTCGCGCTCGAGGATCTGGCGAAGCTTGCGACGCAGCACCGGGATCGTCGTCGCCGGCTGTGCGAATGCCTTCTGCGCAAACAGCCCGATGAACCGGTACTCACCCAGGATGCGGCCGTCGCCGCTCACCTTCTTGACCCCGACGTAGATCATGCGGACCTGGCGGTGGACGGTACTGATGGCATTGGTCCGGGAGACGATCAGCAGGTCGCCGCCGAGTACCCGGTCGCGCAGGGCTGGCTCGACGTTGTCGAGCAGCACCGGCCGCCGCCACCGTGACCGGGAGAGGTCCCGCAGGATCCCCAGCCCTGAACCGGGATGCACCTGGACGGCGAGTCCTTCGGTCGTGTCGACCACGTCGTACTCGCGGAAGCCGAGCAGCACGAAGTGGTCGTCAATGAGCCAGTTGAGCAGCGAGATCGCTTCGTCGACCTCGTCCGGCCGGTACAGCGACCCCGCGCTGGCACGCGTCTGGAACGCGACCTCGTCTATCTGCGCCTTCATGGCGCCGAAGTCGGCGGTGGCCATGAGGGCGTCCTCGAGAAGCTTGCGCAGTCGCGAGTGCAGATCAGCCCGGGCCTGGTCATCGAGGTGCGCCGCGAGTTCGATGTGGATCCAGGTCTCGCGCATGGCTGCCTGCCGCGCAGGCAGCACGCCGACCACACGCCCCCCGTCGTCGCGTGTGATTCCCATCACAGGGTGCATCGACTCCGCGACCTCCAGACCCAGCCGGGCCAGCTCCTCTGTGATGGTCGTCAACAGGAACGGCCCATCATCGAGATTCGCCTCGATGACCGTCCCGGACGAGGCCCATCCATTGGCCCCCTCGCTGGCCGTGAACACGCGCAGGGCAAGCGAACCCGGGTCACGTCGGTCGATGAAGTCGAATCCGTCGACGAGCATGGCACTGACCGAGACGGGGTCCAGGGACGCCAGCCGCTCTGCTGCAGCGCGGCGATACGTCGCTGCCGTGAACTCTTCGACGACGGAGGCTCGGTCGGGATGCACCCGTGCGCGGATGTGCTCGATGACCGTCCGCAGCGCGGCATCGTCTGCGCCGGTCGGGGCGGCAACCGTGGAAGGACGCTCGGTTTCGATGGCCACCAATCTCGCACATCAGGCGCCGGGTGAGGGGCCAGGCCGGCGGCGGGTGCGTTGGCGGCATCCGGTAGAACAGGTGCCAGAGTCCGGCAAGGGAGGCTGTCCGTGAAAATCGTTGTGGGCTACATCAAGACCCCGGAGGGGGCTGCGGCTCTGGAGGCCGCGATCGCCGAAGCCAAGCTGCGCGACGGGGAACTGATCATCATCCACTCGATGCGCGGCGGGGCGCGCGACGAGGAGGTGCAGGCGGGCACCTACCGCGACGAACTCGAGCACGTCTCGCAGCGCCTGGCCTCCGAAGGCATCCCGATGCGGATCCGCGAACTCGTCCAGGGCCGGTCGCCGGCCGAGGACGTGGTAGACGTCGCCACCTCCGAGGGCGCGGGACTGATCGTGATCGGCCTCCGGAAACGGTCGCCGGTGGGCAAGCTCGTCCTTGGCAGCAACGCGCAGGACATCCTCCTGGCCTCGACGTGCCCCGTCCTCGCGGTCAAAGCGGCTGGATGA
>WHTG01000282.1 GCA_009377835.1 Nitriliruptorales bacterium
AGGCACGCACGAGATCCTGGCCCTCGGCGATCAGCGCGTCGTCCCACAGCGAACGGTCCTGGTCCGCCAGCAGCACGAGCCCCCCATCCGCTGCGGTGCGTGCCGGCCGCCGGGCGGCGCTGAGCAGCATCAGCGCGAGGAGCCCGAGGACCTCCGGCTCGTCGGGCATCAGCGCGGCGAGCAAGCGGCCCAGGCGAATCGCCTCCGCACAGAGGTCGTCGCGCACCAGTGCGTCGCCGGCCGTGGCGGTGTAGCCCTCGTTGAAGATGAGGTAGACCACGGCGAGGACGCCCCGCAGGCGGTCGGGCAGCTGCGCGTCGTCGGGGACGCGGTACGGGATGTTCGCGACGCGAATCTTGCGCTTGGCGCGCACGATCCGCTGCGCCAACGTCGCCTCCGGCACAAGGAAGGCACGAGCGATTTCGTCGGTCTGCAACCCGCCGATCAGTCGCAGCGTGAGCGCGATCTGCGCATGTGACGCCAAAGCGGGATGGCAGCAGGTGAAGATCAGTCGCAGGCGGTCGTCGTGCATGAATGGGTCACCGCCTTCTTCCTCACGTTCGAACAACAGGGTCGCCTGTGCATAGCGTTCGTCGCGTCGAGACTCGCGCCGCAGCCGGTCCAGCGCGCGACGCTTCGCCGTGGTGGTGATCCACCCGCCGGGGTTGGGCGGCAGCCCGTCGCTACTCCACCTCTCGGTCGCGACGGCGAAGGCTTCCTGGACCGCGTCCTCGGCGATGTCGATGTCACCGAAGACGCGGACCAGGGTCGCCACGGCATGCCCGAACTCCTGGCGGTAGACCTGAGCGATCGCCGCCGGGTCGGGCCGCGCCGTCGTGGGACTGAGCGGCGCGCCCTCGCGCGACCTCCTCACTCCTCGGGTTCGTCCTGGAAGGGGCGCACCTCCACCGGACCCTGACAGGCACGCGTGGCCTTCTGCGCCCACTCCAGTGCGGCCTCGAGGTCGGGGGCCTTGATGACCCAGAAGCCACCAAGGTGTTCCTTCGCCTCGGGAAACGGCCCGTCCGTCGTGACGATCTGACCGTCCTGCTCACGCACGACCGTGGCGAGGTGCGGCTCCTCGAGTCCGCCGCCGAACACCCACAGGCCATTGTCCTGCAACTCGCGGTTGTAGACCTCCACGTCTTTGTACATCTGCTGGATCGTCTCGGGTTCCGGGACCGGCTGGCCCTCGACGTAGTGCACCGACAGCAGGTACTGCTTCATGACTGGCTCCTTTGCTGGCAGGCGGCCCAGTGTCGCCTCTCACTCTGTCCACGAACGAGGCTCGCCCAATTCGACACGGCCACCGAAAAACTCCGCGACCTCAATTCGGCGCTTCGTCGACCAGCGGCCGCACCTCGATCGCGCACGTCGTGGCGTCGCTCATCTTCTCGGCCCACGCCAGTGCGGCGTCGAGGTCTGCCACGTCGATGATGCTGAACCCGCCGAGCTGCTCCTTCGTCTCGACGAAGGGCCCGTCGGTGGTCAGCACCTGGCCGTTGCGTGCGCGGACGACGGTCGCGGTCGTCGGGTCATGCAGCCCGCCGCCGAAGATCCACGCCCCCTGGGCACGCAGTTCCTGGTGGACCGCGTCGACGTTCTTCACGATCCGCGCCAGGTCGTCGGCCGGCGGCTGCACGGCCCCCTCGTCGTAGTACACGGACAACAGGTACTGCGTCATCAGGCGTTCCTCCCGTGAACGAGGCCAACCTCCTGCCGGCCTCTTCCACCCTGACCACGAACGGCCCACGGCGAAATCGACGTACTCGCAGTGCATCTGCCGCCGCGGTGGGTCCTGTTCAAGCGCCGAAGACAGCGGCCAGCTCGGCCGGCGCGATCACCTCGAGTTGGTCGTAGCGGCAGGATTCCGGGTCGCGGTCGTTGCGCCACCGTAGGAATTTCGCCGGGTGGCGCAGGCGCCCGGCCGTCAACTGGTTGAACGTGACTTCGGCGACCCGCTCGATGCGCAGCGGTTCCCAGGACTGATCCTTGCCGCCCGACCAGCGGCTGACGGCGCCCGGCAGACGGGTGCCCGCGGTGTGAGCCTCCGCGCTGGCCCACTCCCCCCAGGGGTGGCCCTCGAGCGCCCCGTCGCGCAGTGGGGCAAGCTCCTCGACGAGCGCGGCGCGCTGCGTCGCGGTGAAGCTCGATGCGACTCCCACGGAGTTGAGATTGCCGGCGGCGTCGTACAGGCCCAGCATCAGCGACCCGACGCCCGCGCCGTCCTTGTGCCAGCGGAACCCGGCAACCACCATGTCCGCGGTGCGCTGGTGCTTGACCTTGACCCAGCCGCGGCGGCCGGGCTCGTACTCGCCGTCCGCCCGCTTGGCCACTACGCCGTCAAGGCCGGCGCCCTCGAAGCGGGTGAACCAGTCGCGCGCCGTGGCCACGTCGTCGGTGATCGGGGTGAGGTGCAGCGGCGGCTTCGCGTCTGCCAGGACTTCCTCGAGCCGGCGTCGCCGCTCGGCGAAGGGCGTGGACAGGAGATCGCCGCCGTCCACCGCGAGCAAGTCGAACGCGACGAACCGCGCGGGCGTCGTGTCGGCGAGCATCCGCACCCGCGAAGCCGCCGGGTGGATCCGCTGCTGCAGCGCGTCGAACTCCAGCGCGTCGCCGCCCACGACCAGCAGCTCGCCGTCGACGGCGCAGCGCTCCGGAAGCTGCTCGCGCAACGGGTCGAGCAACTCTGGAAAGTAGCGGGTGAACGGCCGCGAACCGCGTGACGTCAGCTCGACGGAGTCACCGTCACGAACCACGATGCAGCGAAAACCGTCCCACTTCGGCTCGAACAGCCAGCCATCCACCTCCGGCAGGACCTCGGCCGCCTTGGCCAGCATCGGTTCCACGTTCATCCTGCGGTGAACTCCGTCGAGTCTGTGGTCAGGAGCCGCAGAGGGTACTGCGGCACGTTCACCGTCAAGAGCCGGGACAGTAAGGTGAACGGTGTGCACACGGCTGAACCGGGACCGCGTCTTGCATGCCGCGGTCGAGCTCGCCGACACGGCGGCGATCGATGCGGTCAGCATGCGCATCCTCGCCGAGCGGCTGGGCGTCGTGCCGATGGCGCTGTACAAGCACGTCGCCAAC
>WHTG01000183.1 GCA_009377835.1 Nitriliruptorales bacterium
ATGCCGCCGGCGCGGCGGCTCCCGCCGGGGTCGGCGCGGCCCTGGGCGGTGTCGCCGGCGACACTGCGGGAGCCATGACCGGGTTGGCCGTCCCCGCCGTGCCGTCCGCGGCCGGCCCCGACGCCTCGGAGCCGGGCGCCCCCGCGGCGCCCGGGACCGAGGAGGAAGAGGACGAGCTGCCTGGCGTACAGCGCTTCGTCGGTCCGGACGCCGGCGCGGCCGCTCCACTTGAGGGCGTCAGCGCCAGCGAGCTGCCCGACCAGGAGGAGCCGCAGGGCAACACCGGCGCCATTACCGCGGCGGGGAGCGGCTTCACGGCACCCAGCGGCGGGGGCGGCGGGATCATCGACCGGATCGTCCAGGCCGCCATGTCCGCGTTCCGCTCGGTCAGCGGATGGGTCGGCGGCTTCATCCGCTCGGAGTCGTCATCGGCCGCCGGCGTCGCCGACGAGTTCAAGACCCAGGGCGGCGGGCTGCTCGCCCGCACTTTCGGGCTGGTGCGCTCCGGCATGGGCAGCTTCGTCGAGATGGTCAAGAACGGCGCCCGCATGCTGGTCAGCGGCGGCGGGAATCTGCTGCGGTCTGTGTTCCAGAGCGTCTTCGGTGGCATCCGGACGGTCTTGCGTGCGCTGGCTGCACCGATCCGCTCGGCGGTCATGCGCTGGATCCAGAGCGGCGGCGACCTGACGGAGCTCATCCTCGGGCCGATCCGCCAGGCCATCCAGCGGCTCATCGCGAGGGTGCAGGCCGCCATCACGCGGGTCGTCGCGATGATCACCGGGTTCGCCACCCGGATCGCGGCGTTCATCGCCAACCTCGTCCAGCGCATCGCCCAGGCCATCACTGCGGCGATCCAATGGATCGTGTCGCGCATCACTGCGGTGATCGAACGGATCCGCCGACTGGTGCACCGCATCATCGACGCCGTCGTCGCGCGGGTGCGGTCACTGCCGCGGGTCATCCGCGGGCTCGTCAACCGCCTCGTGGACATGGTCCGCCGCTTCGTCGACCGGATCATCACCGCGGCACGGCGGATCGTGGAGGCCATCGGGCGCGGGCTGCAACGGATCGTGGAGCGCCTGCGCACGATCGCACTGCGCATCGTCCAGCGCGTCTATCAGCTCGTCACGCGCATCGTCACGCGCCTGCAGCACGCGATCCTTCGCCTGATCAGCTTCGTGATGAGCACCGCGCGCCGGATCCTCGACGCGGTCAAGAACTTCATCGCGAGGATCGTGCGCGTCGGGCTGCGCGTGGTCATCGGCATCATCACGACGCTGATCGAGATCTTCCTCAAGGACCGGATCAACGAGATCATCGGGCACGCGCGGCGCACGTTCGAGGCGCTGAAGGCCCTGCGGTCGTGTGTCCCCACCTTCCCGCCGGGGATGGGCACCGACCTGCAGAACGGCGTCGGCCGGCTCGGCCGCGGCGTCATGACCGGCCTGTTGCGGCCCGAGGGAGACCACTTCTTCATCGGCGGAGGCGCCTCGGCGGCCGGTGGTATCGGCGTCGGCGCCGGCCTGGCGATGTCGTGGGTCTACGACTTCATGACGGACTACCGCGCCACCGGCAAAGACAACATCGGTATCTTCGTCACGGCCTCCGTCATGCCCATGGCACTGGCAGGGGCGATGGGCAAAGGCGGCGCCGACGTGGGCGCGACGTTCGGCTGGGGCTCCGTGCTCAGCTACGGGCAGGGACCCGGACGGCAGGACATCGCCGGCGCGGTGTCCGGAGCCAACGTCGGTGTGGGCGTCGGCGCCGCAGCGTCGGGTGGCGCAGGCGGCGAGATCTCCGTCAGCGGCGGGCACACGATCTACACGGGCGTGGGCACCGCCCCCGAGTGGCAGGCCTTCCTGCAGGGTGGCACGCCCGGAACCCCAGGGACACCCGGCACCCCAGGCACACCCGGCACCCCCGGCACACCGCCCACCCCTGGCACACCGGACACGCCTGCCGTGCCACCCGTTCCGGGGACGCCGGGAACTCCTGGGACCCCAGGGACGCCCGGCACGGGCGGCCAGAGCCGCGTGGTCGGCGCCGACAAGGTGTACTTCGAGACGGCCTCGGCCAACATCGACGCCGAGGATCGCGGGAAGATCTCGGGGCTCGCCGCGGGCGGCACGAGCGAGGCGCGCGGCAACATCGGCAGCCGGCTGCGGATTCTCGTGGGTGGCCACTCCAGCCGGCGGTGGCGCCACGCCCGCCCACCGGGGACCCCGGCCTCGCACAACGCGGACCTCAGCTGGCAGCGTGCCAACAACGTCAAGGGGGAGATGCGCGGCGAGCTGGAGGCCGGCCCCGGTCCGTTCGAGCTGCACGCCGTCGGCCACGGCTCACAGGAGGCCGTCGGCCACGGCGTCCACGAGGACGACGACAGCCAGCGCTACCGCCGGGCCGACATCAACGTCGGCATCGAAATCCCGTACCAGCCCGGCACGCCGCCGACACCGACCGTGCCTCCCCAGCCGGGTCAGCCCGGTCAGCCGGGACAGCCGGGGCAGCCGGGCACACCCGGGACGGAACCGAGGCCGGGCACCCCAGGCTCCGGCCCGACACCGGGAACGCCCGGGTCGCCGGGACCCGGCATGCCACCGCTGTACTGGGACACGAGCCTCTACGCGGGCGTGGGCGTCGGTGCGGGCGCCCAGGCCGCCCTCTATGCCGGGTGCGTGGGCACCTACACCGAGCCGGTGTGGACCACGCAGTTCCCCGACTTCGTGATGAAGGGATTGCGGCTGTTCCTCGGCCTCGTCAAGTTCGCGATCAGCTTCGCCTCGTCACCCTTCACGGTGAGCCCGCAGCTGATCCGCGATGCTGCCGGCCTGGTCGGCGCGGTCGAGGGCGTCGTCGGCATCAACCTCGTCGACCCGATCGTGAACTGGACCATCCCCGTGCCGGAGCCGCCACAGTGACGAGCCGCCCACCCAGCGAACCGCCGCCCACGCTGCTCACCGTCGTCTACGCCGACGAACCGCCCGGGGAACGCAGCGAGATGGCGCGCGTGGAGGACAGTCGGCTGCACGTCGTTGCCGCCACCCCGCAGCGTCCCGGGGGCTACCACATCTCGCCACGCTCCTTGCGCGACGTGATGCTGGATGCCCAGGTGTCCCTGCTGACCACTGCGCCCGGTGACGCCGCCGGCCTGTATATCCGCCAGGAGCACGAGGGCCGGTTCGTCACGTGGACCGTGACCCACGACCAGCGCTGCCGCATCGGCCTGGTCGACGGAAGCTACCTGCCGGTGGTGGACGCCCCACTGCCGCCCGACATCCCGTTCCACCGGGACGGGCCGAACCGGATGACCATCGTCGCCATGGGCCCGTCGCTGACGTTCGTGCTCAACCTCAAGGTCGTGTTGGGCACGACGGTCGACCAGCGCTGGAAAGAGGGGTTCGCCGGCGTCCTCGTCAACGCTGGGACCGAGCAGCCCGCCGAGGCGGCGGTCGACTGGGTGCAGGTGCGGGCGGTCATCCCGGGTCAGCCCGAGGGCTGATCCGGCGGTTGGGCTGTGGCGCCGCCGATGGGGCCGGCATGCACGTGTGCCGGATCGGCGACGACCCCACCGGGTGACGTGACCGCGCAGTAGCGCCGGTGGGCATGTCGTGCCCAGAAGGTCAGCGCTGAGTGCCTGACCGAGTGCCTTCTCGGGAAGGCGATCGGCACTTCGTCTCCATAGGATTCCCCGACCTCTGACTCGGGGGCCCGTCTGGGGGTGCCTATGGGGCTCAACCTGCATCGCCGGCCATCGCGGCTGGGGACAGCCAGGGTCGTCCAGTCACGCCGGGATCACCGTGACGGTGTGGACGCGCTTCACGGCCTGGTCGGCAGGGGGGGACGCCGTCGGCGCGCTGCTGAACAGGCCCACGACAGTCCAGCGCTGCGGTGGCAACGGTTGTGACTGCGAGATGACCGAAGACGACGTCAGCGTCGACACCGGCCGGGTTCTGCAGCGTGCGGAGGATGCCCAAGAGGTTGAGGAGGCACTGCCCGAGCCGGCGGAGGATCCCGGGATAACAGCCGAACCCACGCCGGGTCACCGCTATCAAATCCGGAGAGGTGACACGCTGTTCGGCATCACCAGCCGGGCGTACAGCGTGTCACCGGGTTCGGTCCGCCTCGCCCTGGCGCGGGTCATCAACGACCACCCCGCCAACCACCCGTTTCACAGCGAGGACGTCTCCGCGAACGAACGAAAATTGTTCGGTGGCGCGCGGATCTCATTGCTGCCGCGCTTCTCATCTGCTCCCGGAGGGAGCCGGACCTTCGCCGTCATCTACATCCCGCCGGAACGAGACGCGCCGACCCTGACACCCGGCGGTATCGAGGCGATCGAGGCTCCGGCCAGCGTCACCCCGCCGGCACGCGTCGCCGTGAAGGCCAAACTCCAAGACACCGGCGCCGGTGCGCCCGTTCCCGTCTTCTGGACGGTCGTCGTGGCCGCCGACATGACCCAGCTGCCCGGCGTCCGTGTGATCTCCGAGGACGCCAGCCATCTCGCCGTTCTGGAAGCAGACGAAACGGCCAGCCATGTGCGATCCCTGGAGCTACGAGCCGCGACCGACCCCTCGGCGTTGAGAAGTCCGGCGGCCGCTGCATTATCTCGCGTTGCAGAAGGCGCTCCGCACGATGCAAGCGGGTTCTGACGATGCGTCGTATGAGTGCGGGTCAATCGCTTGCGAGACTTCTCATCCGTGTGCGATTGCATCATTTTTCGACATCGTGCTGTGTGATGGCTGGTTTAGCGTCGGTGGAGACCGCCGCGCAGCAATAATGGTTCACGAATGGTCTCACAAATGGGGATCTGGCGTTTCCAGAGCAATCGAAACATACTGGGACGATGCCACATGGGACGATATGTCTTCGTCCAAACGCATAACTATGCCAGATGCCTATGAAGGCTTTGCGATGGAGATGGCAACAGGGCGGCGGGAACCACCCCTGTGTCAGTAGATCTCAGGACCAATCGCCGCTGCTTGCTGTCCGCCCCGGCTCAATGTCAGGATGTGACCAGTTCAGCATGAACCGGTCCCAGACCGGGACGTCGGTCAGGCGAGCTCGAAGCGATCGAGGTTCATGACCTTGTTCCACGCGGCCACGAAGTCACGGACGAACTTCTCCTTCGAGTCGTCCTGTGCGTAGACCTCGGAGATGGCTCGAAGCTGCGCGTTCGAACCGAAGACGAGGTCTACCGCGGTCGCGGTCCACTTCACCTCGCCGGTGGCGCGGTCGCGACCCTCGTACACGTTCTCGTCCGAACCCGACGCCTTCCACTCCGTGCTCATGTCAAGCAGGTTCGTGAAGAAGTCATTCGTCAGCGTCCCGGCCCGGTCGGTGAACACGCCGTGCCTGGTCTGTCCGTGGTTCGCACCAAGCGCTCGCATGCCGCCGATCAGCAACGCCATCTCGGGAGCAGACAGCGTCAGCATGTAGGCGCGGTCCAGCAGCAGGGTCTCGGGCGGCAGCTTCTCGCCGGCGCGGAGGTAGTTGCGGAATCCATCGGCCTTCGGTTCCAGCACGTCGAACGTGTCCACGTCGGTCTGCTCCAGTGAGGCGTCCGTGCGCCCCGGCGCGAATGGAACCTCCACGCTGTACCCGGCGTCCTTCGCCGCTTGCTGGACGGCGACGCACCCACCCAGGACGATCAGGTCGGCCAGCGACACCTTCTTGCCACCGGTCTGCGCGTCGTTGAAGTCCGACTGGATTCGCTCGAGCACCGGCAGCACCTTGGCGAGCTCGGCGGGCTGGTTGACCTCCCAGTCCTTCTGCGGTGCGAGGCGGATGCGTGCCCCGTTCGCGCCGCCGCGCTTGTCGGTGCCGCGGAAGCTCGCCGCCGACGCCCACGCGGTGGCCACCAGCTGGGAGATGGAGAGACCGGACGTGAGGATCTTCTCCTTCAGTGCAACGGCGTCGTCGGCGTCGATCAGCTCGTGGTCGACCGGCGGTACCGGGTCCTGCCACAGTTGCGGTTCCGGAACCCATGGACCGAGGTAACGCGACACCGGACCCATGTCGCGGTGCAG
>WHTG01000214.1 GCA_009377835.1 Nitriliruptorales bacterium
ACTGGACGACACGGTCATGCTGCTCAACCACCGACTGCGGGGCGTGACCGTGGTGCGCGAGTACGCGCCGGACCTGCCACGGATCACGGCGTCGGGCGCCGAGCTCAACCAGGTGTGGACGAACCTGCTGGACAACGCCGCCTACGAACTTGACCGCGCGCAGATCGACAACCCGACCATCACGATCCGTACCAGGCGGAACATCGACGATGTGGTTGTCGAGATCGAGGACAACGGTCCTGGTGTCCCCGCCGATGTCCGTGAGCGCATCTTCGATGCGTTCTTCACCACGAAGCCGCCGGGCGATGGGACGGGCCAGGGCCTGAATATCTCCTACCAGATCGTCGTCCTGGATCACCGCGGTGAGGTCACCGTGGACTCAGAGCCTGGACGCACCACGTTTCGCGTGGTGCTGCCGATCGCGCAGCAGACGACGTAGCAACGCAGCAGGACGTGCCTGCTGTCTACAGCACGATCTCCTCGAAGGCCTCACTCGACTTCGGCTCCGGCAGCCGCCCCGCCTGCGCCAACATACGCTCGCGCGCCGCACCGACGAAATCACGGAACAACGCCTGCGGGCGGTTCGGCCGGGACCGAAACTCGGGGTGGGCCTGCGTGGCCACGAACCATGGATGGTCCGCCAACTCGATCATCTCGACCAGCCGGTCGTCGGGCGACAGCCCGGAGAACACCATTCCGGCCGCCGACATCGCCGCACGATAACGGTTGTTGACCTCCCAGCGGTGCCGGTGCCGCTCGTACACAACGGGTTCACGGTACGCCGCCGCCGCCTTGGTTCGGGGCTGCACCTTGCAGGGATAGACCCCCAGTCGCATCGTGCCCCCGAGATCGGTGACGTCCCGCTGGTCGTGCATCAGGTCGACGACGGGATCAGGGGATCCCGGGGCGAATTCCGAGGAGTGCGCGTCGGCCAGACCCAAGACATGGCGGGCGAATTCGATGACGGCGGTCTGCAGACCCAGGCAGATTCCCAGGTACGGGACGTGACGCTCTCGGGCGTGGCGCGCGGCGCTTATCTTGCCCTCGATGCCGCGGATGCCGAAGCCACCGGGAACGAGGATCCCGTGGACCCGACCCAGCTCCCGCCCCGCCGCGCCGGGAGCCTGAAGATCGTCCGCCGAGATCCAGCGGATGTCGACGTCCACGTTGTGGTGGATCCCGCCGTGTGTCAGCGCCTCGACGACCGACAGGTATGCGTCCGGCAGCGACACGTACTTCCCAACGACCGCGATCGTCACCGTGTCCGAAGGGTGCAACGCACGGTCGACCATCGCCGACCACTCGGCCATGTCGGGTTCGACCGCCGGGTCCAGGCCCAGCTTGCGAACCACGAAGTCATCCAGCCCTTCCTCCCGCAACACCAGCGGCACGGAGTACAGGGAATCCGCGTCGTGGGCGGAGACGACACCTTCGAGATCGACGTCGGACAACAACGCGATCTTGCGCTTCAGCTCTCGGGGCAACGGCCGGTCGCTGCGGCACACGACCGCGTCGGGCTGGATACCAATGGAACGCAGCTCCCGCACGGAGTGCTGCGCCGGCTTGGTCTTCAGTTCGCCCGTCGGCGCGATGAACGGCACCAGCGCGCAGTGTACGTAGCAGATGTTCTCCCGGCCGACGTCGTAGCGCAGTTGGCGGATCGCCTCCAGGAAGGGCAGCCCCTCAATGTCCCCGACGGTCCCGCCCACCTCGGTGATGACGACGTCGGCCTCGTCGGCGAGTGCCAGGATGCGGCTCTTGATCTCGTTGGTGACGTGCGGGATGACCTGGACGGTCTCCCCCATGTAGTCTCCGCGCCGCTCCTTGGCGATCACGGCCGAGTAGATCTGCCCGGTGGAAACCGACGAGGACCGACGCAGGTTCTCGTCGATGAAGCGCTCGTAGTGGCCCAGGTCGAGGTCGGTCTCGCCGCCGTCTTCGGTGACGAAGACCTCGCCGTGCTGGAACGGGTTCATCGTCCCGGGGTCGACGTTCACGTACGGGTCCAGCTTCTGCATGGTGATACGCAGGCCACGCGCCTTGAGCAACGTCCCGAGCGAGGACGCGGTGATGCCCTTGCCCAGGGACGACGACACACCGCCGGTCACGAGAATGTGCTTGGCCACGCTTCAGACCTCCTGGATAGCCCTCGCTCAAGCAGCCGAGGACGGTAGCGATCGAGCAAGGGGAAGGTCTCCCGCTCGGCACCCGGGTTTGGTGTTCCGGGGACCAGCGCGGCCTCTGCCAACGCTAGCAGGAGGGCTTGGCGACCTCAACGATCCGTGGCGTCACGGCGCGTCCCGCTGCGCTCAGAAGTCGCTGTTCTCCTCGGCCGGCAGCGCCGGCTGGTTCGGGTCGACGGGAGCGGAGTCGACCGCTGGCTTGACCTCGATGTGCACGTACGGCTGCCTGCCGTCCGTCACGTGGTCGACGTCGCTTTCGAAAGGCAGCAGGCGCGCGACGGCGAGGGGGCTGCGTCCCGCGGTGACCCAGTCGCCGACGTCCACCGCGGGCCGCACCAGGTGGACCAGGACGACCGTCATGTCGCGATGCCCCTTGGGCGTGACCTCGATCCGCCAGTCACGAATTCCTCCGTAGAGCGGGTACTGCGTGACGCTGGTCACCTCGCCCGTCACAGGCGCGAGCACGTCGTCACCGAGAGGCACGACCACGTCGACGGCCGAGGTCGCGGGACGCGCCTGCCCGCGGGACGACAGCACCCGGTATTCAGGTCCCGCCGTGTCAGCAGACGATTCGAACCCTGTGGAGTTGTCGTTGGCGACGAGTTTTCCGACCGGTGCCATCTCCAGGGCTTCGACCCGGCTCGCCTCGCGGAACGCCACCGCTGCCGGCTTGGAGTGCGGCAGCGTGAGGTCCATCCCGCCGACGGTGGCAAACGTCGCACCGGACTCCCGTTCGCCGCTGCGCGAGGCCGCGGGCGCCTCGTGGCGCGGCGGGACCAGCGATGACGTCGCCCCGCTTGCCTCCGGCTGTGAGACCTGGCCGCTGGCGGTCGTGCCGACCCAGATCACGGCGAGCAACATCACGGCCATGCCCAGCAGCAGCCATCGCGGCGCGTGAAAACGCCGCCGGGGGCGATATGTGCCTCCGGACAGCGGTTGTCCGATGCGCCCAAGAGTGCGCATCTCTGAAGAGTTCATGAGGGGGATCTCAACTCGGATCGGGAAACTGCGGCGTTGCGGACGATACGAAGGAACAGACGTATCGAGCCGGTCCAGGAGGGCCAGTGGGACGATTCGGCGCATTCAACCACGAGCAGTGGCTTGGTGCGCGGCGGCAAGGGGGGGCCGCCGGGACAGGGTCCAACGGTATCGGTTCGCCGCGGGCGATGCCGGCTCCTTGCTAGGGCCCCCTGGCCCCCCGGCGAGCGTTGGCGAGCAATTCCGCCGCATGGTCGACCGCGATTTCGCTATCCGGGTCACCGGCCAGCATTCGTGACAGTTCTTCGACCCGCTCCGACTCCTCCACCAGGGCGACTTCTGCGACGGTTCTTCCCGCTGTGTCGCGCTTCTCTACGCGGAAATGAACGTCGGCATGGGCCGCGAGTTGCGCCAGGTGGGTGACGCACAGAACCTGCCGTCCCCGAGCCAGTCCGGCCAGTTTGCGGCCCACGGCCTTCGCGGTCGCGCCCCCGATGCCGGCGTCGACCTCGTCGAACACCAGCACCTGCGTCTGGTCCACGTCGGCCAACGCCAGCCGCAGCGCCAAGGCGATGCGGCTGCGCTCCCCCCCGGACGCAGCTTTTCCGATGGGGAGCGGCGCCTCTCCAGGATTGGCAGAGAGCATGAAAGTCACGCGATCCGCGCCGTGCGGCGCGGGGTCGGACGGCTCCACCGCAACCTCCAGCTGGGCACCCGGCATGGCGAGTTCCGCGAGGTGCTGCTCGACGATTTCGGTGAGTCGTTTGCCCGCACCGGCGCGTTCGTCGTGCAGTCGTCCGGCCTGGGTGCGCAGCGTCTGGTCGAACTGCGAAACCTGGTGCTCCAGGGCCTCCTGACGCTCGTCGCCCTCATCGAGTGTGAGCAGCTTCGCGCGAGCACGGTCGGCGTACGCCAGGACTCCTCGCGTGTCGATGCCGCCGATCGCTGTCTCACCGTACTTGCGGCTGAGTCGAACGAGGTCCGCCCTGCGGTCCCGCAGCGCTTCCAGAGCTGCGGGATCCGACTCGGTGTCCGCGGCGTAACCGTGCAACTCGAGCCCCGCGTCCTGGACCTCGGCCAGGGCCGACGCCAGCCGCTCCGACAGCGCATCCAGCCGGTGATCCAGACCCGCGGCGCCGCGCAGCGCCGCCTCCGCCGTCGCGAGGACGTCCCGCGCCCCGCCGTCATCGGTCACGGCGGACGCAGCGGCCTGTGCTGCTGTAGCCAGGGTCTCCGCGTGCTCGAGGCGGCCCATGTCCTCCTCCAGCGATTGGTCCTCCCCTGCCTGCGGGTCCACCGCGGCGATCTCGTCGAGCTCGAAGCGCAGCCGGTCCGCTTCGCGTGCGCGGTCCCGCGTCGAGGAACGTAGCCGGTGCAACTCTTCGCGCGCGTCGACCCACTGCTCGTATGCCGCCGAATAGCCGTCGTGGGCTGCCCTCAGCGATTCCCCGCCGAATCGGTCGAGCAGCCCGCGCTGGATGCTGGGCCGCTGCAGCCTCGAGGTGTCGGACTGGCCGTGCAGTTCGACGACAGCGCCGACACACGCGACCAACGCCGAGACGGGTGCCATCCTCCCACCGATGCGTACCCGGCTGCGGGCCCCTGCAGCCCCCGATGAGGAGACCTCACGGCTGACGATGAGTTCCTCGTCGGCGTCGCCCAGCCATGCGGCGGCGGCTGCCGGCGGCGTACTCAGGCATCCTTCGACCAGCGCCGCCTGGGCTCCGGCGCGGACCCGGTCAGCGTCGGCGCGTCCTCCCAGCAACAGTTCCAACGCCGACACCACCATCGTCTTGCCCGCGCCTGTCTCACCGGTGAGCACGTTCAGGCCCGGCCGCA
>WHTG01000147.1 GCA_009377835.1 Nitriliruptorales bacterium
AGGGCATCGCCCAGGCGCTGTACGAAGAGGCCCACTACGACGCCGACGGCAACCTGACGACCAGCACGATCGTGGACTACTACGTGCCCGGCGCCCCGGACCTTCCCGACTTCACAACCGATCGCACCGAGACGCCGGCGACCTCGAACGCGTTGGGCGTCAAAGGCGTGGGGGAGGCCGGCACGATCGCGTCCACTCCCGCAGTGGTCAACGCCATCCTCGACGCCATCCGTCATCTCGGGGTCACTGACATCCCGATACCCTGCACGCCCGAACGGGTGTGGCGGGCGCTGGATGAGGCGAAGGGGTCGCGGCGATGATCCCGGCAGCGTTTACCTATGTCCGTGCCGGCTCGATCGACGAGGCGGTGCAGGCGCTCGCCGAGCACGGAGAGGACGCCAAGGTCCTCGCGGGCGGTCACAGCCTCATCCCCCTCATGCGGTTGCGGCTGGCTTTCCCGGAGGTTCTCATCGACATCGGCCGCGTCGCCGAGCTGCAGGGCGTCCGCGACGACGGCGACATGCTCGCGATCGGCGCCGCGACCACCCACCACACCGTCCAGCACGACCCGCTCGTGCTCGAGCACTGCGGAGTGCTAGCTCACGTGACCGCGACCGTCGGCGACCCGCAGGTGCGCCA
The DNA here is from genome assembly GCA_009377835.1 of Nitriliruptorales bacterium. Classification (GTDB taxonomy): domain Bacteria; phylum Actinomycetota; class Nitriliruptoria; order Euzebyales; family Egibacteraceae; genus WHTG01. The sequence goes on from WHTG01000147.1 coordinate 640, forward strand.
CCGCGGCACGCTGGGCGGCGCTCTGGCCCACGGTGACCCGGCTGGTGACCTGCCCGCGGCCGTGCTCGCACTGGATGCCGAGCTCGTCGCGACGGGTCCCGATGGACCGCGGACCATCCCCGCCGCCGAGTTCTTCCTCGACTACCTGGAAACCGCGCTTGCTCCCGGGGAGCTGCTGACCGAGATCCGCGTTCCCAAGCTGGACGGCAACTGGGGCTGGCACTACGAGAAGTTCAACCGTGTTGCGCAGGCGTGGGCGATCGTCGGAGTCTGCGCCCTGGTGCGCCGCGCCAACGGGACGATCGACCAGGCGCGGGTCGGGCTGACGCACATGGGCAGCGTGCCGCTGCGCGCCTCGGCGACCGAGGCCGCCCTGCGCGGCGGCGCAGCGGATGCCGCCGTGCTGGAGGCCGCGGCCGACCAGGCGGCCGAAGGGACGGATCCGCCGACGGACCACAATGCGCAGCCCGACTACCGACGGCATCTCGCCAGAGTGCTCACGCGGCGCGCGTTGGAGGCGGCCCTGTAAGTCCCTACGCTCTGCGCATGAAAGTCGGCCATGGAGTTTGAGCAGCACTTCACCATCCCGGTGCCCGCGGAGCAGGCGTGGAACGTGCTGCTCGACATCGAGCGGATCGCCCCCTGCATGCCCGGTACGACGCTGGAGGAGGCCGAGGGCGACGAGTTCCGTGGCAAGGTCAAGGTCAAGGTCGGGCCGATGACCGTCACCTACTCCGGCACGGCAAAGTTCGTGGAGCGCGACACCCAGGCTCGGCGCGCGGTCATCGAGGCGTCCGGCAAGGAGATGCGGGGGGCAGGCACTGCCCGCGCGAAGATCACCGGTACGATCGATGACCGGGGCGGGGAAGCCGAGGTGGGCGTCCGCACCGAACTGGCCATCACAGGACGGCCGGCGCAGTTCGGCCGGGGGGTGATGGCCGACGTCGCGGACAAGCTGCTGGCCCAGTTCGCTGACTGCGTCGCCGGGGAGCTGGGCGCCGATCAGGCACCGGCGGCCGATGACCGGGCCGGGCCGCCAGAGGGAGCCCACGCCGGCGCGGAACCTGCCGGCCCCCGTCCGGCGGCGGCCGCTGCCCGACCGCAGTCCGGGCCGTCGGACGAAGCGATCAACCTGCTGGATGTCGCCGGCGCGCCCCTCCTGCGCCGCGTCGGCCCCGTCCTCGTCGCCCTGGCCGGCGCGGCTGTGGTGTGGTGGCTCCGCCACCGCCACCGTCGCTAGGCGTGCCGGAGCCGAGTGCGCTGATACCGCCCCGCCAGGGTGAGGTCCCCACACCACGCTGCTGTCGAAACTGAACAGCATGGGGCGGAGGACAGATTCGCGTCGACAGAATGCGGGCGGCTGAACGTTCGTCGTTAGGATCCCCGCGGCGCGACCCTGCCGGCGCGCCAGCCGACGAATCGGGGTGCGGTCCATGATCCGCAGATTGCTTGTCGCCAATCGCAGCGAGATCGCGATCCGCGCCTTTCGCGCGGCATACGAGTTAGGCATCACCACGATCGCGGTGTACACGCACGAGGACCGCGACTCCCTCCACCGCCTGAAGGCCGACGAGGCCTACGAGATCGGCGAGCCGGGACATCCTGTTCGCGCGTATCTGGACATCGAGACTCTCGTTGCCACGGCCGGGCGGGTCGGCGCCGATGCGGTGTACCCGGGTTATGGCTTTCTCTCGGAGAGCCCAGAGCTGGCCCAGTCCTGCGCCGACGCCGGGATCCAGTTCGTCGGACCGCCGGCCCCCGTGCTGTCGCTGACCGGCGACAAGCGCCGCGCTCGGGCCGCTGCGACCGAGGCGGGGTTGCCGGTGCTCGCGGGGTCGGGACCATTGGACAAAGACGACGATGCGCTCGCGGCGGCCGACGAACTCGGCTATCCGGTGTTCGTCAAGGCCGCATCGGGCGGCGGCGGGCGCGGGCTACGGCGCGTGGAACATCCATCGCAACTCATCGCCGCCGTCGCGACGGCTCGGCGGGAGGCGGAAGGCGCGTTCGCAGACCCCACCGTCTTCCTCGAGAAGGCGATGACCCGGCCGCGCCATATCGAGGTGCAGCTGCTGGCAGACGCCGCAGGCGAGGTCCTCCATCTGTACGAGCGCGACTGCTCGGTGCAGCGGCGACACCAGAAGGTCGTCGAGATAGCGCCGGCGCCCAACCTCGATCCCGAGTTGCGCGAACGGATCTGTGCCGACGCCGTGCGGTTCGGTCAGGCGGTCGGATACCGCAACGCCGGCACGGTCGAGTTCCTCGTCGACGGCGACGGCCGCCACGTGTTCATTGAGATGAACCCCCGCATCCAGGTCGAGCACACCGTGACGGAGGAGACGACCGACGTCGACCTCGTCGGGGCGCAGCTGCAGATCGCGGGTGGCATGTCCTTTGCTGAGATGGGGCTGTCGCAGGACGACATTCGTCCGCGCGGGACGGCGATCCAGTGCCGGGTCACGACGGAGGACCCCGCGAACGGCTTCCGGCCCGACACCGGTGTCATCACGGCGTACCGCAGCGCCGCCGGCGCGGGCATCCGTCTGGACGCGGGGTCGGCCTACGTGGGTGCGGAGGTGAGGGCCTACTTCGACTCGCTGCTGGTGAAGGTCACCGCACGTGGGCGCGACCTTCGCGCCGCGGCGACACGGGCTCGCCGCGCGCTCGCGGAGTTCCGAGTCCGCGGCGTGGCGACCAACGTCGCGTTCCTCGGCGCGGTTCTCGCCGACCCCGACTTCCTCGACGGTCGCACGGACACGAGCTTCATCGACGACCGCCCGCACCTGACGGCGACGAGCAGCGGCGCGGACCGCGGCAGCAGGTTGCTCGCCTACCTGGCCGATGTCACCGTCAATCGTCCCAACGGCGTCGCCCCCGGCGGCCCCGACCCCGGCAGCAAGCTACCCGACGTCGACCAGTTCGCGGCAACCGAGCCGCCGCCCGGCTCCCGTCAGCGGCTGCGGGAACTGGGCCCCGACGGGTTCGCGCGATGGGTCCGCGAGAGCGAGCCGCTGCTGATCACGGACACGACGCTGCGCGACGCCCACCAATCACTGCTCGCCACGCGGATGCGCACGTTCGACATGCTCAACGCGGCACCGGTCATCGCCCGGACCCTGCCGGAGCTCTTCAGCCTCGAGGTGTGGGGCGGCGCGACCTATGACGTCGCGCTGCGGTTCCTGTACGAAGACCCGTGGGAGCGACTGGCCGGCCTCCGCAAGGCGATACCCAACATCTGTCTGCAAATGCTGCTGCGCGGCAACAACGCAGTCGGCTACACCGGCTATCCGCCGGACCTCGTCCGCGCGTTCGTCGAGGAGGCTGCTGACGTCGGCGTCGACATCTTCCGCATCTTCGACGCGCTCAACGACGTCACCCAGATGCGACCCGCCATCGAAGCGGTGCGTGAGGTCGGCGCCGTCGCCGAGGGCACGCTGTGCTACACGGGCGACCTGGCCGACCCGCGCCAGGAGATGTACACGCTGGAGCACTACCTTTCCGTTGCGGGGGACCTGGTGGACGCCGGCGCACATCTGCTGTGCGTGAAGGACATGGCGGGGTTGCTGCGACCCCCGGCCGCTCGCCTGCTGATCACCGCGCTGCGCGACGAGTTCGACCTGCCCGTGCACCTTCACACCCATGACACCGCCGGTGGCCAGCTGGGGACCTACGTCGCCGCGATCGATGCGGGTGTCGACGCTCTCGACGGCGCCGCCGCTCCCCTGTCGGGTATGACCAGCCAGCCGAACCTGGCCGCCATCCTCGCCGCCACCGATTACACGCCCAGGTCGACCGGGTTGTCCGCGGACGCGCTCGACGATCTCGAGCCGTACTGGGAGGCGGTGCGCAACCTGTATGCGCCGTTCGAGTCCGGGCTGCGCTCGCCGACCGGGACGGTGTACCGCCACGAGATCCCCGGGGGGCAGCTGTCCAACCTGCGCCAGCAGGCGGTCGCGCTTGGGCTGGGCGACCGCTTCGAGGAGATCGAACACCTCTACGCCCGCTGTGACCAGATACTCGGCGGGCTCATCAAAGTCACCCCGTCGAGCAAGGTCGTCGGCGACCTGGCGCTGTACCTCGCCTCTTCACAGGTCGACCCTGATGCCCTCGTCGAGGATCCCTCGCGCTACGACCTTCCCTCCTCCGTGATCGAATTCCTCCAGGGGGCCCTGGGAACACCTCCCGGCGGCTGGCCGGAACCCTTCCGTACCCAGGCACTCCGGGACCTGCCTCACGAACTGCCCGATCCCACCCTGGCCGACGAGCAGCGCCGTGACCTGGCCACGGCCGGAGCCGACCGGCGGAACGCGCTCAGCCGGATCCTCTTTCCGGAGCCGACCGCCGCGTACACGGACGCGCGGGAACGTTTCGGCGACGTGTCGGCCCTGCCGACCCGAGCGTTTCTGTACGGCCTGGAGGCGGGCACGGAGCTCGAGGTGGACCTCGAGCGGGGGGTGCGGCTGTTCATCCAACTGGAAGCGGTCACCGACACCGACGAGCACGGCATCCGCACGGTCCTCTGCTCGCTGAACGGTCAGACCCGACCCGTCGATGCGCGCGACCGTTCCGTCAAGCCGGACGCGGCGCCAGCGGAAAAGGCAGACCCAGGTGCTCCCGGCCACGTGGCCGCACCGCTGACAGGCGTGGTCGACGTTGCCGTCGCCGAAGGCGACCCGGTCGCCGGGGGGGACCGTGTCGCCACGATCGAGGCGATGAAGATGGAGTCGGCCATCACCGCCGCCATCTCCGGGAAAGTGCAACGAGTCGCGGTGGACTCGGGCACCAACGTCGAGCCCGGGGATCTCATCCTCGTCATCGAGCCGGCGTGACAGCAGAGAACGCTTGTGTGGTCGGGTGTGTCGCCTGCGGCGTCGCGGACGTGGGCCTGCATGACAGAGCAGTTCAACGGCCGCCCGCTGCTCACGCAGTCCAACGCGCATGCTTGTCGCATGGGCCTGTTCAGCTGACGTCGTGGGCACGTCGTGCGGACTGAGCAGCACTATCGCCGCACCGACCAACGCAACGAGCAACCCCGTCGGCAAGGCCATGGAACCGAACGCCAGGATCGAGAACAGGCCGATGGACATAGCCTCCGTCGCGAGCCCGGCCACCGACGTGACAGTCGCACGTGCGGAACCCTCCATCGCGTCCTGCAAACGTGCCTCCATCACGATCGCGACGTTGACCAGCACGCCGTAACCGACGGCGATCGCTGCAAACCCGGCCGGATGCCCGCTGACGGCACCGACGCCCAGGAGCAGTCCCGCCACGCCGGTCATCACCGTCAGCGCCCGGGCCCGCAACCTGGCCGCCATGCCCGCCAGCGCCGTGCCGAGTGTCTGCGCCACGCCGACGGTCACCAGCAGCAGCGGCACGTCCGCGACTGCCGTTCCGGCCTCGCGCGCGACGAACGGGAAGTACTCGTCGATATCCAGCGCGCCGACGAGCACCGCCACGGTGAGCACGACCCGTCGGACGACGGGGTCGCGCGTCACCTCGGCGACGCCAGCGCGCAGGACGGCGACGTACCGCACCGCCGCGCCCGCAAGTTCGCGCGCGGTGTCAACGTCGTTGTTCGTCGTCGCCGCATCCTCCTGGGCGCGCGCTGCTCTGGCGGTGCGAGGAAGCGACACCGCGAACCCCGCCTGTAGCAGCGCCACTGCCACGCTGACCCAGCCGACCGCGGCGAACCCGCCGAGCCGCAGCAGCGGAGTCGCGGCGAACGTTGCGCATAGTGTGAGGGCCATGCCGATCGCGTTCGCCCACCCGAGCACACCCGCGTAGCGCGCCGTCGCCTTGCGGACCACAAGCTCGTCGTACAGCAGTGCCTCGAAGGTGCCGGACATCACCGCGCTTCCTGCCCCGCATAACACGAATCCAGCGGCGTAGACGGCGTACGTGTCGCCAACGGTCCACGCACTCAGTCCGGCTGCGGTGAGCAGCGCGCTCACGACGAGCAGGGCGCGGCGTGACATGACGTCCGCCCACGCACCCGAGGGCACCTCAAGGACGAACGACGTCACCGACCAGACGGCGAACAGCGACGAAATCGCTGCTCGCGACATGCCCTGCTCCGCCAACAACAGCGCGTACACCGCGTAGAAAGGGACGAAGTGCCCCAATGCGAAGTACCCAACCGCACGGGCGAGCAGGGCGGCGAGGGAGGCATTCATGACCGGCGCCCCGGCCGGCGGGCGTGCAGACTTGCCGCGTGGTCGCGGCGGTCAGAGAGTTACGGGTGCGCGCGGGCGTTGATCATCGATCGACTGTACGCCAACCCGTCCCTCACGCCAAGGCTTCCGCCTGGTGTTACTGAACACCGATGTTCCGCTCGGACGGGTCACAGTCACAAGGGGTGTCACCGCAACGCTGCACCGTGGCAGATCCGCCGCCCACCAGCTCCGCGACCGCGCTGTTACCGGCCTTGGCTTGCAGTTGGAGAAGTCCGGACGCCAGAACATCGCTGTTGGATGGGGCGACGTGCACCGGATCCAGGCTCTGCAGCGCTGCGGGTCGTGAGCGGGGGGTCTTCGGATCCCGCCCTCTCAACGGAATGCCGACTTCGTGGTGACGTCGGTCCATCTCCATACAGCCCCCGGTCCATACACGCCCCCGGCGAGGACGCGAGGATAGGTGCGGGCGCCCGAGGATCACCAGCCCGAACGGGCAGCCGAGGGGGTCACCTGCAATGACCCCATCGTGAACGTGAGGCCGCGCAACAATGCGACCGTGGCGGCATTGTTCAGCGTGCCGTTCGAACCGGAGGCCCACACACCCATGCGAGACTCGATCCTCGGCACAGCGCGGTCTGCCGGCCTGGACGACTGACGAGCGCGAGAATGCGCCGCATGTGGAGCAAGGACACCATTCCTGACCAACGGGGCCGCGTCGTCGTGGTCACGGGAGCCAACGCCGGGCTCGGCCACGAGGTCGCCCGCCTCCTGGCCGCCAGGGGTGCGACGGTCGTGATGGCTGCCCGCAACCAGGAAAGGGCCCGCGCTGCGCGCGACGCCATCGTGGCCGCGGTACCGGACGCCCAGGTGGAGCTGCGCGAGCTCGACCTCGCCTCGCTCGCGTCGGTTCGGGCGTGCGGGGAAGCCATCGCCGCGGACCACGAGCGGATCGACGTCCTGGTCAACAACGCTGGGCTGATGGGGATCCCCCGGCAGCAGACGGCGGACGGCTTCGAGATGCAGCTCGGCGTCAACCACCTCGGCCACTTCGTCCTCACGCGCCGCCTCCTGCCGCGCCTGCTTGCCGCGCCGGCGGGCCGCGTCGTTTCTGTCACAAGCTTCGGACGTTGGATGGGTCCGACCCTTCGCGAGAAGGACCCGCACTTCACCGGTTGGTACAACGCCTGGGTGGCCTATGGGCAGTCGAAGCAGGCGAACCACGAGTTCTCCATCGAGCTGCAGCGGCGGTTGCAGGCGGCCAACGCCCCCGCGATCAGCGTCGTGGCCCATCCGGGGCTGGCGCATACCGACCTGCAGAGACGCAGCGTGCGCGAGACCCACGGCGGGCTGAGCCAGCGGTTTTGGGCCTTCGCCGCGCGCAATGTCGGCATGGAGCCACCACAGGCCGCGCTGTCCGTGGTGCGCGCCGCCGCCGAGACCGCCGCGAAGGGTGGCGAGCTGTACGGGCCGCAGTGGCTGACGTTCGGCGATCCGGTGCGCCGACGGGCCATCGGGCGTCCGCGTCGTGC
>WHTG01000037.1 GCA_009377835.1 Nitriliruptorales bacterium
GCCTCCGGCTGCTTGAGCGGGCCGGCTCGTTCCGCTACCGCCTCCGGCTGCTTGAGCGGGCCGGCTCGTTCCGCTACCGCCTCCGGCTGCTTGAGCGGGCCGGCTCGTTCCGCTACCGCCTCCGGCTGCTTGAGCGGGGTCTTCCATGCCGTCGAGGTTGCGCAGCGCGGTGCCCTGGCGTACGGACTCCTCGGCCATGCGGCGCTGCTCGTAGAAGGCCAGGATCTGCAGTTCGATGGACAGGTCCACCTTGCGAAGACTGATCTCGGGCGGCACCGCCAGCACCGCCGGGGCGAAGTTGAGGATGGACGTGATTCCCGCGGCGACAACACGGTCGGCGACGTCCTGTGCCACCGCGCCGGGCACCGCGAGCACGGCGATGGAGATCTCCTCTTCCTTCACCACCCGCTCGACATCGTCTAGGTGTTGGATCTCCAGACCGGCGACCTGCTCGCCCACCTTGCCTTCGTCACGGTCGAACAGCGCGGCGACGCGGAACCCTCGCTCCTCGAAACCGCCGTAATTCGCCAGCGCCTGCCCCAGGTTCCCGACCCCGACGATGCACGTCGCCCATCCCTCGGTCAGCCCCAGCTCGCGGCTGATCTGGTGGATCAGGTACTCGACGTCGTAGCCGACACCGCGCGTCCCATAGGAGCCGAGGTACGACAGGTCCTTACGCACCTTCGCGGAGTTCACACCGGCCGCTGCGGCCAGCCCCTCCGACGACGCGGTGTGCGTCCCCCGCTCGGCCATGTCGACCAGGGCACGCAGGTAGATCGGCAGCCGGGCCACGCTGGCTTCCGGAATCGGGCGGCTGCTCACGCTCCCTCTCCTAGGACCTACGACGGTGTCATTCACAATGGTACGTGTGCGCCATGAGGGCGCCAAAGACCACCCACCTGTGCGGATGCTGCACGCGTCGGCGCGGCCACGGGCATGCTCACAGCCGGCGCCCACCGCGGTCGCGTCGCTGGGGCTGTCAGAGTTCGGCTGCACGCCCGCCTATCCGGCCGCGTGATCCAGCGCGTCGAGCAGGACTGCAGGGCTGATCTCGAACTCGGCGACCTCGACGCCGTCGACGGCCACCACCGGCACCCGCACGGCGAAGCGGTCACGCAGTCCAGGATCTGTGTCGATGTCGACAAGTTCGACATGCGCCCGACCGGCTGCGGCCTCGCGGACGACGTGCTCCGCGACCTCACACAGGTGGCAGCCCTGGCGGGTGTACAGCGTGACTGTCACGACTGCGTCTGAAGGGCCGTCGGCGACGGTCGGCTGGCTGGCCTCGACGCCGCGCGGAATCCCAGATACATCACACCCACGCCAACGGCGAGGAACACCGAGAACAACTCGCCCTGGCCGACGCGGATGAACGCCGACGCGGCGGCGGCGATCGTCACACCCACGGCGATGAGCAGGATGGACCACCGTCGTGCGCGGGCGGCCGACCACACCGACCCGACGACGACGATCGCAAACGTGTAGCTGAAGGGCCGAGCCAGCGCGTAGGCCATTTCGCCGGAGAGAACCTGGCTGCCGCGAGGGATCACGCCCTGGCCGCTGGCCGCCTGCAGCGCACCCGAGTCGAACTGCGCCAACAACGTGAATGCAACCGCCCATATGGCGAACAATCCTGCCAGGGTCCAGTACAGCACCGAACGCCGCGCGTCGAGCAGCATCATCTGACCGAGCGCGAGCAGCGGCACGTTCAACAAGGCCCCGGCGACCCAGTACGTGCCGAACACCGCCGGTGACCATCCGGCGGTGACACCCACCGACACCATGGCCGCCGCGACCCCGAACAACGCCAGTGACAGAGCCCACGCCAAGGCGTGCGCCCGGCGCCGCGCGACGTACTGGCGAGCGAGTTGTGTGGCGAACACCAGCGCAACGGCCGCGGCGAGGATCGGGAAGAGGGCGACGAGGCTCATGGTGGGGACGAGCGTAATCGTCGCCTGCCGGGGATACGTAACAGTCCCCATGCCAGACATCGCCCGCGCCGACTCGCCTGCCGTCGAAGGCATCCCGACCTTGCACTCGCTCGACGAGCTGCTGCGACTGGTCAGGCCGGGCGTGTTCGTCAGGTACTCGAAGGGCCCCGAGGATGACGACGGCAGCACCAGCCGCGACTACGAGAGCGGACTGGACCTGCCGGGGTTGTCCGTCAATCCGTTGTGTCCGGAGTTGTGGTGGACCCGCCCACTCGATGAGTGGCTCGCTCGCCAGATTTGCAACTACGCGCACCTCAAGGACGACTCCGACGACGAGCGCCGCGCCTGGATCCTCAGCGGCGACCCGGTCGGCCGCGGTCCCGACAACGAGCCGCTGGTGCGCGAATTCACGCCGCTTGCGTGGGTGTCAGACGACTTGATCCACGAGGCGAAGCGCCTCTACGAGGCTCGCTTCGAGGTCGCGAAGGACTCCACGGGCGGCTAAGCGGACTTGCGAAGCTCCCGGCGAAGGACCTTCCCGCTGGGGTTTGTCGGCAGCGACTCGACGAACTCCACAACCTCGGGGCACTTGAAGCGCGCGAGATAACGGCGACAGAAGTCGGTGATGTCCTCGGCCGCTGCCTCTTCGCCTTCCCGCAGCACGACGACCGCCTTCACGGCCTCACCCGTGTACGGATGAGGTGTGCCGACCACCGCGGCCGCGGCAATCTTGGGATGGCGGTAGAGCACCTCCTCGACCTCGCGCGGGTAGACGTTGAAACCGCTCACAAGGACCATGTCCTTCTTGCGGTCGACGAGGTACAGGTGCCCGTCGTCGAGGAGCCCCACGTCGCCGGTGTGGAACCAGCCGTCGTCCTCCAGGACTTCTGCGGTCGCGTCAGCGTCCTGCCAGTACCCGCTGAAGACATTCGGCCCGCGCACGACGACCTCACCCGGATCGCCGGCGCGGACGTCGGCCCCCTTGTCATCCACCAGGCGCAGTTCGACCCCGGGTACGGGGCACCCGACGCTCCCGGGGCGCGGCCGGTCGTCCATCGCGACGGTTGTCAGCAACGGGGACGTCTCGGTCAACCCGTAGCCCTCCCAGATGGTGATCCCCAGCTCCGATTCGAAGCGGGTGAGTACCTGCCGTGGCAGCGGCGCGGCGCCGGACACGGCGTAACGGACGCTGGCGAGGTCGTACTCCTCGACGCCTGGCGTGTTCAGCCACGCGATGTAGATCGGCGGCGCCCCGATGACGACAGAGACGCGCTGGCTGCTGATCGCGTCGAGCGACTGCAGCGGGTCGAACCGTTCCATGATCAGCACGGTCGCGCCGCGCGACAGTGAGAAGGCCATGGCGACGTTCAGGGAGTAGATGTGAAACAGCGGCAGCACACAAAGGACCACGTCGAGTTCCTCGACGCTCAAGCGCGTCTGTTCCATCTGATGGTGGTTGGCAAGCAGGTTCGCATGCGACAGCATCGCGCCCTTGGGCCGGCCGGTCGTGCCGGACGTGTAGGGCAGCAGCGCCAGGTCGTCCTCGTCGACCTCCACCTCCGTGAAGGGGCCGCCCGTCCCGAGGAACTGTTTCCACGTCTGCGCTCCAAGCGGCGGTGACGACGCGCCCGCTACCACCACGTGCTCCAGCGCCGGAAGTGTCTCCTTGATCCCGGCGAGCCGGTCGTGATACGCCTCACCGACAACGATCGCGGCAGCATCGGCGTCAGTCAGAATCTGCGCGACCTCGTTGGTGGTGTACGTGGTGTTGAGCGGGACCACGACCAGCCCCGCCCGCATGGCGCCGTAGAACGCCTCCACGAAGTGCTCGCTGTTGCCGAGCATGAGAGCGACGCGCTCACCCCGGTCCAGCCCCAGACCCTGGAACGCCCCTGCGGCCCGATCCACGCGCTCGTCGAGATCGTGGTACGTGACCTGGGCGCCGCCGCCGGAGATCGGCCGCAGTACCAGCGCCGGTTTCTCGGGCAGCCGCGCCGCGGCGGCACGCAAACGGTCCGCGAGGTTCACCTTCGACACCTTCCGGCCTCACCCGAGCGGGCGAAATCCTACCGGAACGCGCATCGTGCACGCGGCACGGGTGGATCGAGACGCGGCAGCGCCGTGCACGCGGTGAGCGCCCTGGCGAGCAATGCGTACCCTGGCTGGGATGGAGCAACGGCAACGGCCGCGCATGCTGGTCTCGACGGGACCCCTCCTGCTCAGCCCCCTGGGCTGGGTGCTGGACGCGATCGCGGACGCCGGATACGCCGGCGCGGAACTGCTGATCGGCCACAACCCGGACACGCGCGATCCCGCACGCATCGCCGCCTACGCACAGGAAGCCGGTCTGGACATCCCGGTGGTACACGGTCCGTACATGGTCCTGCTGCGCAACGTCTTCGGCTCCAGGTACCTGGAGAAGACCCGCCGGAGCCTGGAGGTCGCCGGGGAGGTGGGAGCACACACGCTGGTCGCGCACGCGCCCTTCCGGTGGGAGCGCAGGGCCCGGGAGTGGGTCGACGGCGAGGTTCACGACGAGGCGTCGGAGGCCGGGCCGGTCTTCGCGATGGAGAACCTCTTCCCGGTGGCGGGGCGGTCGTTCTCGTCCGTGGTCACACCCCACGACCTGGCGCCCTTCCCGCACGTGGTGTTCGACACCAGCCACTTCGGCGTCGCCCAGATCGACCTCTTCGAGGCCTGGAACGCGCTGTCGGACCGGGTCGTCCACTTGCACGTCTCGGACAACTTCGGCAACGGCAAGGACAGCCACGCCCCGATCGGATCGGGCGTTCTGCCGCTTGAGGCCTTCCTGGGAGAGGTGGGCCGCTCCGGCTATGAGGGTTCGATCACGCTCGAGCTGGACTGCCGCGCCTACCTCGACAGCCGCGCGGAACTGGTCACCTTTCTGCAGCGCGAGCGGCTGAAGGCGGAATCGTTTCTCGCCGGCACCTCCTGGGAGCCAGCGCCGGCGGTCTGAGGAGGGCACCCCGCCATGAGGCCGGCCACGACCATCGCCATCGCAGTGATCCTCGTCGCGCTTGTCGCTGCCTTCGTCGCGGCCCTCCTCGTGGGAGCAGGCGGTCGTTGAGCACCATCGGGCTTGGGGCTTCGGGATCCCCGGCCGAGGCGCAGGATGGCGTCGATCCCGCTGTCGTCGAGCAGGTCCGGCTCGCGCAGGAGGGTTCGGCACACGCCTTCGCGCTGCTGTACGACCGGTACGTCGAGCAGATCTTTGCCTACGTGTACCACCGGGTGGGCCACCGCCAGACGGCCGAGGATCTGGTTGGCGACGTCTTTCTGCGAGCTCTGCGGCGGATCTCGACGTTCAGGTGGCAGGGGGTGGACTTCGGCGCCTGGCTCATGACGATCGCCCGCAACCGGGTCCACGACCACTTCAAGAGTGCCCGATTCCGCCTGGAAGCCACCGTCGAGGACGTCTTGGAGACCCCCGTCGAGCGCAGTCCGGAGAACCCTGAGCAGGCGCTGCTGACCGCAGACATGACGCGGCAGGTGCATGAGGCGATCCGCCAGCTCAAGGGGGGCCAGGCAGAGGTCTTGTACCTCCGCTTCATCCAGCATCTCAACGTGGCCGAAACGGCTGCGGTCATGGGTAAAACCGACGGTGCCGTCAAGGCGCTGCAATACCGTGCGCTGAAATCGCTCTCGAAGCTCATGCCGGAGGGACTACAGCCGACATGACTACAAAGGACTATGTCCAAATAGCCCGTTTCTTGATCCCTTCCCAATCGTTGACGGGAATGGAGCAATGACGAACACCGACATCGACGCCCTGGCGCGACTGCTCGACGGTGACCTTCCCGACGAGGAGGCCACAGCGGAAGCGCGTGAGCTGTCCGCCTTCGCCCAGGCACTCGAGTCGGCCGCCCGTCCGCCCGCAGTCCGAATGGAGCGCAAGGCGGACCTGCGGGCGATGCTGGTCGAAGCCGCCCGGGAGCAGGCGGCGCCGCCCACGTGGATGCTGCGGATGCGCTCGGCCGCCGGTGACGCGACCGCACGCTGGCGCTATTCCATGCGGACCGCCGCGGCCACGGGTGCCGCGGCCCTGGCGCTGTCCTCGGGCGGGGTCGCCCTGGCGACGCACCGCGCCACGCCATCCGACCCCTTCTACGCCGTGAAGCTGACGATCGAGGATATCCGCGTCGCGTTCATCGGCGACCAGGTGGCGCGCGGACGTCAGCTGCTGTCATACGTCGAGCAGCGCCTGGCGGAGGCGGAGGCCAGCGCCGCGGTCGGCGACATGGCTGCCGCCCGGCATGCGCTGCAGGAGGCCGACGCCAGCAGCCGCGCAGCCGCCGGCTACATCATCCGCGCGTCGCAGGAGCAGGGAGACCCCACGCTGCTGGAGTTGCTCACCACGTTCTCCACGCTGCAACGTGAGCGCATCTCATCGCTGCTGCCGCTGTTGTCCGGTGACGCTCGTCTCGCGGCACGGGACGCGATGGTGGCGCTCGCGCGCATCGACCAGCGCGTCGCGGTCCTGTCCGGCCCGTGCACGGCATGCGACGACATCGCCGGCTCGTCCGCCGGGACCGGCCGCGCGAGGCGCAACCGTGACCGGCAGGTCCAGGACGCTGCGGTCGGCGGCGCGGACTTCGACATGTCGTTCATCCCTCCCGCCTCGCAGCCTTTCAGCCCCTGTGATTGTGTGACAGCACCCTCACCGGCGGCGAAGGGCGAGGCAGCGGGCACCTCCAAGGACGCCAAGAACGCCGGGGGCGGCAAGGTCGACGGGAACAAGGCGCGCGAGCCCGCGGACGAGCCGGCCGACGATCCGAACCCCCTGCCGGACCCGAACCCGCCCGACGACCCGGGTCACGAGGACCCCGTTCGGTCGGTGCGGGAGCCGGTGGACGAGGTGGAGGACGGCGTCGACGAGCTGATCGACGACATCCTCGGGAAGCCCACCCCGACGCCGCTGCCGACGCCCAGCCTGCCGACGCCCAGCCTGCCGGGAGGATCCCCTGTCCCTGACGTCGAGGTTCCCGACATCAAGCTGCCGTAGGGATCAGAAGAAGATCGACCGGCGACCCATCAAGTTGCGGTAGAGCATCTGCTGGATCGTGTCGCGGACCCGGTCGGTCAGCTCGAAGACGAGCATCGGGTCGTCCGCGGCCTCGGTCCCGTATTCGGTCGTGTCGATCGGCTCGCCGAAGTCGATGACCCACTTCGACGGCAGCGGCATCAGGCCCAGCGGCCCCAGCAGCGGGAACTGCGCCGTGATCGGGAAGTACGGAACCCCGAACAGCCTGGCGAGGAACCGCACGTTGGCCAGCATCGGGTAGATCTCCTCGGCACCGATGATCGCAACGGGGATGATCGGGACCTGGCTGCGCAGCGCGACCGACACGAACCCGCCGCGACCGAAGCGCTGAAGCTTGTACCGGTCCCGGTAGGGCTTCCCGATGCCTTTGAAGCCCTCGGGCCAGACGCCGACCAGCTCACCGGAGGTCAACAGCCGCTGCGCGTCGTCCTCGTGCGCGAGCGTGTTGCCGGTCTTGCGCGCGAGGGGTCCGACGATCGGCACCCGCAGCGCGAGGTCGGCGGCCAGTTCACGCAGGTGACGGTGGGCGGGGTGCTCGTCGAGCAGGGCAACCTTGGTCATGATCGCGTCGAACGGCAGGGTTCCGGCGTGGTTCGCGACGATCAGCGCGCCGCTGTCGGCCGGGACGTGCTCCATGCCGACGGTGCGCAAGCGCCAGTACCTCTGGTACAGGGGCCGGGCGAGTGGGAGGAGGACCTGCTCGGTCAACTCCCGGTCGAACCCGTACAAGTCAACGTCGTAGTCACCTGTCAGGCGGCGGCGGAGAAAGGCCAGTGCGGCGGCGATCGCCTCGTCGAAGGACGCTTCGTCGTCGCCGTCTGGCGTCACCAGCGGCTGGGAGTCGCCCCCGGCCGGGTGCGCAGCGGTGTGGTCGGCAGGCTCTGGCTCGTGGACACGGCAAAGACCACTGTGGCCGGCGTAGTTGCGGCAGGCCTGACCGGGTGCGATCTCGGCGCTGCAGCGCGGCCTGGTCGAGACCCCCACCGCGTTCCGCCGCCGCGCGTGGTCCAAATCGATGATCTCTGCGTGGTGCGGCTGCGTCATGTGGTGACTTTCGACTTCGAGGCCGGCCGGCGGGTCAGCAGCTGGTGCAGGCTGCGTTCCCACCCGCGCACCGTCTCCTGCTCGACGAGCGGAGTGATACGGCCACTGGCAAGAAAGTTCTCGAACCCCGCCCGGGTCGAGAATCTCGGCTCGTAGCCGTAGGAACGCCGCAGACGGCTGATGTCGCCGACACGCCCGTAGAGCAGAAACTGGAGCTGATCGGGCGAGAAGTCAACCCTGCCGCTGCGTCGCAGCGTTCCGGCGAGCCCCTGCACGAACGGCAACGCCACCGGGACCGTGGGCTTCCCGGCCATCCGGATGGCCTGGGACAGATAGATGATGCCGGGGCCGGCGACGTTGTAGATGCCCGGGTGCGACCCCGTGACCGAACGGTAGAGCACCTCGACGCCGTCGTCCTGGTGGCACAGCTGGAGCCGCGGGTCGTAGCCCAGGACGCGCGGCACCACAGGCAGACCGAGATAGCCGGTCAGAGGACTGTCCACGGTGGGGCCGATGAAGTTGGCGAACCGCAGGATCGTGAGGACGACGTCCTCACGGCGACGGCCGAAGGCTCGCGCGTAGTTCTCCACCTCCACCGCGTCCTTGGAGTATCCGGACCGCGGCGCCCCGCCTGGTGCGACGTCCTCACGGAACAGGGCCGGATCGGCGTAGTTGCTCCCGTAGACCGCGGTCGTCGACTTCACGACGACCTTGTGCAGCTTGGGCGCCTTCTGGGCGGCAGCGAGCAGCTGCATCGTACCGATGACGTTCAGCTCCTTCATCCGGCTGCGGCCGCCGGCGCTGGAGGGAACTGCGGTGAGCGACAGGTGTACGACCGTGTCGACGCGGGTGGAGTCGATGATCCTCGCGACCAACGGGTTGCGGAGGTCGGCGCGGACGAACTCGGTGCGGGTCAGGTCGTGCGACGGCTCGTGCAGATCCAGCCCGGCGATGTACTCGATGCTGTCGTCGGCTTCCAGGCGCGCGGCGAGCTGCCCCGCCAGCTGCCCCGCTATGCCGGTGATCAGCACACGTTGCCGTCGCTTCGCCACGTGGTCTCCTCCTGCGTCCCCGCCGAGCGTAGCCGCCAGGCGGTGGCCCAACCCGCCCCGCTATTGTGCGGCGGATGCGCGCCATCCAGATCACCGAGTTCGGCGGCCCCGACGTCCTCACACCGGTGGACCTCCCCCCTCCGCAGCCGCGAGACGGCGAGATCCTCATCGACGTCAGCCGGGCAGGCGTCAACTACGCCGACACGCACCAGACGGAGAACTCCTACCTGGCGCCGGCGACGTTGCCCCTGGTTCCTGGTGCGGAGGTGGTCGGAACGACGCCCGAGGGGCGCCGCATCGTCGCGCTGCTGGAGGGCGGCGGCTACGCCGAGCAGGCGGTGGCGTGGGAGAACATCGTCTTCGACGTCCCTGACATGGTCGACGACGGGCAGGCGCTGGCGCTGGTGCTGCAGGGGACGACGGCGTGGCACATCCTGCGGTCGTCGGCGCACGTGCAGCCGGGCGAGGCCGTGGTGGTGCACGCGGCGGCCGGCGGCGTGGGTTCGCTGGCGGTGCAGCTGGCGAAGCAGTGGGGTGCGGGGCGCGTGATCGCCGTGGCAGGCAGCGCCGAAAAGCGGGAGCTCGCGCTGTCGCTGGGCGCGGACGCCGCCGTCGACGCGCGGGAACCGGACATGAAACGGGCCTTGGAGGACGCAAACGCCGGCCGCAAGGTCGACGTGGTTCTCGAGATGGTCGGGGGCCCGACCTTTGACGCCAGTCTCGCCGCGCTGGCTCCGTTCGGACGGCTCGTCGCCTACGGCATGGCGTCGCGGCAGTCGCCCGAACCGGTGCCGGTGGGCAAACTGATGCGGCGCAGCCGCGCCGTCATCGGGTTCTGGCTGGCGCACTGCTTTGCCGACCCTCCGCGGTACCTCAAGGGGCCGATGACCGACTTGTTCGGCATGGTCCAGGACGGCCGGTTGCGCCCCGTGGTCGGCGGGACGTATCCCCTGTCGCAGGCGCGGCAGGCGCATGAGGACATGCGCGACCGCATGACCACAGGCAAGTTGCTGCTCGATCCGACGGCGTGAAGCTCGCGACCTGGAACGTGAACAGCCTCAAACAGCGGCTGCCCCGGGTGCTGGAGTTCGTCGGACAGCACCAGCCGGACGTGCTGTGCCTGCAGGAGACGAAGTCCACCGTCGAGGGATTTCCCGTCGACGAGCTGGCCGCCGCCGGGTACGCCTCGGCGCACCACTCCGGCGGGCGCTGGGCGGGTGTCGCGATCATCGCGCGCGACGACGCGCCGCCGGCCGACGAGACCGGCGGACTGCCCGGCGAGATCGCGCAGGACGAGTGCCGCTGGGTGGAGGCGACGGTCGGCGGCCTGCGGGTGTGCAGCGTGTACGTGCCCAACGGGCGGACCCTGGACTCGCCGACGTTCGAGCAGAAGCTGGTATTCCTCGACGCGATGCGGGATCGCGCGGCACAGCTGCGTGGGACACCGTTGGTCATCGCGGGCGACATGAACGTCGCACCCCACGACCTCGACGTGTACGACCCCCGGTTGTTCGTCGGATCCACGCACACCAGCGCCGACGAACGCACCCGCCTCGACGCGATCCTCGCCGAAGGACTGGTCGACACGTACCGGCACCTGCACCCCCACGAGCAGCACTTCACCTGGTGGGATTACCGGGCGGGCCACTTCCACAAGGGTCTGGGGCTGCGCATCGACCTGATCCTCGCGTCGCAGGATCTCGTGCCACGGCTGTCGTTCTGTGGCATCGACCGCAACTACCGAAAGGGCTCCAAGCCGTCGGACCACGCGCCATTGATCGCAGAATTCGCCGAAGCCTAGCTCCGGCATACAACCGCAGATATGGACCCCTCATCCGAGCTGGTTGATAACTCGCTGGAAGGCCCGGGTGGTTTGACAAAGGGCTGCATATGCTCGTCAGGCTGGGCCACACAGCCGCATCCTTATTGCCAGTCGAGCATCGCGTTCGTCACCGGCACGAACAGCCGCGGGGCAAGATTGTCGTCGATCGGGAGCACAGCATCGGTGCGTCCCCGTACCTGCGCGAGCGGCAGGGCGGGATCGTTCACATCGGCGATGGACAACGTGGGGAGGCCGTGTTCGATCGCCGTGCCTGCCATACCGTGGTCCGCGATCACCAGATCCACGGCGTAGTGGGTGCCCAGTTCGTCGAGCATCGCCTCCATGTAGACGCTGCGGTGGCTGTGCAGCAGAGACGCACCGTCGTGGACGCATCCCACACCGTCGACGAACCGCACCCCGCGCTTGCGCCCGCTGTCTTCGTGATACCGGATGACCACATCGTCCAGCGGCATCAGCAGTGCGCATCCGGCCTGCTGCAGTGCACGCGCGATCGCGGTGTAGTGCCCAAGCAGCCCGGTCGGATGCCCCGTTGCGATCAGGACCCGGCCACCGCCGCTGCGCACGAGCGCCGCCAGGCGGTGACGGTGCACCTCGATCGCCATCAGCGTCGCATCAGGATCGATCCAGCCGGGGCCGTCGCGGTCCGCCGCACCGCCCGGGTCGCCGCCGCAGATCGTCCGCACCGCGTCGACCGCTTCCGTGACGTTCGAGGTGCGGTAGTCGGACAGACCGAACGTGTAGCGCTCCTCCCCCGCAATCAGCTTCCCGCAGTTGGACAGCGTGTTGCCTGGCGAGGTGGCCACGCTCCCGGACAGCCGCGTGCCGATCAGGTGCTCACGCAGAAGCCGCCGGCGCGCGGCCTCCGGGTCGCCGTGCCGATCGGAGGTCTTCGCCCGGCTGCTCACGTGAATCGCTCCAGCAGGTCGAACGCGACCCCCTTCAACTCCTCGACCGACTGCGCGACCTCAGAACGAATCGCGGCGCGGCGCTCGGCTGACATGCGGACGGGCCCTTCGAGGAACATGTCCGGCGGCCGCTTGCCCACCCGCTCCTCGGCCAGTTGCAGCCAGTCCCACGGCACCTCGTGCGGGAGCTCCTGACCGCAGAGTTCGGCGAAGTAGATCGTCCAGGCGCGCGGCACCACGGACCCGATCTGGTAGCCGCCGCCGCCGGTGGCGACCCACCGTCCGGCGGCGGACGCGTGGGCGAGTTCGTGCAGCCGGCGTCCCAGGGTTGCGTAGTCGTCGGTGGTCAAGGCAAGGTGCGCCAGCGGGTCGGTCACGTGCGTGTCACATCCCAACTGCGTGACCAGCACCTCGGGCCTGAAGGCATCGAGCGCCGGTGGGACGACCGCCTCGAAGGCCTCGAGATACGCGTCGCCCGCCGTTGCGGGCGGCAGCGGCACGTTGAGGGAGGTCCCACGCGCGTCACCCTCCCCGACCTCGCTGCAGAAGCCCGTACCCGGGAAGAGGTAGCGGCCCGATTCGTGGAGGCTGATCGTGAGGACACGGGGATCCGAGTAGAAGAACTCCTGCACCCCGTCGCCATGGTGCGTGTCGACATCGACGTACGCGACCCGCACGGCCCCGTTTCGCAGCAGCCACTCGATCGCAGCGGCGGGGTCGTCGTAGATGCAGAACCCGGACGCACGGTCGGGCATCGCGTGGTGCAGTCCGCCGGCAGGGTTGAACGCATGGGAGGCGGTGCCCGCCCAGACCGCCTCCGCGGCCGCCACAGAGGCGCCGCAGACTTCCAGCGAGGCCTCGTGCATGCCGGCGAACACCGGGTTGTCGCCCAGACCGAGCCCGTAGCGCGGGGCGCCGGCGATCCTCGGGTTCGCAGACAGCCGCCGGACCGTTTCGACGTACCCCTCGGTGTGCAGGCGCAGGACGTCGTCGTCGGTGAAGGATGCCCGTGGCAGCGTGTCGACACTGTCGACCGTGGTCAGTCCGCAGGCGCGGATCAGGGCGACGGTCAGTTCGACCCGGACCGGCTTGAGCGGGTGTTCGGGGCCGAAGTCGTAGCGGAGGTGGTCGTCGTCCCAGATCAGCGCTGTCGGCATGCGCGCCAGGGTAGAGGGTTGGTCGTCCCGGGCGTCAGGACGGGCGGCTACTCATAGCGCAGCGCGACCACCGGGTCCATGCGTCCCGCGCGGCGCGCCGGAAGGACCCCGAACGCGACGCCGACCGTCAGGCTGACGCCGAACGCCAACGCGACGCTCCAGCCGGTGACGGCGGCAGGGAGGGGTGTCAACCTGGCCGCCACCGTCGCGAGGCCGATGCCGAGGCCGATGCCGAGCACGCCACCGACGCCGCACAGGACGATGGCCTCCACCAGGAACTGCGCCGTGATGTCACGGGTGCGCGCCCCGAGGGCCTTGCGCAGACCGATCTCCCGCGTTCGCTCCTGCACCGACACCAGCATGATGTTGCTGACGCCGATCCCGCCGACCAGCAGGCTGATGCCCGCTATGGCGGCCAGGACCAGCGTCAGCGTGTCGAGAATCTGCCCCGCAACGCCGAGGATCTCCTGCTGGCTCACAACGCTGAACTCGTTGTCTTCCAGCCGGTTTCGCAGGACGCAGCCAATCGTCTCCGCCGTCGTGTCCAGCTCGGCACGGTCGCTGCCCTTCACGAAGATCGTGTCGACACGCCGCGTGCCGAACAGGCGCTGCGCCGCGGTGATGGGGACCAGCACCTGGTTGTCTCGATCCACACCCAACGAGGGGCCCATCTCACCGGTAACGCCGATGACACGAAACCGCAGGCCGGCGATGGTCGTGCTCTTGGCGATCGGATCGGAGTCGGGGAACAACGCCTGGGCGGCGCCCGAGCCCAGCACTGCGACGCGACGCCCAGTCGCCACATCCGACTCGGTGATGAACTCGCCGCGGGTGACGCCGCGGTTGAGCACCTCGTCGAACTGCGCGGTCACGCCGATCACGCTGGCGAAGGCACTGACGCTGCCGGCGCGTACGTTCTCGCCACTGGCGAGGTTGCCGGTGATCGCGAGTTCACCGCCCAGCTCGCGTTCGATTCGCTCGACGTCGTCCAGCGTGAACTTGCTCAGCGTCGGGGCTTGCCCGAACTCGAAGCCGCCGGGTACGACGAGCAGCAGATTCGAGCCCAGGTCCTCCACACCGGCGGTCACCTCGTTGCGGGCGCCGGTGCCCACGGCGACCAGCAGCACAACGCTCATGACCCCGATGACGACACCAAGGACGGTCAGCGCGGACCGCATGCGGTTCGCTGCGATGGCGGTTGCCGCGACCCTCGACGCCTCGCCGAGATTCACTGCTCGTCCTCGATGCGCCCGTCGCGGATGTGGATACGGCGGGGCGCCGCCGACGCCACCTCGGGATCGTGTGTGATCACGACGAGGGCCACCCCCCGTTCATCGTTCAGCGTCCGCAGCAGGTGCATGATCTCGTGACCGGTGACCGTGTCGAGGTTTCCGGTGGGTTCGTCGGCGAGGATCAGCCGTGGCTCGGTCACCACCGCCCGCGCCAGCGCCACACGTTGCTGCTCACCGCCCGACAGCTGTGCCGGGCGATGATCCAGCCGGTGCGACAGCCCGACACTTCCAAGTGCCGCGAGCGCGAGTTCGCGGCGTTCCGTCCGGGGTGTGCCCCGGTAGACGAGCGGCAGGCCTACGTTGGCCAGTGCCGTCGTCCGCGGCAGCAGCTGGAACTGCTGGAACACGAATCCAACCTCACGGTTGCGCAGGACCGCGAGCTCGCCGTCGTCCATGTCCGCCACGTCCACGCCCGAGAAGCGAAGCTGTCCTGTCGTCGGCCGGTCCAGCGCGCCGAGTAGGTGCAGCAGTGTGGACTTGCCCGACCCACTGGGCCCCTCGATCGAGACGAATTCGCCAGGTGCGACCGAGAAGGACACCCCTCGCAGGGCTTCCACGACGACCGCCCCCTCGCGGCGCTCACCGAGGCGATACTCGCGGGTGACGTCGACCGCCTCGACGACGGGTCGTGGATCGGCCATGTCAGTCCGCGACGACCTCGGCGCCGTCGTCGAGGTCCTCGTAGCCGGTGACGATCACCTCGTCGTCGGAGTCGAGATCCCCGGCGACGGCCGCGGTCTCCTCCCCCAGCGCGATGACGTCGACGACGATCTCTTCCGCGCGCCTGTCGCGCACCGCGAAGACGACGTCGCGGCCGTCGCGCCGGAGCAGCGCACGAGACGGAACGACGAGGTCGGATGTCCTCGTGCGGGTCACGATGTCGGCACTGGCGCTCATGCCGACGCGCAGCCGCCGCAAGAGTCGCTCGCCGGGCCCGGCGCGCAGGCCGATGAGCCTGATGTGCGCGGGGTAGCCGACACCTCCGGCGGCGGTCGGCGCCGATGCCACCGCGATGCGCTCGACGATGCCCTCCAGCGGCGAGTCGGCGAAGGCATCGACCGTCACCGCGGCACGCTGCCCCGGCTTCGCCTGCGGCGCGTCGACCTCGTCCACCTCCGCCTTGACGTACACGTCGGAAAGGTCGAACACGCTGAACAGCGTCTGACCCGTCAGGACGGGGGCCCCCACGCGCAGCGTTCCACCACCGTCACCGCCGGCGATCCCACCGAAGGACCCGGCGAGCCCCTCCAGTTCGGGCGGCACACCGTCGGACACCGGGGTGCCGTCGGACGCGGCCGCCTCGCCCAGCTGCACCATGCCGCCGAATGGTGCCCTGACGACCAGTGCCTCGGCCTGGCTCCGCGCGACTCGCGCTGCCGATTCCGCCTGCAGGCGTTGCGCCGCAGTCGCCCCGGCGACCGCCTGCTCCACCGCACGCGACAATGACGCGGCGGTCGCGTCCTGCTGGACTGCGACGGTACGGCCTGCGGTCAGCAGCGCGGACCGGGTGGATTCGTACGACGCCTCCACCGCAGCCACGGCTGCGAGCGCGGCCTGGCGCTGCTCGCGGTCGTCGATCCGGCGTGCGCGGCGCCGTGCTTGGCGCAGGCGCGGCCGGGTGGACTCGTCGAGGTTGTCCACGGCCCGGTGAGCCGCCGCCAGCGTCGCGTCGCCGTTGCCGTCGACGGCAATGGCGCCTGCGCCGGCTGCCGCAGCCTCCGCGGCCCTCGCCTGCTCGCGCGCAAGGTCGACCTGAGAGGACGTCAGCCGCAGGATCTCCTGCCCCTTGCGCACCCGTTCCCCGTCGCGGACCCGCAGCCGCACGACGACCCCCGACACCGAGGCGGCCACGTCCTGGCGCGCTGCTGCTTGCACCGTGGCCGGCGCCGAAATGGTCTGTGTGACCTCGCCGGACGACACCGGCTGCGTCTCGACGCGGGGGCGGTCGTCACTGGTGCACGCGGCGAACCACAGCGCCACGGTGGCAACCACCGCCATCCACCGCACGACCACGCCGGGCACGTCAACCTTTCGAACAGGGCGACGGCCAGCGTAGCCGCGGGTTCCGGGCGGCCGCCGGGCACGAAAACGGCGCCCGTGAGGGCGCCGTCGTGGTCGGTCAGCCCAGGCCTACCCCTCCGGCACCGGGGCCATCAGGTCCGGCAGGTCGAACGCGAGGTCCGCCAGGTGGCCGGCACAGCAACGATGGGTGTCGAGGTGCCCTGGATTCTCCGCCTCCAGGACGTCACGCAGCGCGCGCACACGGGCAACGGGGTCCGCGGCCGCGATCTTGTTGATGTCTGCGTTTTCGACAACGGTCGTCACGGACCGACGGCAGCACGCGAAGATCGGTGTGTCGTCACGCCACGCACCCTCAAACTCCTTGAGGAGCGCGTTGGCGACGGCGGACGGGGTCACTGTCATTCTTTCTCCGGTCCCGGGGGTCTCCCTACCTATTCGGCCACGTTACCCGAGGGTTGAGGTCCCGCAACGTTGCGGGGGCGAAATCGTGTCCGGGACGTGACCCGGGACAGGGCTGATTTGTAGGGCATCAGTCGGGTGGATAGGCGTCCGTCAGGAGCCCGCGAGATCCTCGGACCGCTGCTTTGCCGCCTCGATTGCGTTGAGGAAGGCCGCTCGCACCCGCTCCTGTTCGAGCACGCGCACCGCGGCGATCGTCGTACCGCCGGGGCTGGTGACCGATTCACGTAGCTCGACCGGGTGTCGACCGGTGTCGCGCAGCATCTTCGCGCTGCCGACCATCGTCTGGATGATCAACTCCGTGGAAATGTCGCGGGACAAGCCCAGCAGGATGCCCGCGTCGATCATGGCCTCGGCGAGCAGGAAGAAGTACGCCGGGCCCGACCCCGACAGGGCGGTAACGGAATCAAGATGCTCCTCGCCCAGCCGCACGACCCGCCCGACGTGACCCAGGATCCGTTCGGCGATCTCCACGTGCTCGTGACCGGCATGACGACCGGGCGCCACGGCGCTCATCGCCTCGTCGACGAGCACCGGCACGTTGGACATCACGCGCACGACAGCCACGCCCTCCGGGAGCACCTTCTCGATCGTCGCTGTCGGGATGCCGGCCGCCACCGAGATGACCGTCTGCCCCAGCCGAACCGACCCTGCGATGTCGTGCAGCAGCGACCTGATGTTCTGCGGCTTCACCGCCACGATGACGACGTCGGCGTCCGCAGCCGCGGCCGGCGAGTCGGTGTCTGCCCGCACGCCATAGGTGTCCGCCAGATACTCAGCGCGTTCGGGCGTATGGACCGTGCACCAGACCTGATCGGGCGTTGCCCACCCTGAACGGAGCAAACCGCCCAGCAGCGCTTCGCCCATACGGCCCGTACCGAGGATCGCGAGTTTTCCGTCCATCGCTCAAGCCTAGAGAACAGAGGACCTACCGGCTCACCAGTTGGCGCAGGAAGAACATCAGATTCGCCGGCCTCTCGGCGAGCCTCCGCATGAAGTACGGGTACCACTGGTCGCCGTACGGCACGTACACGCGCACGCGGTAGCCCCGGGAGACCAGTTCGTCCTGCAGCGTCGTGCGAATGCCGTAGAGCATCTGGAACTCGAAATCGTCCGCCGGGCGGTGCATGCGCGCCGCGGTGCGCGTGACGAAGTGGATGAGCCGGTGGTCGTGCGTCGCGAACCGCGGGTACGGCCCGTGCGCGAGCAGGTACTCCGCGCAGCGCGAGTAGCTGGCGTCAACCTCGTCGCGGGCCTGGTACGCGATGTCGGCAGGTTCGGCGTACGCGCCTTTGCAGAGTCGGACGCTGGCGCCGAGCGCCGACAGACGCTTGACGTCCGATTCCGTGCGGTGCAGGTACGACTGCACGGCACAACCGACGTAGGTGTAGCCGTCCCCGTGCATCTGCTCGACCAGGGCGATCGTCGCCTCCGTCACGTCGCTGCCCTCCATGTCGAGGGTGATGTGGTCGCATCTCCCCGACGCGGTGTCCGCGATCCCGCCAAGCAGTTCTGTGCACAGCGCGGGCGAGAAGACCATCCCCATCTGCGACGGTTTGAGCGAGACACCGGAGGACAGCTGCTCCTCCTCCAACCGTGCAACCGCCTCGAGGTACGCCTTGGCCGCCGCGCGGGCCTCCGCCTCGTGGGTCACGCTCTCGCCCAGGTAGTCCAGGGTCACCGTCTTGCCGGTACGGGCGAGTCTGTGCGACACCTCGATTCCCTCGTCCAGCGTATCGCCGGCGACGAATCGCATCGCGATCGCGCGGGTCATCCGACGGCCGGCGATCTGTCGCTGCAGCTGCCGGCTCTCTGACGCCTTGATGAGGATGGTGCGCACGGGTGCTACGAACCCACGGCGCCCGTGGACCGCTCCACCGTCGCGCCGAGGATGCCGGCCATGTGCGCAAGCGACTGCTCGCGGACGGCCTCGGCGGAGTGCTCGGGCGCTTCGAACGTCGCAGTGGCGTTCGCGACCACGGTGACGGCGATGTCGCGGTTGCGCAGATCCGCCGTCGTGTGGAGGACACAGATGTCGGTGCACACACCGCAGATCCGCACGTCGGTGATGGCGTAGCGGTGGAGAATCCCCTCGAGTTCCGTCTCGAACATCGCGGAATAGCGTCGCTTGGGCACCAGATGGACGGTCTCGCCTCCGAGGAAAGACGCGAGTTCGTCGACAAGGTCGGCTTCCCCCGTCCCACGGATGCAGTGGGTGGGGAAGATCTGGAACTCGGCGTCGTCGTGTTCGTGGGTGTCGGCCGTGAAGATCACGTGGTGGCCGGCGCCGAGCGCGGCCCGTACCTCGTCCACGACTGCGGGAAGGACTGCCAGACACTGTTCACTGGCAAGGTTGCCGTGCCGCAGAAAGCCGTTCTGCATGTCCACGACGATCAAGGCCTGCACGGGTACACCCCTCCGGCGCTGGTGCGCCCCATCCTACGCAGACTGTGGGGACCACGACCGCATAGCCCCAAAACGGGAGGAGGCCCGCGGCTCGCGCCGCGGGCCTTCCCGCCCGAGAGATCGCCGCGCCGCTTCGAGGCAAACGTCGCGCAGCAATCCGTCGTCATCAGCATCGTCGCACGATCTGCTGCAGTCCATGGTCCAAAGTGATGAATTATCGCCGATGGGGACTAGTCAGAACGGGCCACCCAGGTCAGGAGATCGGGTTGCGTCGCAGCCCGACTTTCTCCCGCCACGTCTGCTCCCGCTCGATGTATGACGTGAATCCGAGCCGGATCGCCGGCCAGTACGTCTCGTCGGCGACGGTCAGCAACTGCCCCAGGGTGCGATCCAGCTCGTGTGACGTCACCGCGTGGCGCGGGAGGACGCCGACCAACATGAGGTCGCCGCTGTCGTAGACCGCGAAGCGCAGCGTGTAGGTGCGCAGGTTGCGCTGGAGCAAGTAGCGATACACCTCGTCGTGCCGCTCGTCGGGCGCGGCCATGAAGAACGATTCGATGACCAGCGTGTGGTCACCCAGTCCGAGGTACACCGGGATCGCGCGCTTGCGCTCGCCATGCAGCACGGTGAGCCACCCGTCCTCGCCCATGCGCTCGACGTCGAGACCATCCTGTTGCGCGAACCACGCGTCGATCACGTCGCCAACGTCGACGTCAGGCACCCCGCCGCTCCTCGTCAAACTCCTCGGCGGTACCGTCGCCCAGGACCGCCTGGTACACCTCGAGAGTCTCGTCCACGGTCACGTCCCAGCCGTAGGCCAGAGCCATGGCGCGGCCTGCTTCCGCGGCCGCGACTCGGGTGCGCGGGTCGAGCAGGTAGGGGGCAGCCGCCCGAGCGAACGCATCGGCGTCGAGGGTGTGCACAAGTGTTCCGCCGGATCCGACGATGGACTGCAAGCCTCCGACGTCGGCGGCGACGACCGGCGTGCCGCAGGCCTGTGCCTCCAGCGCCACGAGCCCGAAGCTTTCGGACCTGCTGGGCACCAGCACCACGTCCGCGGCGCGGTACAGGGCCGCGAGTTCGGACTGCGGCCGCGCGGCGAGAATGGCCACCCGGTCGGCGACGCCCAACTTTCGCGCGAGGTCGCGCAAGCCGTCCGGGTGCGCCTCGTCGGATGCCGGGCCGCTGGGACCGCCGACGATGACCAGGCGCGTCGGGAGGGCGTCAGCTGGCAGCAGTCGGTCGAGCGCAGCCAGGGTCCGGATGGCCACGTCAGGGCCCTTGAGGGGTTGCAGCCTGCCGACGAACAGCAGGATCCGCCCGCCGCCGAGATCCTGGCGCGCGCGGTTCCGGTCGATTCGATCGCTGAATATCTCGAGGTCCACGCCGGCCGGAACGATCTGCACCCGTGAGGGTGAGGCGCCGTAGCACTGTTCCAGGACTGCACGCTCGTGCGCGCTGCCGGCGATGACGGCGTCGGCGTCGCGCACGATGCGATCTTCCGCTGCCAGTCGCAGCGCAGGCTCAGGTTGATCGCCCGGCGCGAGCGTCGAGTTCTTGACGCGACCGAGCGTGTGAAAGCTCTGGATCAGCGGCATCCCGTACCTGCGCCGCAGGTGGCGTCCGACCCATCCGCCCATCCAATAGTGGCCGTGCACCACGTCCAATTCGGCGACCTGCGGATGACCGGCCATCGTGAGGTAGAAGGCGCACAGGTGGGACGCGAGCTCGGACTTGGCCGCGCGTGAGGGGCCCGCGGAGATGTGGTGCACAGCAACGCCGTCGTCCAGGTGCACCGTGGGCGGGAGGTCAGTGCCCGTGGATCGCGTGAACACGTCGACCGCGATGCCGCGGCGGCGAAGCTGGCGCGCCAGCGACGTCAGGTACACGTTCATGCCGCCGCTGTCGCCGGCGCCTGGTTGTTCCAAGGGTGAGGTGTGAACCGAGAGCAAGCCGACCCGACGGAGGGGTCCGGCGCGGTCCGAGGGGCGTGCGTCACCCCAGGCTTTGTGGTTCACGGGAGAAGCCCCTGGTCGGCTGGATGGTGGGCGAACCATGCTAACGCCGGTTACGCGGGCGACATTCCCCGGCAGAAGACGCGCAAACGCCCCCGCCGGGGAGCGGGGGCGTTGCGGTGTCGGTGCAGTGCTACGCGCCGAGCAGCGCGGAGATCAGCTGCTGCTTGTTCTTCTCGCTGCGGTTCTCGATGCCCTTGCGGCGGGCGACATCCTGCAGCTCCGCGACGGTCATCGCTTCGTA
>WHTG01000127.1 GCA_009377835.1 Nitriliruptorales bacterium
CATGGAGCCACCACAGGCCGCGCTGTCCGTGGTGCGCGCCGCCGCCGAGACCGCCGCGAAGGGTGGCGAGCTGTACGGGCCGCAGTGGCTGACGTTCGGCGATCCGGTGCGCCGACGGGCCATCGGGCGTCCGCGTCGTGCAGGCGAACGCCTGTGGTCGGTGTCCGAACGCGAGACTGGCGAACAGTTCGACGTCGCCGCCCTCGTCGCCGAGTCGCGCTGATCCGAGCAGGCGCACGTACCAGCTCGGCGAACCGGTAGAGCGCAGGTCCCGAACACACGGACCCGGCTTGTGCGACTGCCCGCGAGTTCATCGCCCCCCGGCCGCCTCCATGAGCTCGAGCAACTTCCGCGTCGTGTTGCAGTTGCGGATGGTCATCTGCTGGTACAGCGGTGTCCCCACCAGTTTCATCATTCCGCTCTTCGTGGTGTTGGCGCGATCGACTTTCCAAATGAACGCCCCGGGCACGTGCCGCACGTCGTCGACCGCGGGCTTGATCGTGAGGTCGTCAAGGACGTCGGGACGGTCGACCTCCTCCCACAGGAACATGACATCGCACTTCATGTTCTTGTCATTGACCCAGTCCGGGGAGATGGCGTCAACGACGGCACGTATACGGTCGAGGTCGCGCACGAGCACCTTGATGTGGAAGCCGAAGTGCGCGGCGATGGCTTCCTCCAAACTGGCAGCGAGCTTCGTGCGGCTGCGGGAGCGGCTCGAAAACACCACGTTCCCCGAGTTGATGTA
The DNA here is from genome assembly GCA_009377835.1 of Nitriliruptorales bacterium. Classification (GTDB taxonomy): domain Bacteria; phylum Actinomycetota; class Nitriliruptoria; order Euzebyales; family Egibacteraceae; genus WHTG01. Next base: position 749 of record WHTG01000127.1, read on the forward strand.
GGTGGTGACCGAGATCATTCCGGCTTCCTCGAAGACAGCCTTGAATTCCTTCATGTCGACCTTGTTCTTGCCGCCGACGTTGATGCCCCGCAGCAGGGCGACGTAGATCACGAATCACTCCCACGGTCGTTCTCGCTGTTCGCCGACATGGTCAACGGGCCGGGCGCCCTTCTACAGCGGCTGCGACGATCTTGGCGATGCGCCGCGTCCGCGTCTCAGGCTTTGCCGCGGTGACAATCGACCACAGCATCTGCTTACGGGCCGAAGGCGGGAACCCGTTCCACTGCCCCCGCGCGTGCGGCACCTCGTCGAGGGCCGCGGCCAGGTCGTCGGGCTCGACGAGGTCCTCCACAGAGTCGTACAGCACCCACCACCCGTTCTGTTGTGCGATCGTCACCGCGCGCCGGCCTGCGTCTGTCATCCGGCCCGCCGACTCGAGTCGGGCCACCCGCTCGCGGTTCAGGCGCGTCCAGCCGCTGCGAGGTCGCCGCGGTGTCATCAACTGCAGACCGCGCTCCTCGTCGAGGGTGTTCACGGTCGAGTCGATCCAGCCGAAGCACAGCGCTTCCTCGACCGCCTCCTCGTAGGGCACCGCGGGGCGTCCGGTCGCACGCTTCCAAGACGCCAGCCAGACGCCACGGATCGTCGCATGGTGCGCAGTGAGCCACGCGCGCCACGCCTCACGGGCCTCCGCGTGGTAGATCGAAAAGTGGAACTGCCACGTCGGCGGATGGTCCGACGCGGTGGGCGGAACGCCTCTGTCCAGCATGACCCTCATCTTGGCATTCCCGTGGCATCCCCGCGCCCGCTCATGACGGCAGTACTGGCCGGCGGTGGCGTCAGATCAGCCGGCGGTCCGACGCCCAGGTCGTCAACTCGTAGCGGTTTGACAGCTGCAGCTTGCGCAGCACCGCCGACACGTGCGTCTCGACGGTCTTGACGGAGATGTCGAGTCGGCGCGCCACCTGCTTGTACGCGAACCCACGCGCGATGAGGCGCAGCACCTCACGCTCTCGGGGTGTGAGCTGGTCGAGCTCGGGATCCAACGGCTCGGCTGGTATGCCGGCGAACGCGTCGAGGACGAACCCCGCGAGCCGCGGAGAGAACACTGCGTCCCCCTGGTGGACCCGGTTTATCGCATCACGAAGTTCGGCGGGCGCGATGTTCTTTGTCACATAGCCGCGCGCGCCGGCCCGCACCACGGCGATGACGTCCTCCGGAGCGTCCGACACCGACAACGCCAGGAACCGCACGTTGGGCTGCTCGGAATGCACCGCCTGCATGACGGCAAGACCACCCCCGCCAGGCATGTGCACGTCGAGCAGCACAACGTCGGGCGTGGTGTGGCGGATTGCGGCGATGGCATCATCGACGTCGCCGGCGTCCCCGACGATCTCGAACTCGTCCGCCAACTCGTTTCGCACACCCGACAAGAACAGTCGATGATCGTCGACCAGGAACACGCGCGGCGCTGTCACGACATTCTCCTCGGCACGGTCAAGCTCACCTCAGTGCCCTCGCCTGGCGCCGTGTCGATGACCACGGTGCCTCCCTGTCGTTCCACGCGGCCGCGGATCGACTGGGCGATGCCGTGGCGGTCGGGCGGGACGGTGGCGGGATCGAATCCTTTGCCTTCATCGCGGACGTACGCAGTGATGGTCGCCGGTTCGATCTCCACGTACACCGACACCTCGATCACCGCCGCATGCCGTGCCGCATTCGTCGCGGCCTCGCCGATCGCCCCGACAAGTGCCTCGGCGTCCGGGGCCATCGAAGCATCGCCGACCACCACAAGGTCCACAGCCACGTGCTCGGCTGCCTCGATGCGCGCCGCGACGTCCTCCAGTGCAGCGGCGACCGTCTGCGCCTGCCCGGTTGTGGTCCGCCCCTGCAGCCAGGCCCGCAATTCGCGTTCCTGGCTGCGCGCCAGCGTTGCCATCTCCTGCGGCGAGTCGCTGCGCTGGATCAACGCCAACGTGTGCAGCACGGAGTCGTGCAGGTGTGCGGTGATGTCGGCGCGCTCTTCGGTGCGGATGCGCTCTCGGCGTTCCGCGGCGATTTGCTGCAGCAGACGCGCGACGGCGGGGCCGAGCAGCAACACGACGCCGAGCACGGCGACGACGAAGGCCACCACGGCCCCGCCGATGTCACCGATCCCGACGTTCGCGACCAGCAGTGCCACGATGCCGGTTAGGACGAGCACCGCGCCCAGCACCCGCCGTGGCAGCGAGACCTCCCGCGACAGCAGTGCCTGGATCGGGCGATCACGGGTGGTGAGCGACAGCCACCGCGCCCGCTCCGCGTCGTCGCTGCGGGCCCACAGCACGCTGGAGCCCAGCGCCGCAAGCGTCAACGGCCACACGACGGGGTCGCCCAGCCACAAGCCAAGGCCGCGCAGAACGAGCATCGCACCGGCGACCTGCATCGCGAACGCCCCGGCGCGTTGCGGGGTGGCCGCGGGCCCGGGACGCCGGTCACCGCCCGGAACCTCAGGCGTCGTCGCCCACAGCACCAGGTAGAGCAGCACGCCGACGCCCCCCGCCAGTGCGAGCACCGCGAACCCGGTGCGGACGAACATCACGTCGACCCCCAGCCGGCGGCCCACCGCCGTAGCGACTCCTGCCAGGAGGCGCTCGTCGGGATCACGCACCAGCCACGCGGCGCGTGCAGTCGAGGTCGAGGAAGAGGTCACCTGGCAAGACTCGCACAGCCCCCCCTCCACCGGCACCGGGGGAAACCCCGGGCCCACTCAGGGTTGCTCAGGGAAGTGCGAGGGGGTTGCCCGATAGCCTGCGTGGCCCCGCCGCTTCACCATTGGGCCTATGAGCGATCACGAAGCACCGCAACCACCCGCCGACGACGACGCCCCCGGCCAGGAGACACTGTCGCCACCGCCACCACCTCCTCCGCCGCCCAGTGCTCCTCGCCCACTGCTGCGCCGCGACGACCACAAGCACCTGGCGGGTGTCGCCGGCGGGCTCGCCGACTACTTCGGCGTCGAGGCGTCCGCCGTGCGCGTCGGCTTCTTCATCCTCGCCTTCTTCGGCATCGGCATCCCCGTGTACATCGTCGGGTGGCTGGCGATGCCGTCGCCCACGATGCCCCAGTCGTACATCGAGCGCTGGTTCGGGCGCGCCCCCACCCCCGCCGCCCTGCTGGCCATCACGGCAGGCGTGATCCTGCTGATGACGATGGTTGACGGCCCGCGCCACGACGGTGGTCCAGGGTGGGGAGTCGGCTGGGGGTTGGCCCTGCTGTTCGGCGGGTGGCTCCTGTTCCGAGCGGACACGCGGGCACAGGCGGCGGGCGGCTCACCGGCCGTGACGGGTGCACCGGCACCGGAGGCGTCGACCTGGCACGGGGCCGGTGGGAGCACGCCGTCCGGTCCCGCGCAGCCGTGGACACCCCCGGCGCCGCGACCGCGGTCGATCCTGGGGCGGCTCACTGTCGGCGTGACGCTTGCTCTTGTCGGTGTCGCCGCGCTGCTCGAAACGCTGGGAGTGGTGTCGCTGGAACCCGAGCAGTACGCGGGGCTGGCGCTGACAATCGTCGGATTCGGGTTGATCGTCGGCGCGTGGGCCGGGCGCGCCTACGGGCTCATCGGCCTCGGCTTCGTCCTCCTCCCGTTGCTGTTTGTCCTGTCCATCGGCCAGATGCCGGTCCGCGGAGGGGCGGGAGACGTCTACTACAAGCCCGCGACCGTGGAGGCGCTGCGGGACTCATACACCCTGGGGGCTGGGGAGCTCGAACTCGACTTGAGCGACCTCGACCTGGACGGCGCGTCGCAGACCGTACGGGTGAGCGTCGGTCTCGGCCAGACCACGGTCATCGTGCCTGACGACGTCACCGTCGCCGCCAACATCGAACTACGCGTCGGCGAGGTCGAACTGTTCACCCAGCGGTATGCGGGCGGGCCTTTCCTGGAGCCGATCAACCGGACGTTCGAAGGCGCGTCCGCCAGCGCCGGGCGTCTGGAACTCGACATCGACAACGGGATGGGCCAGCTCACCGTCCGCCGCGACAGCGAGGAGTCCTAGATGCACACCCACCGCTTCGAGCCCGCGTCCCTGATCCTCGGCGTCGTGTTCGCCGGGATCGGCCTGCTGACCCTGGGGAGCGACTTCGACCTGTGGCGCGTCAACTGGTCGTGGTTCTGGCCCGTCACGGTGACGATCGCAGGCCTCGCGGTGCTGCTGTCGGCGCGTTCCTCGCGCGAGGACCAGCCGGAGCAGCCGCATGCCACCACTGAAGACAGCGAGTCCGTGTGATCCTGCCCCGCACGCTCGCCGAAGCCGTCGTGGATGCGCTCCGAGGGGTTGACCAGGGGCAGGTGCAGCCGCGTGCCGGGATCGTCGGGTCCGCCGAGGCCGACCGACACGAACCCAGCCGGGTTGCCCGGCACCGCCCACACCGTGTTGGACGACTGCAGCAGCACCCCGATGCGGTGGCCCTTGGGCACGGTGTAGTCCTCGGGTAGGAACCGCACGGTCGCGTTGATCCAGCCGTCCGGCGCCGGCGCCCGGGTCTCGCGGCCGTTGCGGTAGTCGATGTTGAGGAACCCGCGCTGGATGGTGGTGTACGTGTCGTCCGGGGGGATTTCGACGAGGATCGGCGTCAGCGAAGCGCCCGCCACAGGCAGGTAGTTGAACATGCCCTCGAGTACAGCGGAACCAGCGACGTGCGCGGCCTCGGTCAGGGGTGGGGTCTGGAACGCCAGCGAGTAGTAGCCCTGGCCGCCAGGTCCCTCGCCGGGATTACCGTCGTTCGACCACGGGTCGTTGCGGCTGACCTCCTCGGTCGCAAGCCCGGTGTCAAGCCATCCGGACGTGGGCCCGTAGAAGCCGCGGCGGCCGCCGGGGAGCGGCCCGTCCCAGCGGTTGACGTAGCTGAGCTCGCCCACCTCGCCGGTGCCGGGGCCGGGGACGGTGACGCCGTCCACATCCTGCTCGTAGGTGCGGTTGAGGAAGAACGAATGCGTCTCGGTGCCGGGCAGCGGCCAGGTGTCGCCTGCAGAGACCGTCGGCGAGCCCTCCGGATTGGTGCCCACGCTGAGCACACGGGGCGCCTCGTCGAGGTCCGCCATCGCGTCCTGGTCGTCAAGCAGGTGCGCGCGCCAGAAAGCGACGATCAGCTTGGCGTGGTCGGGCGTGGTGCCGGTCGAGTGGGTGCCCCTGCGTCATCCGCAGCAGCACCGGCGGGCCTTCGCGCTCGGGGGTTGACCGGTCGTCGGCGAACGGCTGCAGGGCCGTGAACAGCCGGATCGCGTCCTCCTGCTTGACGTTGTAGTCGTTCCACCCGTGGCGAATGAGGGCGGCAGCGCGCCACTTCTCGGGCTCGAGCGTGTAGTCACGCTCCCTCCAGAAATCCGTGTAGTCGGGGTTGCGGCTGTAAGCCTGCATCTCGTGCTCGACGGTGCCGCACTCCCCGGCACGCGCGGTGATCGAGTCGGGATTGTCGGTGTGGAAGGTGTCGCCGATGCCGTGGTCGAACACCAGCGGCGTGTCGAAGCCCTCGTCGGTGGGTTCTTCCGAGTTGAGGAAGTACCGGACGCCGTCGTGGAACGCGTAGCCGTACCAGTGGCTGATGCCCGCGATCGGCTCGATCGCCTTCAACGCCGGGAGGCCGGTGGCGGCGACCATCGTGGCGGTGGTGCCGTTGTAGGACCCGCCGGTCATGCCCACGTTGCCGTTGGACCACTGGAGGAGATTGCCCTCGGTGTCGGGAATCTCGCCTGCGAGGAACCGTACGACATCGACGCCGGACTGCTGTTCGTTCTTTCCGCCGTAGTCCCAGCAGCCCGTCGACCCGCGGGTGCCGAGCACGTCCGCGTGGGCGCGGGCGATCCCGATCGACAGGTAGGGCGAGGACCCGGAGATGGTGCCGCTGCTGGTGGGGTCGCCAATCGTGTTGTACGGCGAGTACGTGAGCAGCACGCCCTGGCCGGGCCGTCCAGTTCCGTGTGGCGGGTCACCTCGACCCGGATCACAGCGTCTTGCAGCGTGGGCACGTAGTGCACGGTGGTGACCGGCTCCGCGAGCGCCATCTTCTGGCGCTTCGCGCGTGGTGCGCGTGCGGCTGCCGGGGCGGCGGTCAGCAGCCCGCCGAGGACGGCGAGGATCAAGGCTGTGCGGAACAGAAGGCTCATGCCACGGGGATTCGCCGTCGAGGACGGGTTTCCTACGGCGAAGCGTCAGCGCGTGGCACCGCTGGCCGACTGTGATGATCGGGCGTCCGCGGCGCTACACGGTCACGTCGACGAGGTTGCGGATCTCACGCACACCCACGGACAGCACGGCCAGATCCGATGACGTGATCGCCTCGATCTCGGCCAGCATGCGCTCGCACCGGCGCACCTGCGCTGCGTTGCGGCGCAGCCACCCGTCCACCCGCTCTTGGGCTTCTGCGCCCCGGTCGGTGGCGCGGAGCACCTCGGCCGTCAACATCCGATGCTGAGCGTCGAAGTCGTCGCGCATGGCATCCCGTGCAAGCGCCTGCCATCGTGTGTCGCGGGGCAGCGCCACGATCTGCTGGCGAAGCCAGTCGAGGTGGAGACGCTGGGCGAGCGTCAGATAGGCACGGGTGACGACGGTCACGTCCTCGTCAACCGCGTCGGCGGTGGCGACGAGGTCCAGCGCCGCGTACAGCGCCGGAAGGTTCGCAACACGCTCCGCCAGCGCCACCGGCACACCCGCCTCCACGAGCGTTCCGGACGTCTGGTCGCGTGATCTGCGATCCGCACCATGCATGGGTCCCGGAAGGAGGTCGGCGACAATGGCCACCCCCGCGCCGAAGAACTCCGTGGATGCGGAGATGTCCAGCGGCCGTGGCCGATTGCGCAGCAGCCATCGACTCCCCCGCTCGACCAGGCGTCTGCCCTCCACGACCATGAGGGTCTGCGTTGCCGCAGGGACCCGGTGATCCAAGTCACGAACCGCGGCTTGCAAGTCAGCGAGCCCGAAGACAGCGCTGGCAACGGTGTGTGCGCGCACGATGTCCGCGGCCGAAGCCCCGGTCTCCTCAGCGATGCGGAACAGGAAGGTCGTGCCGGCCTGGTTGACAACCTGGTTCGCCACGCGGGTGGCGATTATCTCGCGGCTCAGCCGGTGGGCGCGGATCTCCTCGGGGTAGCGCTCCTGCAGGATGCTCGGGAAGTAAGTCTCCAGGGTGCGTGAGAGCCACGGGTCTTCACACACGTCGGAATTCAGCAGCTTCCCGTACAGGGCGGTCTTGGTCGCAGCGAGAATGATCGCGAACTCAGGACGGACGAGCCCAACACCATCGTTGCGCCGCTCCACGAGCGTCTCGTCGTCGGGGAGGTACTCCAGCTCCCGGCTGAGGTCGCCGCTCTCGTCGAGGTGGCGCAGGTAGCGCCGCAGGACGTCGGACATCGCATGCGCGTGCACGAGAGAGCGGCTGAGCGCCCGGTTCTGCTCGTCGTTGCTGCGCAAGACCAACGCGGCGACCTCATCGGTCATCTCCACGAGCAGGGCGTTGCGCTGCTTACGGGTCAGCTCCCCGTCGGCGACCAGTCCGTCAAGCAGGATCTTGATGTTCACCTCGTGGTCGGAGGTGTCAACGCCGGCGGAGTTGTCGATCGCGTCAGTGTTGATACGCCCGCCGGCCAGGGCGTACTCGACCCTCCCCGGCTGCGTGAAGCCCAGGTTCCCACCCTCACCGACTACCTTCGCCCGCAGTTCGGAAGCATCGATCCGGACGCGGTCGGTCATCTTGTCACCGACATCGGCGTGGGTTTCGTCGTGCGCCTTGACGAAAGTCCCGATCCCGCCGTTGAACAGCAGGTCGACGGGTGCGCGCAGGATCGCCTGGATCAGCTCATCAGGTGTCAGCGTCTCCGCCTCGACATCCAGGGCGTGACGGCCCTGGTCCGACAACGTGATGGACTTGGCCGTCCGCAGCCACACCCCGCCGCCCTCGGAAATCACCTCAGGGTCGTAGTCGTCCCAGCTGGAGCGGGGCAGCTCGAAAAGCCGCCGGCGCTGGGCGAAGCTCCGGGCGGGATCCGGCTGGGGATCGAGAAAGATGTGGCGGTGGTCAAAGGCTGCTACGAGACGGATGTGCTCGGACAGCAGCATCGCGTTGCCAAACACATCGCCGGACATGTCGCCGATGCCGACGCAGGTGAACTCCTGGGTGCCGACGTCGAGCCCCATCTCGCGAAAGTGGTGCTTCACCGATTCCCAGGCGCCGCGGGCGGTGATACCCATGGTCTTGTGGTCGTACCCAACTGAACCGCCCGAGGCGAAGGCATCCCCCAGCCAGAACCCGTATTCGGCGGACAAGGCGTTGGCGGTGTCGGAGAAGGTGGCGGTGCCCTTGTCGGCCGCCACGACCAAGTAGGGATCGTCGCCGTCGTACCGGACCACGCGGTTGGGCGGGACGACCTCGTCACCGACGATGTTGTCGGTGACGTCGAGCAGTCTACGGACGAACGTCCGATAGCAATCCTCGACTTCTTCGCGCAGCTCCTGGCGATCCTCCGGAGGGGCCTTGAGCACGAATCCACCCTTGGCCCCGACGGGAACGATGACGGCGTTCTTGAGGTTCTGCGCCTTGACC
>WHTG01000056.1 GCA_009377835.1 Nitriliruptorales bacterium
AAGAAGTCGAGCGCGAAGAAGAGTTCGGCCAAGAAGTCCACGGCGCGCACGGCCGGCAAGAAGTCGACGGCGCGCAAGGGCACGGCCGGCAAGAAGTCGACGGCGCGTAAGGGCACGGCCGGCAAGAAGTCGACGGCGCGCAAGGCCGCGAAGAAGTCGACGGCGCGCAAGGGCACGGCCGGCAAGAAGTCGACGGCGCGTAAGGGTACGGCCGGCAAGAAGTCGACGGCGCGCAAGGCCGGCGCGGCGAAGAAGTCCACCGCGCGCACCTCGACGGCACGCAAGTCGTCCGCGAAGAAGACGGCTCGGAAGACGACGCCCAGAAAGCGCTGAACCGATCGGAGTACCCAGACGGCGCACCGCTTCGGCCGTGCGCCGTCTGAAGGTCAGAAGCTGGCGAGATTCAGGTCCCGGATGCGGCGGTCGTCGCCTGAACCCTCGACCTCGAATCGCACCCGCTGACCCAGCCGCAGTTCGAGAAGGCCGCTCGCGGCGAACGTCTCCTGGTCGACTGGTAGCTCCGCCTGATCGTCCAGGAGGATGGTGCCGGTGTTCGTGCTGGTATCGAAGTATTTCACCGTGCCTTGCGGCATCTGCCCTCCTCGAGCGGCGGGTCGGATGGGAACTCCTACGCGGGGGAAGCGGGTCGTGCTCCGCTTTCCGACGCGGAGCCTACGTGCTGCCCGGCGACCAGAGCCAACGCCGCCGGCAGTTCGGCGGGGGTGTCGACGTCGGCGGCGAGACCCGGCCTGCGAACGATCGCGGTGGATGCGCCAACCGCACGTCCCCGTCGTTCATGCTCGGCAGCCGACCCATCGCCGTACGCGGTGGCGATGACGCCGGGCGGTCTGCGCAGCAGGGCTCCGGTACCACCGTCGTGGGTTGGCGCGACTACCACGGCGGCGTCACTGGTTGCCGCGGCGGCTGCGACCACGGCGAACAGGTCCTGCTCCGTGAGCTGTGGCAGATCCGCTGCCACCACGAGCGTCGAATCGCTATCGCGGGTCAGCGAGTCCGCCGCGCCCAGCGCTGCGTCCAGCCCAGGCTGCGGCACGACGACGACGTCCACGCCTGCGCCGCGGGCGACGTCAGCCGCGGATTCGTCTCCCGCAACGACAAGGATGTCTTCCACGGCCTCACACGCCTGGCAGGCGGCGATGACCCGCCTCGCCATCCATGCGACGAAATCGCGGCGATGCGCCGGGCTCAGGGCCGGCGCCAGACGTCCCTTCGCCGACGCGAGGGCTTTGAGCGGAATGATCACGGTCATGGGCACAGCCGCACTGTAGACGGCGTCCGGAACCGCACCGATCTTCTGGGCGGCGGGCGTGCAGGATCAAGGAGGTGACGCGGTGACCTCCTACACTGCGGCGAGCCATCAGGGAGGCAGGTATGGGCAGGATCGCCGTCATGGGCGCGGGGTCATGGGGCACGGCCTTCGCGATGATCTGCGCCGACGCAGGTGAGGATGTGATCCTGTGGGCGCGCCGGCCCGAGGTGGCGAAGCTCATCAACACCGACCATCGCAATCCCGATTACCTCGGAGACCTCGAGATCCCGCACTCCGTGCGGGCCACGGCGGATGAACAGGAGGCGCTGACAGGCGCAGAGGTCGTCGTCGCCGCGGTGCCCAGCCACTCGCTGCGTGCGAACCTGGAGTCGTGGCGGGAGGACGCTCCGCGCGACGGGATCTACGTCAGCCTCATCAAGGGCATCGAACTGCAGTCGCACATGCGCGCGAGCCAGATCATCCGCTCGGTACTGGACGTCCCGCTCGGGCACGTCGTGGTGGTGTCGGGGCCGAACCTGGCGAAGGAGTGCGCCATGCGCCTTCCCGGGGGGACGGTGGCGGCGGGACCCGAGTCGCACATCGTCGGGCGTGTGCAGGCAATGAGCCACACCCGGTACTTCCGTGTTTACACAAATCCGGACGTGGTGGGCGTGGAACTCGGCGGTGCCGTGAAGAACGCCATTGCGCTGGCCGCCGGGATGGCGGACGGCCTGAACCTCGGCGACAACAGCAAGGCGATGTTGATCACGCGCGGTCTGGCGGAGATGACGCGGCTCGGGCTCGCACACGGCGGCAACCCGATGACCTTTTCCGGGCTGGCGGGCATGGGCGACCTCGTGGCGACCTGCATGAGTCGCAAGTCGCGCAACCGCTACGTCGGTGAAGAGCTGGGCAAGGGGCGCAACCTCGACGACGTCATCGCCGAGATGAACATGGTGGCCGAGGGCGTGAAGTCGTCGAAGGCGATCCTGGACATCGCCACGCGGCGCGGCGTCGAGATGCCCATCGTCGAGCACGTCGTCAAGGTTGTGCACGACGGGATGGATCCCACCGACATGGTGCGAGCGCTCATGGCGCGCGATCCCAAACCGGAGTTCCACGGCTTCGAGGACGACTGATGCGCCATGCAAACGAGCGTCTAAGGGTGCTGGTGCTGTTCGGTGGACGGTCGGCCGAGCACGAGATCTCGTGCCTCTCCGCACGATCGGTGCTCGCGGCACTGGACCGGGACCGCTACATCGTGACAACGGTCGGAATCACCCGCAGCGGGCGGTGGACGCTGGTCGACGGGGTGCAGGAACCTCCGGAGGGTGCGCTGCCGACCGTGCCCGACGACGGGGACACCGTGGCCCTGGTACGGACCCGCAAGGGCCCGAGGCTGCTGCGTTTCGCGGACACCTTCGACGGGATCGAAGTCAGTCCTGTCGACGTCTGCTTTCCGGTGCTGCACGGGCCCTACGGCGAAGACGGCACCGTTCAGGGCCTCCTCGCGTCATTCGGCATCCCGTACGTCGGCGCGGACGTCGCGTCCTCGGCGGTGGGCGTGGACAAGCGGCAGATGAAAAACGTGTTCAAGGCACGTGGTCTCCCGCAGGTGCCGTTCGAGGCGGTCCGCCGGGCCTCATGGGAGGCCGACCGGACGGCCGTCCTGGGCGACCTGGAGTCCACCCTGCGGTACCCCATGTTCACCAAGCCCGCGCGTCAGGGCTCCTCGATCGGCATCGCGCTGTGCCGCACGCGCGACGAACTGGTCGCGGGCATCCTCGAGGCATTCACCCATGGCCGGGTGGCCATCGTCGAGCAGGGGCTCGAGGCACCCCGAGAGATCGAATGCGGCGTCCTCGGCAACAGCGAGACCGACCTTGAAATCACACCGCCCGGTGAGGTTCGGACGCAGCGCGCGTTCTACGACTTCGAAGGCAAGTACCTGGACGAGACCCTGGTCCTGCAATGTCCCGCGGACGTACCCGCGGAGGTCTCCGACCGGTGCATGGCCTATGCCCGCGAGGCATACCTCGGCATCGGAGCCCGGGGGATGGCTCGTGTGGACTTCTTCTACATCGAGCCCACGGGGGACGTGCTCGTCAACGAGATCAACACCATCCCCGGCTTCACCGCAGTCTCCATGTTCCCGTACGTCTGGCAGACACAAGGGTTGTCGTACCCGCAGCTGATCGACCGCCTCCTGCACCTGGCTCTGGAGGCCGGTTCCACCGAGGAGCGTTACGGCCCGTGACTTGTCGCTACCGCTTCGCTGCTTCAGCGACGGGAGTGTATTAGCTACAGGTGGACGACAGGGCAGGTCAGCGTGCGGTCGATGCCGTCGATGGCCTGGATCCTCGCGACCACCATGCGGCCCAACTCGTCGACGTCCTGGGCCTTGGCCCTCACGATCACGTCGTAGGGCCCGGTCACGTCCTCGGCGGCGTCCACGCCGTCGATCTCCGCGACCGCGGCGGCGACCTGGGCAGCCTTGCCGACCTCGGTCAGGATGAGGATGTACGCCGAGACCATCGTGGACCTCCAGATCGCGCGAGCGGCAGGCGCGGAGTCTAACCAGCCGGCCCGCTGCGGCTGCGGTCCACCTCGAACAGGAGGCGGACGCGCGTCCGGTACTCCAGCACGCCGCCGTCCCCGACGACAGCACTCGTCCCGAGGATGTCCAGGCGCTGGATATTCCGCAGCGTCTTCGCCGCCTCCTTCAGCGCCTCCTGCGCCGCGTGCTTCCAGCTGTCGGCGGATACGCCTTCCAGTTCGATCGAGTTCAACACAGCCACGGCGAGCCTCCAGTTCTTCGCAACTACCGCCTCCGGCTGCTTGAGCGTCTCGCCTCTGACGCTCCCGCCTCCGGCTGCTCGAGCGCCTCGTCGGTTTCGGCCGCGCATCGTAGACGGCCATACTGAAGGCATGCCCTCCGAAGGAGAGTTCGACCTCATCGCGCGGCTGGCGCCGTTCCTGGCGACCAGCGGCGAGGACCTCGTCGTCGGTCACGGTGACGACGCTGCCGTCATCGACGTGGATGGCAGGGGTGTATGCCTCGCGGTCGACGTGCTGGTCGAAGACGTCCACTTCCTCCGGGCCGTGTCGTCGATGAGCGACGTCGGCTACAAGTCGGTCGCTGTGAACTGCAGCGACCTCGCCGCCATGGGTGCCACGCCGTCGGTCGCACTGGTGGGTCTGTGCCGTCCCACGGACGTGTCGAGCGCGGACATCCAGCAGCTGTACGAGGGGATGTCGGAGGCGTGCGAGCGATGGGGGCTGCGCCTCGTCGGCGGTGACACCGTCGCCGCGCAGGCGCTGGCCGTGTCGGTCACCGTGATGGGTGACGTCGCGCCCGAGGGCGTGGTGCGCCGCTCCGGAGCGCGACCGGGCGATCACCTGCTCGTGGTGGGGTCCTTGGGAGCGGCAGCCGCCGGTCTGGCGCTGTATCGCGCCACGGGTGAGTTCGACGACGATCTGCTCATCGCGCATCGGCGTCCCGTGGCGCGGGTCGCTGCGGGGCGTACCCTGGCCGACGGTGGCGCGACGGCCATGATCGACGTGTCGGACGGTTTCGGCGCAGACCTCACACATGTCTGCCAGGCATCGGGTGTGGGTGCGGTCGTCGAGGCCACGGCCCTGCCCGCTGCAGACGGCGTCGCGGCGGTCGCCAAACGGCTGGAAGTCGACCCGTACACCTACATCGCCGGCGGCGGCGACGACTACGCGCTGCTCGCCGCGGTACCCGCGCCGGCCGCGCCGGCACTCGCGACCGCAACAGGCGGTGTGGTCGTAGGGGAGGTCATCGCCGGCCCGCCCAGCGCGACGCTGCGGCTACCCGACGGCAGCACCGTGGACATGGCCGGCATGGGCTGGGATCACTACGGCGAGGAGCGTGCATGACGCTGCCACGGGTGTTGACCGTGGCCGGTTCGGACTCGGGGGGAGGAGCCGGCATCCAGGCCGACCTCAAGACCTTCCAGGAGCTCGACGTGTTCGGCATGAGTGCCGTCACCGCTGTGACCGCGCAGAACACTGTGGGGGTGCACGGCGTCCACGAGGTCCCACCGGACTTCGTGGCGACGCAGATCGAAGTCGTCCTGTCGGACCTTGGGGCGGACGCTGTGAAGACCGGCATGCTCTCCTCCGCGCCGATCATCGACGCGGTCGCCAAGACACTGGCCGCACACGACGTTGGAGTGCTCGTCGTGGACCCGGTGTGCGCGTCGAAGCACGGCGACCCACTGCTGCAGCCGGACGCGGTGGACGCGATGCGCACGCGCATCATTCCGGCCGCCGAGATCGTCACGCCGAACCTCGGCGAGGTAACCGTTCTGACTGGCATCGAGGTGCGCAGCCGCGACGACATGTCGGCTGCGGCGCGGGCGATGAAGGAACTTGGGCCCCGATGGGTCCTGATCAAGGGAGGACACCTGGGCGAGGACGAGGACGCCATCGACCTGTTGTTCGACGGGCGACGTGAGATCGCCGTCAGCGGGCCGCGTCTCGTGACCCGCGACACGCACGGCACCGGCTGCACGCTGGCGTCGGCCATCGCCGCATACCGCGCGTCAGGTCTGGACGTGGAGCCTGCGGTGCGGGCGGCGAAGGACTACGTCACCGGGGCGATCGCGCGCGGACTGCGGCTCGGCCGGGGCATCGGTCCGGTTGACCACGGATGGCGCCGGCGCGGCTGATCCCGGGTCGTTCAGCGGCTGCGCTGCGGCGGCCGCTGCACCTTCCCGGCCTTCAGGCACGACGTACAGACGTCCGCGCGGCGCACCCCGCCGTTGTCCCAGATGCGGACGCGCTGGATGTTGGGCTTCCACTGTCGGTGGGAGCGACGGTGCGAGAAGCTCACCTGGTAGCTGGAGTTCGGCTTCTTCGCGCAGATCTCGCACACGGCGGCCATGTTGATTCCCTCGATCGCATTACAGAAAAAGGTGGTTCGCCCGGAAGCGCGATAAGATCGCCGGCCCGCAGCGGGACCGTACAGGCTATCGCGGCGGCTCGCGCGGTACCAACCGACCCTGGCCGCGTGGCGCTTCTACAATCCGCTCGTATGGACGCCCGGGCGTGGTTGGAGGCGGACGTCGCGACCGTGCCGGGGATCACCGCGGCCGCCGCGAAGCTGCTCGACAACGCCTTCGGCATCCGCACCGTGCGCGACCTGCTCGAGCACTACCCGCACCAGGGGAAGTACCGCGACATCGGCGCGCAGCTTCCGCTGCGCGAGGCGCCACTGGGGGAACCGGTCACGATCGTCGGGACGATCGACAACTGGCGAATGCTCCGTCCCCGCGGAAGGAAGCTGACCATCGCCCGCGCGACGGTTCACGACGAGCTCGGCGGGCTGGTCGACGTCCCCTTTTTCAACCAGGAATGGCGGCCGCGACAAAGTCCCGCGGGCACCCGGGTGGCCGTCAGTGGGACGCTCGAGCGGTTCAAGAAGGCGCTGCAGCTGCGCAACGCGAAGCTCGCCGTGCTGGGCGACGACGAGGCGCCCGATTCCGGCGACAGGATTCAGCCCACCTACCCGGCGACCGAGCGACTGCCGTCGTGGCGGATCGCCGCGGCTGTGTCCGCGGCGCTGGACGCCGTCGGCCCGGTCCCGGACTTCTTGCCCGATGATCTGCGCGACCGCCGACGCCTCGCGCGACTGGACTGGGCGATCCGCACGATCCATCGCCCCGACGACGTCGCCGACGTGCAGCCGGCCCGGGACCGCTTGGTCTACGACGAGCTGCTGTGCCTGCAGATCGGTTTGCAGCAGCGCCGGCACCGTCTGGAGTCGGAATCGGTCGGGATCCCGCAGGCACCGGCCGGTGACGGACTGGCTGCGCGCCTGCTGGCCGCCCTGCCGTTCACGCCGACGGACGCGCAGACCAGGGCGTTGGCCGAAATCGGCGCCGATCTCGGCCGCGCGAAGCCGATGCACCGGCTGCTGCAGGGTGACGTCGGCGCCGGCAAGACACTGGTCGCGGCGTGGACGATGCTCACTGCGGTCGATCGGGGTCGCCAAGCGGTGATCATGGCGCCGACGGGGGTCCTGGCGGAGCAGCACTTCCGCACGTTCTCGGCGTTGCTCGCGCCGCTGGGCGTCAATGTGCCGGACGGCCCGCGGGTCGAGCTGCTGACGGGGGGCACACCGGCGGCACGGCGACGTGGGCTGCTCGCCGAACTGGCCGTGGGGTCGATCGACCTCCTGGTCGGTACCCACGCGCTGCTCGAGGAGCAGGTCATGTTCCACGACCTGGGGGTCGTCGTCGTCGACGAGCAGCATCGCTTCGGCGTCGAGCATCGCAAGCGGCTACGCGACAAACGGACCGACGAGCGGACCCCCGACGTCCTCGTGATGACGGCGACCCCGATCCCTCGGTCCCTTGCCCTGACGCTGTACGGGGACCTCGACGTGACGCTGCTGGACGAGTTGCCGCCGGGCCGCCAGCCGATCGTGACCCAGGTCATCGCCTCGGACTCGCCCCGGCGGCGGCGGCTGTACGAGTTCATCCGTGAACGTGTAACCGCGGGCGAGCGTGCCTATGTCGTGTGTCCCCTTGTCGAGGAGTCCGAGGCCCTCGACGTCGCAGCCGCCGAGGATGTCCACGCGCACCTGTCGAAGGAGGTGTTCGCCGACTTGGACGTGGCGCTGGTCCACGGGCGTCTACCTTCCGCCGAGCGCGACGCGGCCATGGAAGCGTTCCGTTCCGGTGACGCCCAGGTCCTCGTCGCGACGACGGTCATCGAGGTGGGCGTCGACGTCCCTGAAGCGACCGTGATGATCATCGAGGACGCGGAGCGCTTCGGCATCAGCCAGCTGCACCAGCTGCGTGGACGTGTCGGTCGCGGCGGCTCGCAGAGCTACTGCGTGCTGTTCTCGAGCAAGGTGGGAGACGACTCGGATGCCGCCCCGCGCCTGGATGCGATCGCCTCGACGACGGACGGGTTCGAACTGGCGGAGAAGGATCTTCAGCTTCGGGGGGAGGGAAGCCTGTTCGACACGCGCCAGTCCGGGCTGCCCGACCTCAAACTCGCGAAGCTGATCCGCGACTACACCTGGGTCGCCGCCTCGCGGGAGGACGCACGGGACCTCGTCGAGGACGACCCGACGCTGGACCGCACGCTCGAACTGGCGCAGGAGGTGCGGCGCCGGTACGGCGAGGAGCGCCTCGCCGCGCTGTCCACGGGCTGATGCGCGTCATCGGCGGATCCGCCCGTGGCCGGCGCCTCAAGACGCCCCGGGGGCGCGGGACCAGGCCAACCAGTGACCGCGTGCGTGAAGCGATGTTCAGTTCGCTGCGAGACCGCATACCCGGCGCCGTCGTCCTGGATCTGTTCGCCGGGACGGGCGCGCTTGGGATCGAGGCGCTGTCGCGGGGTGCTGCTGCCGCAACTTTCGTCGAAAACGATGCGGAAGCCCTTGGCGTGCTGGCCGGCAACCTGCGCGCGGCGGGGCTGACGGACCGCGGATCGATCAAGTCCGCTGCCGCGTCTGCGTTCGTGCGCCGTCCCACGGGCGGCCCGTTCACGGTCGTGTTCTGCGACCCTCCGTACGACGTCGCGTTCGCTGCGGTCCTGGGCTTGGTCGCACAACTCGACGACGCTGAGGCCCTTGCGCGTGCGGCGACCGTGGTCGTCGAGCGCGACCGGCGCGATCCTGCGCTGGTAGATGTGCAGGATCCCCAGGGCGTGCTGGCGGTGGACCGACAACGCTCCTACGGTGACACAGTCCTCGTGTACCTGCGTACGAAAGACGCGTGATGGCTGTCACAGCGGTCTGCCCAGGCAGCTTCGATCCGGTCACCTACGGGCACCTCGACGTGATCCGCCGGGCCGCCACCAGGTTCGACCGGCTCATCGTCGCGTGTCTGCGCAACGAGACGAAGCCGGGATTGTTCCAGCTCGACGAGCGGGTCGAACTGGTCCGTGAGGTCACGGCGGACTTGAACAACGTCGACGTCGAGGTGTTCGACGGACTGCTCGTCGACTTCTGCCGCGACCGGGCGGTGGGCGTGATCGTCAAGGGCCTGCGTGCGGTGAGCGATTTCGAGTACGAATTGCAGATGGCGCAGATGAATTCCCGGCTGGGCAATGTCGAGACCCTTTTCATGACAACCAGCCCCGTATACTCGTTTCTCTCCTCGTCGCTGGTGAAAGAAGTGGCGCGCTACGGCGGCGATGTGTCCGACTTCGTTCCGCCCGCGGTCGCCGACCATCTCTCCCGCCGGCTGCACCCCTGAGCAAAGGAACCAACCCCGTGGACGTCGAGGGCTATCTCGCCCAGATGGAGCAGCTGCTCGCGGAAGCGAGGCCGGTGCCGCTGTCCGCGTCCGTGATGGTCAACCGTAAGGACTTCGAAGATGTCATCGACGACATCCGGGCCTCCCTGCCGGAGGAACTGCGTCAGTCGCGCTGGGTCATAAAGGAGCGCGACGAGGTCTTGCAGCAGGCGGAACGCGAGGCCGAGCAGACGCTGGCTGACGCCAAGACCGAGGCGGCGCGCCTGATCAGCGAGACCGAGGTCGTCCGCCGCTCTCAGCGTGAAGCGGAGCGGATCCTGGAGGAGGCGCGCGAGCAGTCGCGGGTGCTGCGGCTGGAGGCCGAGGACTACGTCGACAGCAAGCTGGCCAACTTCGAAATCGTCCTGGCGAAGACGATGCGCTCGGTCGAGAGAGGGCGGGAGCGGTTGCGCGGGCGAATGGTGCACGAGGAACTGGCGCCCGCCCAGCCCGAGACCGACGAACAGCAAGGCGCCCCGTCGCAGTTGTACGACTACGAAAGTACGGACCACCGCCAGCCCTGAGCCCGGCCCCGCGCCCGCACCCCGCCGGGTCAGCAGACCTGATTTGGGTGTTACCCTTGGTCTTCGCGCCCATATCCTGGGCCACCTCGACATCTCTACTCTTCTGCCATGTCTGCCATGTCTGCCATGTCTGCCGACGCCCGCGACCGCATTCTGCGTGTCGCTGATCTCATCGACCGACCGGGCGTGTCACGCCGGGTCGACCTTGCCGTACCCGCGTCCGCCGACCTCGAACTGGACATGGCGACGCTTGAGGGCGACATCCGGCTGACCGGGGTGCTGGAGAGCGTCGTGGACGGGATCCTCCTTCGCGGCACTCTCGTCGCCGAGCTGCAGATGGCATGCGCACGGTGCCTCGCCGACCTGGAGCAGGTCGTTGCTGCGGACGTTGTGGAACTGTTCAGCACGCCGTCCGAGGACTCGGACGATATCGATCCCGGCTACGAGATCGTCGACACCACGATTGACCTTGACACGCTGACGCGGGACGCGCTGGTGCCGGCGGTGCCGTACCGTCCTTTGTGCGCCGAGGACTGCAAGGGCCTTTGCGTGCAGTGCGGGACGAACCGCAACGAGACCGAGTGCTCGTGTGAAGACTCCATTGTCGACGCCCGTTGGGCTGCGCTTGAAAAGCTGCAGTTGGGCGACTGTGACACCCCCTGACTGACAACTTATGTCGCTATATGTCGTTACCGCTAGTCGCTACCGCTTCGCTGCTTGAGCGATCATTGCCGCTACCGCTTCGCTGCTTGAGCGATCATTGCCGCTACCGCTTCGCTGCTTGAGCGGCGCCGAGACGCAGGAGTACGAGATGGCTGTCCCGAAACGCAAGAAGTCCCGCGCACGCACGCGGCATCGCAAGGCGCAGTGGCTGCGCACCGCGCCACCCGCCAGTGCCAGCTGCGCCCGCTGCAAGTCGCCGCTGAAGCCGCACACCGTGTGCGCGGTCTGCGGCCACTACGCGGGACGGCAGGTCGTCCAGGTCGAGGAGTAGGACGCTGAAGCCTGCCGCGTCATGACGACGCCACGGGTCGCACTTGACGCGATGGGAGGTGACGATGCGCCTGCCGCCACGGTCGCCGGTGCCGTCCAGGCGGCACGTGAGCACGGTGTTGCCGTCACGCTCGTAGGCAGACGCGACGAATTGCAGCAGCACCTCGCCGCTGCGGGCGCCGAGGACGTGATCGAGATCGTCGACGCTCCCGACGTCGTCGAGATGGATGAGGATCCTGTGGCCGCACTTCGCGCCAAGCCGCGTGCCAGTGTCCGGGTGGCCTGCCAGCTGGTGGCAGACGGTGCCGCAGGCGCGGTCGTGTCGGCTGGATCGACCGGCGCGACGCTGACTGCCGCACTGCTGGGACTCGGCCGGCTGCCGGGCATTCGGCGTCCCGTGGTTGCAGCGGTCCTTCCCGTGTCGGATCGCCGGGACGTGGTGCTGCTGGACGCCGGAGGCACCAGCGACGTCTACCCCGATGTGTTCGGCGGCTACGCCCTGATGGGGGCCGCCTACGCCGAAGTGCTGGGAGCGACCTCGCCGACGGTTGGGTTGCTCAACATCGGTGTGGAGCCGGGTAAGGGAAATGCCCTTGCCAAGTCGGCATTCGCGCTGCTGGATCAGACAGCCGGGTTCGCCGGGAACGTCGAGCCGGGTGACGTGCTGTGCGGCGCGGTGGATGTTGTCGTGACCGACGGGTTCACCGGCAACATCTTCCTCAAGACCGTGGAGGCGCTCGCGACGCTGGAGCAGCGGGAAGCCAACGCGTCCGCCCTCGTGCTGGGCGTCGGTGGGGCCGTACTGGTGGCACATGGCAGCGCGGCCGCGCCGGACGTTGCACGAGCGCTTCGGAGGGCGGCGCAGGTGGGTCGGGCAGGCTTGGCGTCGATGGTCGCACGGCGGCTGGCGGAAAAGGAGGCAACGTGACCGAGGCGGCGGAACATGACGTCTTCGCCCTGTTGACGGAGCGCATCACGGTGATCCTGGGGCTGGACGACCAGGTGACCCCCGACACGCGGTTCGACGAGGACCTGCATGCCGACTCGCTCGACCTGGTGGAGGTCGTGGAGAACGTGGAGCAGGCGCTGCGCGACCGCGGCTACCAGGTGGCGGTCGACGACGATGCCCTGCTTGGTGCACGGACGGTGGGGGAGGCGGCCGAACAGATCGCCAAGGGCCTGTCGCTTGCCTGACGCCGACCTCGCGCCGCTGGTCGCCGTCCTGGGTGTCCCCGTCGAGGATCCGCGCCTGCTCTGGTTGTCGCTGACGCATCGCAGCTACGCGTTCGAAGCTGGTGGTCTGCCGACCAACGAGCGGCTGGAGTTCCTCGGCGACGCCGTGCTGGGGCTGGTCATCACCGATGAGATCTACGCCCGCTTCCCCGACGAGGCCGAGGGGCGGCTGGCAAAAATCCGCGCCGCCGCGGTGAACACGCAAAGCCTCGCCGACACCGCGCGTGACCTGGGACTCGGAGAGCACGTGCTGCTCGGGCGTGGTGAGCAGCAGTCAGGCGGGCGTGACAAGGACTCGATCCTGGCCGACACCATGGAGGCCGTATTCGGTGCGGTGTACCTGGACCAGGGGCTCGATACGGCCGCGGCGTTGATCCGGCGCCTGTTCGCATCCCTGCTGGACGACCTCGCGACCCGCCGCGCGTCCCTTGACTACAAGACCTCGCTGCAGGAGCTGACCGCGGCCCGGCTGTCGTCCCTGCCGGTGTACGAACTTTCGGAATCTGGACCGGACCATGACAAACGATTCAAGGCCGTCGTACTGGTCGACGACGAGCCACTGGGCCGCGGGACGGGCCGCTCGAAGAAGGAAGCCGAACAGGCCGCCGCGCAGCAGGCATATGACGAACTTCGGCGCCGAATGGCGGTAGGGTCCGCGCCCTCGGAGGGGGCTTCCTAGTTCCAGCCCACTTGCGGGGCCGCTCACGTAGCCGTCGGAGGTCACGAGTGACGCTGCTGCCGGAGATCGAGGTGCTCCGAAAGGACCTCGAAAAGGATGTCGTCAACAAGCGCATCAAAGATGTGACTGTCCGCAGCGCGACGATCGTGTCCCGCCACCGCAACCGTCCCGAGTTCGTCAAGGCGCTGACCGGGCACAAGATCCAGGCGCTGGGCCGCCGTGGCACCTACTTGGTCTTCGACCTCGACGACGACGCCGCCCTGGTGGTGCGTCTCGGATCGCAGGGGACGTTGTCGAGGGAGACCGCGTCGCAATCCCTCGGCAGGCATACACAGGTGGCGGCGACGTTCACCAACGGTGGTGCGCTCCATGTCGTCGATCCCGCGAAGGACGGCGAGCTGTTCGTCGTGTCGCGCACCGGCCTCGCCGACCTGACGGAACTCACACCGGCCGGGATCGACCCTCTCACCGACACGTTCACCTGGCCGTCGTTCAGCCAGGAGCTGCGGCGGCGCAACGCCCCGCTGCGCGGTGTCCTCAAGGACGAGACGTTCATCGTCGGGCTGGGGGACGTCTACGCCGACGAGATCCTTTGGGCTGCCGGCCTGTCGGGAAAGCGGCTGTCCGCCGAACTGTCCAGCCAGGAGTTCCGGCGGCTGTACCGGGGTGTGCAAGAGGTGCTCCAGGAGGCAGTCAAGCAGGGCGGGACCGACGAACCGGTCGATTACGCCGACGACGACGAATACGAATCCGGCGGCTTCATCAAGGTCTACGGCAAGGAAGGCCTCGCCTGCCCCCGGTGTCGCCAGCCCATCCGCAAGGACGCGGACGACGACGGCAGCGACGCCTTCTTCTGCGGCAACTGCCAGACCTGACCCGGCACCACCGTGCGCGTCACTGCCGGCGGACCAAGGTGCGTGCCCCGCCTTCTGCCTCGTCGTGGCCGGCATGTGGGCGCGCACCGAGCACCGCGTACGCGTCGACCGGGCGTCACGTGTGGGCCCACACGTCCCGTACCGCCGATCTCAGTGCGGCGTTGAATTCCTCTCGCCGCGCCACCACGGCGTCGTGGTCCCCGTCGACCTGATAGACGGCAACCGCGTGGATTCGCGCTGCGAGATCCCGCTGCGCGTCGAGCGGAACCAGCGAGTCGCGGGTGGTGATGATCACTGCGGTGGGGACATCGACGTCCGCGATCCACGAGCGCGCGTCGTAGCGCCCCAGTTCCCGCCCCGCCTCGGCCACGTCCTCCGCGCTGCCGCGGTCCAGTTCGGCGATGACCCACGGAAGCCGGTCCAGGACCTCGCGTGGTGTCTCCTCGCTCACCATCTGCGAGACCTTGACCGGCAGGTCGCCGCGCGCCTGCGCCAGGTACAGCCGCTCCCACCACGGCCGCGGCACCAGCCGGAGCGCCATTTGCAGGATCCCCATCGCCCGCCAGCCCCAGCGCATGCGGGGGCTGGCGGTCCACGAGGCGCTGGTTGCGCACAGCACCATGCCGCGGACCACCTCCGGGTGCCGCCGCCACAGCAGCTGCGCCACCGCGCCCCCCATCGAGTAGCCGACGGCGATCGCCGGGTGCAGCCCCAGGTGCTTCAGCACCGCCGCGACATCGTCGGCGACGTCGGACAGGCGAAACGGCGCGGACGGGCGTGGACCTCGGCCGTGGCCCCGGTGGTCCAGCGCGATGACGTGGGCGATTTCGCCCAGCGGTCGGTAGCACGTCGACCAGTTCAGGTCGGAGGGGAACATCCATCCGTGCAGGAGGACGACCGGGGGCGCGCTGGGATCGCCCGTCTGCCGTACGAAGAACTCGCCGTGCCCCGGCACGTGAATGATCCGACCCTCCGGCAGATCGGGCGGAGGTTCCGGAGCGGCCGAGTCACGCGGCATGGGACGTGGGCGCGAGGCCGCCCACACCGTGGCTGCGCCTATACCCAGGGCTGCCGTCGAGGCGGCGACGGTCAGACGACGAAGCAGCGACATCGCGCCAACTCTATCGGCGTCTATCGGCGCAACGTGCCTGGTCAGAACCACGAAGGACGGTCGCCCCACCCGCGAGGGACCGCCCGGCGGCGGGCGACCCGAGCGTGCAAAGCCTTGTCACCGCTGTGCCGCCTCGGTATAGTGCGTTCGTGAATTCCGGCGCGTCCGGCGCCGCCCCAATGTTCAGGACCCCGGTTGTCACGTGCCCGTGGCCGGCGTCACCATAGGCCGCTGACCACCGTAGGAGGAGATTGGATGAAGGCGCTTATCGGGTCGTGGGATCATCGTCCCTACCACATGCTGGCCGAGGCGACGGCGCTGCGCGCACGCGTAGCCGAACTCGAGGCGCGGCTCAGCGAGATGGAACAGGAGAACGCTGCGCTGCGGGATGCGTTGCGGGACAGCGACCTGGAGGTTGTCCTCTCAGGAACGTGATTCCAGCGGGGAGCGACCACGGCGGCCCTGCGGGGCCGCTTCGTCGTTTTCACGACCTCCGTCGTTACACTCCGCCGCGTGTTCCTCAAGTCCCTGACGCTGCGCGGATTCAAGTCCTTCGCAGAGAAGACGCGCCTGGAGTTCGAGCCCGGGATCACCGTCATCGTCGGGCCGAACGGGTCCGGAAAGTCCAACGTGGTCGACGCTCTGTCATGGGTGCTGGGGTCGCATTCCGCGAAGAGCCTGCGCGGCGGCTCCATGGCCGACGTCATCTTCGCCGGGGCGCCCGGCAAGCCGGCGTTGGGGCGGGCAGCGGTCGACATCACAATCGACAATGCGGGGGGCGGGCTGCCGATCGAGTTCAGCGAGGTGACCGTCAGCCGCGCGATGTTCGCGTCCGGCGAGAACACCTACGCCGTCAACTCCGTCGATTGCCGCCTGCTCGACGTCCAGGAGCTGCTGTCGGACACCGGTCTGGGACGCCAGAACCACACGATCGTCGGCCAGGGTCAGATCGATGCAATTCTCAACGCCAGGCCCGACGAGCGACGTGCCTTCGTCGAGGAGGCGGCGGGGATCCTCAAGCACCGCCGGCGCAAGGAACGTGCGCTGCGCAAGCTCGCGCAGATGGATGCCCACGTCGAGCGCCTCACGGACGTGTTACGGGAACTGCGCCGCAACCTGCGACCGCTGGAACGTCAGGCCGAGGCGGCGGCGAAACACGCCGAGTTGCAAGCCAAGCTGCGTGACGTTCGCATCACCCGCGCGCTGCGCGAACTGGACCTTCTCCAGACGCGGTGGGAGCAGGACGAAGCTACGCAGCGGGCGGCCGACGAACGTCTTGCGGCGGTCGAGGCAGAAGTCGCGGCCGCGCGCCGCGAGGAGGCCGAGGTGCAGGGCGCCCTGGACCGGCTTTCGCCTGCGGTGCGTGTGGCGACCGAAACACACTTTCAGCTGAGCAACCTCGTGGAACGCTTCCGTGGCCTGGAGGCGCGTATCGGGGAACGCCGACTCGGTCTGGTCGACGCCGTCGAGGAACCGGTCGCCGGGCGCGACCCCGCGCAGCTGCGCACCGACGCCGACGCCGAGCGCGAGTCGCTCGTCGGTCTGGAAGAGCAGCGCGACGAGGCGCGACGGGCCCTGGAGGCCACAGCCGCGGCGCGGCGCGACGCGGAGCAGGCGCGCCGCGCGCACGAGCAAGCCGCTGCGGCAGAGGCGCGGCGCCGGGTGGAGGCCCGGGAGCGGCTCCTGCGGTGGGAGGGTGAAGTGGCGGCGCTACGGTCCTCGCTGGCGCAGGCCGCCAGCGAGGAAGGGCGCCTGGCCAGCCAGGTGTCCGGCATGACTGCTCGGCGCGAGGAGCTGGAGGCCGACATCGCCGGGCTGCAGCGGGACATCCAGCGACTCGACGCGCAGGAAACCGTGCTGGCGGAGCAGCTGGCGGCGGCGGAGACGGCCGTCGCTCGCCGCCAGGCAGCCGCCGACAACGCGGCACTGCGCGAAAGGGATCTCGAGCGCCGGCGGGCGTCGCTGGAGGCGCGTGCGGACGCGCTACGGGTGGCATCCGCAGAGGCCACGGAGGGGGCGGTGGCCCTGTCCGCTGCCGCCGAGACCGGCACGGTTGACGGCATCGTCGGGCCACTCGCAGATCACGTCAGCGTGGCAGACGGAATGGCACGGGCCGTCGCCGCCGCACTGGGACCGCTGGGTGATGCGCTGGTGGTCGCCTCACCGCAGGCGGCGACCACAGCGCTGAGGTTCGTGCGCGAGCAGCGGAGTGGACGCGTCCTGCTGCTGGTCGGGGCGCCCGCGGACTCCCCCGCCCCGACGCCGGTGGACCTGCGAGACGAAGGCGCCAGACCGCTGGTGGAGGCGCTGGAGGCCGACCCCTCGCTGCTGCGGGCGCTCGGGCACGCTCTGGCCGGCGTGTACGCCACCAATGACCTTGCGCACGCGACGTCACTGGCGGAGCGGTTTCCC
>WHTG01000162.1 GCA_009377835.1 Nitriliruptorales bacterium
CGCTGTTCTTCGCACTCGTCGTGTTCTTCGCGTACTTCTACACGTCGATCACGTTCAACCCCATCGATGTCGCCGACAACATGAAGAAGTACGGCGGGTTCATCCCCGGCATTCGCCCTGGGCGCCCGACTGCCGAGTACCTGGATCGGGTGCTCAGCCGCATCACGCTGCCGGGTTCGTTGTACCTGGCTTCGCTTGCGATCCTGCCCATGATCATCGCCGCCGCGGCGGGGCTGCAGTTCCCGTTGGGGGGCGCGACGCTGCTCATCGTGGTGGGCGTCGGACTCGAGACGATGAAGCAGCTCGAGTCCCAGTTGTTGCAGCGCCACTACGAGGGCTTTCTCAAGGACTGAACGGAGCAACGCGTGCGAGTCGTCTTGTTGGGACCACCTGGAGCGGGGAAGGGGACGCAAGCTGTCCACATTTCTCGCGCTTTCGAGGTTCCGCGGATCGCGACGGGGGACATCTTCCGTGAAAACGTCCGCAACGAGACGGCGCTGGGGAAAGAGGCCAAGGCGTACATGGACCTCGGCGACCTCGTGCCCGACGACGTCGTCATCGGCATGGTGACCGACCGTCTCTCGCAAGACGATGCCCAGAAGGGCTTCCTGCTCGACGGCTTTCCCCGCACAGTGCCGCAAGCGGTCACCCTCGAAGACTTCCTGGCGAGCGAGAGCCGTCCCCTCGACGTCGTCCTACGGTTCAACGTCCCGGAGTCGGAGGTCGTCCGCCGGATCGTCAACCGCCGGGTGTGTCCCAAGGACGGATCCGTGTATCACCTGGAGTTCGCACCGCCGCGCAAGGAGGGGCTGTGCGACGAGTGCGGCACACCGCTCGTGCACCGCAAGGACGACACCCAGGAAGTGGTGCTCCACCGGCTGCAGGAGTACCACGAGAAGACGGAACGACTGGAGTACTTCTACTGGGAGCGGGGCCTGCTGCGGGACGTGGAGTCCATCGGCCCCGTGGAGGAAGTCACCAGGAGGACGCTGACGCTGCTCGACGACGTCGAGGGATTCAGCGACCCCAACGGTGGCGAGGACGCGGCGTGAGGTCGACCCGATGATCGTGCGGAAATCGCCCGCGGAGGTCGAGATCATGGCGCGCGCGGGCAAAGTCGTCGCCGACGTGCACGAGATTCTGCGCGACTTGGTACGGCCCGGGGTGTCCACGGCCGAACTGGACGAGGTCGCCGAGCGGGAGTGCCGCAGCCGCGGCGCTGTGCCCTCGTTCAAGGGCTACCGCGGGTTTCCGGCAACCCTGTGCACGTCCGTCAACGCCGAGATCGTCCACGGCATCCCGTCGGCGAACGTGGTCCTGCGCGAAGGCGACCTGATAAAGATCGACGCCGGCGCCATCGTGGAGGGTTACCACGGGGACTCGGCGGTGACGTGGATCGTGGGTGGTGAGACCTCGGTCGCACCACAGGTGGCGGACCTGGTGGAGCGCACGCGCGCGGGCCTGTGGGCTGGTTTGTGCGCCGCGCAGTCAGGGGCGCGGCTGACCGACATCTCGGCCGCCGTCGAGGCGCACGCTCTGCCACACGAATACGGCGTGGTCCAGGAGTACGTCGGCCACGGGATCGGACGGGCGCTGCATGAAGACCCCCACGTTCCCAACTACGGCCGCGCCGGTCGCGGGCCCAAGCTCCAGCCTGGCTTGGTCATCGCGGTGGAACCGATGTTCAACCTGGGAACTGCCGACACCCGGGTGCTCGACGACGACTGGACGGTCGTGACAGCCGACGGCGCGCTGTCGTCGCACTGGGAGCACACCGTCGCGATCACCGAGGACGGGCCCTGGGTGCTCACAGCCCGGTCGGACGAGCCGGCCTGGCCCCTGCGCGAGCCGCACCGAGTGCCGACGGCAGGTTCGGACGGCGAAGCGACCCGACACCGGGAAAGCGCACTTTTGGACGCCCAGGAGGCGGGGTGATACGGTGGCTCCTCGGCCCGGACGGGGTCTGTGCCTTCGCACGCCGACCGCCGGGCCTTCTGTGCTGTCCGACCCCAGACGCCTGCAAGGGTTCTCACGTGGCAGCCACCGCCATCAGGGAGAAGTGAAGTGAAGGTCCAGCCTTCGGTCAAGAAGATCTGCGAGAAGTGCCGGGTCATCCGCCGGCACGGTCGCGTGATGGTCATCTGCGAGAACCCCCGGCACAAGCAGCGCCAGGGATAGGAAATGTTGCTCATGCAGCGCAGCGGTTGCGACAGTAGGAGCTAGTTCATGGCACGTATTGCCGGTGTCGACCTGCCACGCGAGAAGCGCGTGGAAATCGGTCTTACCTACATCTACGGCGTCGGCCGGACGCGCGCGATGCACACGCTGGCGGCTGCGGGAGTCGACCCGTCGACACGCGTGCGTCAATTGTCCGACGAGCAGGTGCGCCGGCTGCGTGACTTCATCGATGCGAGCTACAAGGTGGAGGGTGACCTGCGGCGCGAGGTGGCCCAGAACATCAAGCGCAAGGTCGAGATCGGGTCCTACCAGGGCATCCGCCACCGCCGTGGGCTGCCCGTACGGGGCCAGCGGACGCACACCAACGCGCGAACCCGCAAGGGTCCCAAGCGCACCGTCGGCGGTCTCAAGAAGAAGTTGAAGAAGTAGATCGGCGCCGCTCGGGCCGAACACCTGAAGGAAAGCGAAGAGGCGAATGGCACAGCAGAAGAAGCAGGGCGGCGCGAAGGCCAAGTCGCGGGCGCGGAAGAAGGAGCGTCGTCAGGTCGCCTACGGGCAGGCGCACATCAAGAGTTCCTTCAACAACACGATCATCACTATCAGCGACCAGCAGGGCAACGTCTTGTCGTGGGCGTCTTCGGGCAATGTCGGTTTCAAGGGCAGCCGCAAGTCGACGCCGTTCGCCGCGCAGCTGGCGGCCGAACAGGCCGCCCGACGCGCCGCAGAGTACGGCGTCCGCAAGGTCGACGTCTACGTCAAGGGTCCGGGTTCGGGTCGCGAGACGGCAATCCGGTCGCTGCAGGCGAACGGCCTGGAGGTTGCCGCGATCCGCGATGTCACCCCCATTCCCCACAATGGCTGCCGCCCTCCCAAGCGGCGTCGCGTCTGACGTGCCTGGTTCAGCGAAGCGCATGTCAACCCACATCGACAAGATGAGGAAACACTGAATGGCTCGGTACACCGGACCCGACTGCAAGCTGTGCCGCCGCGAGCGGCAGAAGTTGTACCTCAAGGGCACCCGCTGCGAGGGGCCCAAGTGCGCGATCGAGAAGCGCCCGTATCCACCGGGTGAGCACGGTCGCGGCCGCATCCGTGAGAGCGAGTATCTCCTCCAGTTGCGCGAGAAGCAGAAGGCCCGCCGTATCTACGGCGTACTCGAGCGCCAGTTCCGCAGTTACTACGAGGAGGCGTCGCGTCGCGGCGGCCTGACCGGTGAGAACCTGCTCGTCCTGCTCGAGACGCGCCTGGACAACGTTGTGTTCCGCGGTGGCCTGGCGCGCTCACGCGACGAAGCCCGCCAGCTGGTGCGGCACCGTCACTTCCAGGTCAACGGGCGCACTGTGAACATCCCGTCGTACCGCGTACGCGTCGGCGACGTGGTCACGGTGCGGGAGCGCGCGCGTAACCTGGTACCGATCCTCGGTGCCCTGGAGCTAAGCGGCGCCAAGCAGGTTCCTGGATGGCTGAGCGCCGACACGACAAAGCTACAGATCAGCGTCCTGGACGTCCCCAGCCGCAAGCAGATCGACGTCCCCGTCCAAGAACAACTCATCGTGGAGCTCTACTCCAAGTAGGGGGCCGCGGCGGCCCACCGGTGAGGTGCTACGGCTCCGACAGGGAACCCGCCTCGCCCTAGGGGCTCGGCACCCTGAGTCGCCTTCGCACCCACCGACGCACCGCCGCTTTGGTAGCGAAAGATCAAGATCCAACCCAACAGACCATCGCTAGTTCGCCTGGAGGCGATGCATCAGTGCTGATTGTTCAGCGTCCCACCATCAGTGAAGAGGTTCTGACCGAAGGAAACCGGTCGGCGTTCAGCATTGAGCCGCTGGAGCCTGGTTTCGGGTACACCCTCGGCAACAGTCTTCGCCGCACCCTGCTGTCGTCGATCCCGGGTGCCGCCGTGACCAGCGTCCGCATCGAGGGTGTACTCCACGAGTTCAGCTCGGTAGAGGGCGTCAAAGAGGATGTCACCGACATCATCCTCAACCTCAAGGAGCTCGTGTTGCGGTGTCACAGCGAACAGCCGGTGGAGATCTTCCTCGGCGGTGAGGGGCCGGGTGAGATCACCGCGGACTTCATCACCGCGCCGAGTGAGGTGGAGATCCTCAACCGTGACCTGCACATCGCGACGCTGAACCGGAAGGGCCGCGTCGAGATGTACCTCACCGTGGAACAGGGCCGCGGGTACGTGTCGGCCGAGCGCAACAAGCGCGGCGACCAGCCCATCGGAGTCATCCCGGTCGACTCGATCTACTCGCCGGTGCGGCGAGTCACCTACCGGGTGGAGCCCACGCGTGTGGAGCAGATGACCAACTACGACCGGCTGATTCTGGACGTCGAGACCAACGGCTCCATCACTCCCGCCGAGGCGCTGGCCAGCGCCGGGGAGACGCTGCGCGACCTGTTCGGGTTGTTCGCCGGGTTCGAGGAGTCCGGCCCCGGTGGGCTCTCGATCGGGGAGGGCGCCGGTCCGGTACTGCCGAACTCGCCGAACCTCATGCTGCCGATCGAGGACATGGACCTGTCGGTGCGCTCCTACAACTGCCTCAAGCGCGAGGGTGTCGCCACCGTCGGCGAGCTGGTGCAGAAGACGGAGCAAGACCTGCTCGACATCCGCAACTTCGGCCAGAAGTCGATCGAGGAAGTGAAGCAGAAGCTGCAGGAGATGGGTCTGTCGCTCGCCGACTACGGCGGCTATACCGCGTAGATCGCCCGACCCTTTCTCAAGTCCGAGGGAGCAACGCAATGCCGCAGCCGAAGAAGGCCGCCCGGTTCGGCGGAGACCCCGCCCACCACAAGATGATCCTGGCGAATCTGGCCACGGAACTGATTCGGCACGGCCGCGTCCGCACCACCCTTGCCAAGGCCCGGACCGTTCAGCCGCTGGCCGAAAAGATGATCACCTTCGGCAAGCGTGGCGACGTCCATGCGCGGCGGCAGGTGCTCAGGGTCATCCGCGACAAGGACGTGGTGCACAAGCTGTTCACCGACGTCGGTCCCGCATTCGCGGAGCGACCCGGTGGGTACACGCGCGTGCTGAAGCTGGGCAACCGCAAGGGTGATGCAGCGCCCATGGCGCTGATCGAACTGGTCGAGGGCGTCGTCGCGCAGGGCGAGGGTGACCTTTCCGAGCAGCCGCGCAGGCGCTGGAGCCTGCGGCGGCGCAAGGGGACGCTGTCGCAGTCCGCTCGCGAGATCGCCGAGGAGCGCCAGGCGGCGGTCGACCGGGGCGAGGACGTCGTGTACGACGAGGAGTACGAGGAGGACACAGAGGACGTCCCTGGCGAGCAGGAGCTGACCGATCCCGACGGCGGCGTGCAGGCAGACCCCGCAGAGGTCGAGGCACGGCTGGCCGCGCAGGATGCGGAGGTCGACGCACCCGTCGACGACGAGGGCGCCGACACCGCGGCCGACGACGAGGCCAAGGACGAGTAACGGACGGGTGCGTCTGCGCATCGACCTGGCCTACGACGGGACAGACTTCCGCGGCTTCGCGCGGCAACCTGATCAACGCACTGTGCAGGCCGTCCTCGAGGACGCCCTGGCCCGGTTGTGTGGCGCAGCGGTTGGTACGACGGGCGCGGGGCGTACCGACGCCGGCGTCCACGCGTCAGGACAGGTCGTGCACTGCGATGTCGATCCGACGGCGCGGCCGGTGCAGGACCTGGACCGGATGCGCGCAGCGCTGGATCACCTGTGCGGCGGCGACGTCACGGTGTGGCGCGTGCGGCGGGTTCCGGCGTCGTTCGATGCGAGGTTCTCCGCCACGCAACGACGCTACCGCTACCGGCTGTGCGACGCCGTCGCGATGGATCCCGCATGGCGCCGGCGCACCTGGCACGTCGGGCCCCCGACGCTGGACATCGGCCTCATGGAACAGGGCGGCGGGCACTTGGTGGGCGAGCACGTCTTCGCGTCGTTCTGCCGCAAGCGAGAGGGCGACGCGCTGGTACGCCGCCTCGACCGCATCGCGGTGCGCCGCGGGAGCGGCGGGCTGGTGGTCGTCGGCGTCGTCGGCGCCGCGTTCTGTCACCAGATGGTGCGGTCGATCGTCGGGACACTCGTCGAGGTCGGGGCGGGCAGGCAGATGCCGGCGTGGGTCGGCGAGGTCGTGGCGGCAGAGGATCGCCAGGTAGCCGGGCCCGTCGCTCCGCCACACGGGTTGACGCTCACGGGGGTGTCGTACCGAGGAACTCGATCAGCAGCTCGTTGACCCGGCCACGAGCGCCTTTGCACCACGAGTCCAATCTTGCTGGTGCAGGTGGTTCGACGTACCCTAGCCATTCGTGCGGTGAGCCCGTGGCGTTGTGGTGTGCCCGCTCCCGTTCGTCCGACCGGACCACCGACTACCCGCACTGCGAGTCCTCAATGCGCACGTTTTCGCCCCGACCCCGTGACATCGACCGTACCTGGTACGTCGTCGATGCCGAGGACATGGTCCTCGGCCGGCTCGCCACGCGAGTCGCGCACATCCTGCGCGGGAAGCACAAGCCGACCTTCGCTCCCCACATGGACATGGGCGATCACGTCATCGTCGTCAACGCGGCCAAGGTCCGCCTGACAGGTGCGAAGCGCGAGCAGCGGATGTCGTACCGCCACTCGGGCTACCCCGGCGGCCTGAAGTCCATCTCGTTCGGCAGGCTGCTCGACGAGCGTCCGGAGCGCCTCGTGGAGCAGGCGGTCAGGGGGATGCTGCCCAAGAACACGATCGGCCGCGCGCAGCTGCGCAAGTTGAAGGTCTACGCAGGTCCTGAGCACCCGCACGCTGCCCAGCAGCCGCAGACGTTGGAGTGGTAGAGAACATGGCAGACAAGATCTACACCGGCCGCCGCAAGACCTCCGTGGCGCGGGTGCGCGTGGTTGCGGGTACGGGGCAATTCAAGCTGAACGGGCGCCCGCTGCAGGACTACTTCCCCGTCGAGACACTCCAGGCCGCTGTGCGGGAGCCGTTCCGGGTCACCGAGACGGAGAACCAGTA
>WHTG01000114.1 GCA_009377835.1 Nitriliruptorales bacterium
ATTCGAGGAACAACTCGCTGCGGATCCCGGGATGCGCGCGCGTCTTGACGCCCTGGCCCACGCGCTGGCGTCGCTCGGCGGCGTCGACGACATCGACCCTCCGGTGGGATTCGATCAGCGCCTGCGCGAGCGCTTGAGCGCGGAGCGCTCGGTGGTGGATCTGTCACAGCGACGGCAGGAACGCGCGCGTCGCAGCAACCGGTGGATGGCGGTCGGCACCGCCGCGGCAGTCGTCGTCCTCGCAGCGGTGATGGGCGGCGGCGTCCTGCGCGGCATGGGGGGTGGTGGGACAGCCACCACGTCACGCGACGTCGCGGAGTCAGGGTCGACTGCAGAGGGGGAAGACGCCGCCGGCCCGCCGGCGGGACCCGTCGTCGTCGCTGACAATGCCGTCGTGGCGGGCGAACCCGAGCTGCGACGACGGTACCGGCGGCTTCCCGAGGTCCAGTCGCTGCTCGGCGTGAGCATCGATGATGCGGTGCACGTCGCAGCCGACTACACCGCCGCTGTGCCCGACGACGTGCAGGCAAGCCGCCGGGCGGTGGCGTCAGGTGAGGCCCCCGCCGACGCGGAAGCCGGTGGCGACGCCGCAGCCACGGAGGCCGTGGTCGAGGCCCTGCCGGAGGCGGCGGCTGGCGGCGATACAGCCGACGACACGGGCGGCAGGGACCTGGCCCGGCAGGCCGACGGCAGTGCGACGCTGAAACGCTGCCTGGACGTGATCAGCCAGGATGCTTCCGAACCCCTTGTCCCGGCGCGCATCGAAACCCTGCGCTACAGCGGTCGCCGTGCGATCGCATACGTGCTGGTGACAGCAAGCCCCGGCGCACAGAGCCTGGACCGCACGGAGGTCTGGGTCGTCGCGCGGGGCGACTGCGCGACGCTGGTCTTCCAGCAGTCGTAGGTCAGCCGCGCAGGCCGCGCAGGCCGAAATAGCCCGCGACCAGCACCCCCAGCACGCCGTAGCCACGCAGCACGAAGGGGGCTCCGTGCGCGAGTGCCGCGCCGGCGGCCGCGAAGACCACCGCCATCACCTCGAACGGGCGGTGCGTCTGCCGGTGGGCTCCCCAGGCCACGGCGCGGCCGATACCGAGGCCGAGCAGCCCGCTGAAGATGATGCCGCCGAAGCGTACGACCGGCAGTAGGAACGCCAAGGCCATTCCGCCCACGCCCGCGGCGGCGAGGCCGGCCGCCACCGCCCTGACGTAGTGGACGGGCCGACCGGTCGCCCGGGCGCTGCGAGGTATGCGTGCGCACCGGGGGCACTTCTGACCGACCGCCGCCTGGCGCATGCACCTTGTGCAGATCGGGTCGTCGCAGGTCGAACAGGAGATCCGTGTCTCGACATCAGGGTGGTTCACGCACCGCGGGATCGTCTGCGCCACGACCGGCCTCGCCTGGGTAGGTGGCCCTAGTCTACGGATGGTCTCAGGCAGTGGCCGCCGTGCCGCCGGAATAGTGGTGGTGCGCCTCCGGTTGGTGCGGAGAGAGAGAGGAGCGGCATTTCATGTCCGACATCCGTGACGTCATCATCATCGGGTCCGGTCCCGCAGGGCTCACCGCCGCGCTCTACGCCGCGCGCGCGGACCTGCGGCCCCTGATGTTCGAAGGACGAGAGCCCGGCGGGCAGTTGATGCTGACGACGGACGTCGAGAACTTCCCCGGGTTCCCGGACGGGCGCATGGGTCCCGAACTGATGGCGGACATGCGCAAGCAGGCCGAGCGCTTCGGCGCCGAACTCGTCAGTCTCAACGTCGACGGCGTGGACTTCAGCGCCGGATCGCCACACCGCGTCGTCGTCGGCAACGAGACCTACCGCGCCCGCACCGTGATCATCTCGACCGGCGCCACGGCGCGGTGGCTGAATCTGCCCAACGAGCAACGCCTGATCGGTCGCGGCGTGTCGTCGTGCGCTACGTGCGACGGCTTCTTCTTCCGTAACAAGGAGTTGGTGGTCGTCGGTGGCGGCGACTCAGCGATGGAGGAGGCGACCTTCCTCACGAAGTTCGCCACGAAGGTGACCGTGATCCACCGCCGTGACGAACTGCGCGCATCGAAGATCATGCAAGACCGGGCGTTCGCCAATCCCAAGATCGAGTTCCTCTGGAACACCGTCGTCACCGACGTGGTCGGCGACGACGTCCTGAGCGGCGTTCGGCTGCAGGATGTCGTGACCGGTCAGGAGCGCAACTTCTCGGCCGACGGACTCTTCCTCGCCATCGGGCACGATCCGACAACCCTGCTGTTCCGCGACCAGCTCGAGCTGGACGCGGAGGGATACATATTGGTCGACGAGCCGACGACGGCCACCAGTGTGGACGGTGTGTTCGCAGCCGGGGATGTCGTGGACCACACCTACCGTCAGGCCGTTACCGCCGCCGGAATGGGATGCAAAGCCGCGATGGACGCAGAACGCTGGCTGGGTTTGAACGCGCACAACTGATAGAGCCGGTTGACCCTGTTCAATCAGGCAGTTCAGGCTGTACTCAGGACATGATGACGATGTAAGGTCACTGAAGCAGCGGGCGCTCCTATGAGACGTCCGCTGGCAGATCTGCGGTTCGGCTGTCCCCCCGTCATCCGAACCGCCGCGAGGGGCGCTTCGGCGCCCCTCGCCACTTTCGGCACATGCCCGCACCCCATTGTGGGGAATACCAGGGCAGACCACCGGGTTGCACCGCAGCAGTCACTCCAGGAGGAACCTCATGAGCAACACCAAGGCCGTCGGCGACCAGGACTGGGAGACGGAGGTCCTCAAATCTGAAACCCCGGTGCTGGTGGATTTCTGGGCCGAGTGGTGCGGCCCGTGCCGGATGGTGGGGCCGGTTGTCGAGGAGATCGCCCAGGAGCAGGCCGGGTCCTTGAAGGTCCTCAAGCTCAACGTGGATGACAACCCGGATGTCACGCGCAAGTATCGGGTGATGTCGATCCCGACACTGATGGTCTTCTCCGGCGGTGACGAGAAGAAGCGCATCGTGGGCGCCCGCGGCAAGAGCCAGCTGCTGGCCGAGGTGCAGGAGTTCCTCGCCTAACGACGTCGTCGCGGCGACCGCCGCTGGCGTTGGCGACCGGCGGCTGTTGCGGTCGGCGGTTCGCCCGCGAGGACGTGCGCCGGCCGTCGTTACACTCGCTCCTCATGCGCCTGATCCGCCGCGGCGACACCGGCCCGCCGGTCGTCGATGTCCAGCAGCGGTTGTCTCGCGCCCTCGGTGAGGGGATCACCGCCGACGGAGCCTTCGGCGACAGGACGCACGAGGCGGTTCGGCGCTTCCAGCGCGAACGCCACCTGCCCGCCGACGGGATCGTGGGGGCCGAGACGTGGCGCGCGCTGGTGGAATCCGGGTACACCCTGGGCAGCCGGCTGCTGTGGCACTCCCGACGGATGATGCGCGGCGACGACGTCCGCGAGCTTCAGCACCGCCTCAACCAGCTCGGGTTCGACGCGGCGGCGGAGGACGGCATTTTCGGCCCCCTGGCGCGTGCGGCAGTGGAGGAGTTCCAGCGCAACACCGGGCTGGCGGTCGACGGGGTGGCCGGTCCCCAGACAATTGCCGCCCTGCGGCGCCTCCTCCGCGGGCACCAGTCGGGCGGCGTCGGGGTGCGCGCACGCGAACGGGAATGGCTGCGGGGACTCTCCGGGCGCACCCTGTCGGGTGCACGGATCCTCGTCGACCCGAGCCACGGACCAGGTGACCCCGGTCACGTTGGCGCATCCGGGCTGACCGAAGCGGACGTGGCGTGGGCGGTCTGCTCCAGGCTGCACGCCCGGCTCGCCGCACGCGGGGCAGCCGTTGTGCTGTCGCGCGGGCCTGGCAGTAATCCGACCGGGAGCGAGCGCGCTCGGCTCGCCAACGAACAGGGGGTGGATGTGACCATCTCGATCGGGGTGAACGCGCTCGACGTGCCGCAGGCGTGCGGCTCGGCGACCTACTTTTTCGGCGCACCACAGTTCTCGTCGGAGGGTGGTTACCGGCTCGCGACACTGGTGCAGGACCGCATGGCGCTTGACGGCTGGCACCCCGACTGCCGGGTACACCCGATGACCTGGGCGATCCTGCGCGAAACACGGATGCCGGCGATCGTCGCGGAACCCGGATTCATCTCGTCCCCGCGCGACGAGGAGCGTCTGGGCGACGCGGCATGGCAGAACTCCCTGGCGGACAGCCTCGTCGAGGCGCTGGCACTGTTCTTCGAAGGCGACGCGCAAGGGGCCACGGCCGTCGCGGGCTGATCAGCGGTGTGCTTCCAGTGCGGGCGCGCTGGGTGCGGGTGCTCTCTCCCGGCGGCTGAGCGCGCTGACCACACCGGACAGCGCATGACCGAAGGACTCCTGCCAGCGTACGGTCTTGCGAAGATCGAGTCGCAGCAGTGGGTGGTCGGCGTGCTGGTGGCGCACCTCGAACCCGTTTGCGAGGAGGAAC
Source organism: Nitriliruptorales bacterium (assembly GCA_009377835.1). GTDB lineage: Bacteria > Actinomycetota > Nitriliruptoria > Euzebyales > Egibacteraceae > WHTG01. Next base: position 4,422 of record WHTG01000114.1, read on the forward strand.
TCCTCAGGGATGAAGCAGGTCGTGAGCTGCCGACCGCTACCCGAACCCCGGGCCGCGTACGCCTCGAGAGCCTTTGCACCCCGCCGGTGCGTCTCGCGCAGGACACTCTGCAGCAGCATTTTCGCGCCGCCGGTGTCCCGCTGCTCGGGAGCGACCCACAGGGCCGCGAGTAGCAGCGCGTCATCGGACACCACGTGACCCAGCTGGCGGGCGCGCGGGAAGTGCTCGGCCGGCCCGAAGGTGGCGTATCCCACCGGTCGCTGGTCGACGTACAACGCCTTGCCGGGCGTCCCCCACTCGAGTTGCGTCGCCTGCCACCACGCCTCTTTGCGTCCGGCGGCAGCCGCCTCCTCCCCGGCGCGGGGACCCTGCGGCGCGCCGCTGACCTCCCAGAAGATGCATGCACGGCACGTCGCCGGCAGGCCGTCGAGGTTCGTCAGACCCAGGTCGTGGATGCGCCGTGACATCGTGGCCTCACCGTCCGCCTCCGGTCGCCGTGCGCGTGGCACGCTCGGGACGCGGTGTGAGCGCCGCCGCCACGGCCCCCGCCGCCAGGCCGACGAGCAACCCGACAACAGCACGCACCACGGGATGCGGCCCGCTGTCCTCGCCGAGCCCGATGGGATGATCGGGCGGCGGAGCGGGATCCCTGGGTCCCACCGCGGCGCCGTTCATCACCGCGCACCCGCACAACACCCGGGAGTACGGTGGACCCAGTCCTGCGTCACGACGGTCCCTCCACGGTCGGCGGCGAAGTGCAAGTGTAACGGGGGGTCGGCGGTACCCTCACGGTGCTTCTGGCAGGAGCATCGCAGTGAGCGAAATCAACCCCGATACCTATCTTGCGCGCTACGCGAGCCGTACGCGCGGCATGACCGCGTCTGAGATCCGGGCGTTGTTCGCGGTGGCGGAGCGGCCGGAGATCGCCTTTCTCGCCGGTGGGATGCCCTACACGGCCGCACTGGATCTCGAGGCGGTGGCGGAGGTCACGCAGGGCGTCATCGCCGAGAACGGGGCGTGGGCCCTGCAGTACGGCGGCGGGCAGGGAATGCCAGAGTTGCGCGAGGCTCTGGTGGGGGTCATGGCCGCCGAGGGTATCGCCGCGCATCCAGACGACGTGGTCGTCACGGCCGGCGGCCAGCAAGGCCTGGACCTCGTCGCCAAGCTGTTCTGCGACCCGGGTGACCTCATCGTGGCGGAGGGCCCGTCCTACGTCGGGGCGCTCGGCGCATTCGCCTCCTACGAGGCCGACGTGGTCCACGTCCCGATGGACGACGATGGCCTGGATACCGACGCGCTGGAGGCCACCCTCGCGCAACTCGCGCACGACCGGCGGCCGGTGAAGTTCCTTTACACCATTCCGAACCACCAGAACCCCGCGGGATCCTCGTTGTCTTCGCGCCGGCGGGAGCGGGTCGTGCAGCTGGCGGAGCAGTTCGACCTCATAATCGTCGAGGACAACCCGTATGGGCTGCTTGATTTCAAGGGAGAGCTGCGACCAGCACTGCTATCATTAGCTCCCGAACGAGTTATCTACATCGGCACCCTGTCGAAGATCCTCTCCCCCGGGTTGCGGGTCGGCTGGGTCGCCGCCACGGAATCGGTGCGCGACAAGCTCGTCCTGCTCAAGGAGGCCGCCGACCTGTGCCAGTCCAACCTCACGCAGGCCGTCGCGCAGCGGTGGTTCGCGACACAGCCGTGGCAGGCGCAGGTCGAGACCTTCAGAGGCGTCTACCGCGAGCGATGCGACGCCATGCTCGGCGAGCTTGCAGCGAGCTTCCCCGCCGAGTGCCGGTGGACGCAGCCGACCGGCGGCTTCTTTGTGTGGGTCCGCCTGCCGCATGGCCTGGATGCGAAGCAACTGCTGGCCAAGGCGCTGCGTGCCCGCGTCGCGTATGTACCCGGGGCTGCGTTCTACGCCGACGGCGGCGGCGGCGAGGAACTCCGCCTGTCATTCTGCTTCCCACCGCCGGAGCGCATCCGTGAGGGGGTCCGGCGACTGGCCGAGGTCGTGCACGACGAGATCGCCTTCGCGCACGCGCTCTTTGGGGACCAGGAATGAACGCAACAAAGGTCGCGGTGCTGGCCGGCGGGCTGAGCATGGAGCGAGAGGTCAGCCTGCGCTCGGGGCGACGCGTCGCTGACGCCCTGGGCGACCGCGGCCACGACGTCGCCCGGCTCGACCTGGACGATCAATTGGTGGCATCGCTGGCCCGGGGGCAATACGAGATCGCCTATCTGACGCTCCACGGGAAGGCCGGCGAGGACGGGGCCGTGCAGTCGCTGCTGGAGCTGCTCGGCCAGCCGTACACCGGGCCGGATGCGGTGTCGTCGCTGCTGGCGTGGGACAAGGCGGTCGCAAAGGGTCTGTTCCAGCGGGCGGAGGTGGCAACACCGCAGTGGATGACATTGTCGTCGGATGCGGTCCGCGACATGGGTGCGGCGGCCGCGCTGGACCACGTCCTGGAGCGGCTCGGGTCACCGGTGGTCGTCAAGCCGTCGCAGGGTGGTGCGGCACTGGGGGTCGGCCTGGTCAGCGAGCCTGCTCAGCTCGCACCGGCGCTGATGGCGGCGTTCAGCTTCCACGACGTCGTGCTTCTCGAACGGTTCGTGCACGGAACGGAGGTGGCTGTGTCCATCGTCGCCGGCGAGCCGCTGCCGCCCGTCGAAGCCGTGCCCAGGACCGGTCGCTACGACTTCAGCGCCCGCTACACGCACGGAGCGACTGAGTACTTCGCGCCCGCACGGCTGGATTCCCAGGTGCTGGATGCCTGTGTCGAAGTGTCCGCCAAGGCCTGGGACCTGCTCGGTTGCCGCGACGTCAGTCGCGCCGACCTCATGGTCGACGGGGACGGCCAGCCATGGTTGCTGGAGTTTGACACGTGCCCGGGCATGACGGAGACCTCGCTGCTGCCGACCGCGGCGACCGCCGCCGGTATGACGTTTCCGGACCTGTGCGAGCAGGTCCTGCAGTCGGCCATGAGCCGGATACACGCCCCACTGCGTCACTGACAGCCTCTCGCCAAAGGGCAAATCCACCCGACCGCACATCGGACGGGGCGCAGACGCATCATCGCCGGATTTTGCCTGGTCAGGCGTCCGTCAAATCGATGCCAGCGCCCTTCGCCAGAACATCGAGCAACCGCTGGAGGTCCTCCGGTCCCGCGTAGTCGATGACGACGCGGCCGCGCGCCGGTGTCCCCTTGATCGCCACCGAGGTCGCGAGCGCGTCGGTCAGGGTGCGCTGCAGATGCGCGTACGGCGACGGCGTCCGCTGGCTCGCCGACGCCGCCAGCCCCTGTGCCGCTGCATCCGACTGGTCGTCCGTAAGGGCGCGCACCAGCGCCTCAGTCGCGCGCACTGACAACCCTTCGGCGATGACCCGCCGGCCAATCCGGGCCTGGACGTTTGGGTCGTCCACAGCCAGCAAGGCGCGCGCGTGGCCCGCACTCAGCGCGCCCGACGAGACGTGCTCCTGCAGCGCCGCCGGCAACGTCAGCAGGCGCAGGGCATTGGAGATGGCGGGTCGTGACTTCCCGAGCTTGCCTGCCAGTTGGTCGTGAGTCACACCGAAATCGTCGAGCAACTGCTGGAACGCGGCAGCCTCCTCCAGTGGGTTGAGGTCGGCGCGGTGGATGTTCTCTACCAGCGCCTCGGTGAGCAGATCACCATCCTGGGTCGTCCGCACCACCGCCGGCACCTGCTCCAGTCCTGCCAGGCGGGCGGCGCGAACGCGCCGTTCGCCAGCGATGATCTGGAACCGTCCGCCGTCCGTGGGGCGCACCACAATCGGCTGCAGCATCCCCACGTCCCGCAGCGAATGGGCCAGCTCCTCCAGGCCACGCTCGTCGAACTGGCCTCTCGGCTGGCGCGGATTCGGCTGAATCTCCGACAGTCGCAGCGTCAGCAGGCCGCTGTGACCTCCCGTGGCGGCTGGAATCAGCGCGTTGAGACCGCGCCCGAGTCCGGCTGCTCGCTGTTGCCTCATGCTTCCACCTCACTCAGCCACTGGTCATGCAGTCGGTGCAGCACCTCGTGGGCGAGCGCCCGGTATGCTTTGGCGCCCTTGGAATTCGCGTCGAACACGGTGATCGGTTGGCCGTAGCTTGGCGCCTCAGCAAGACGGACCGATCGCGGAATCCTGGTGGTGAACACCTGGTCGCCGAAGTGGCTGACCACCTCGTCGACCACCTGTTGGCTCAGTCGGGTGCGGCCATCCAGCATGGTCATTACGAAGCCCGTGAGGTGCATCCCTGGGTTCAGATTCGCCTTGATCAGATCCGCATTGTGCTGCAGCGCGCCGAGTCCTTCCAGCGCGTAGTACTCGCATTGGATCGGCACGATCACACCGTCGGCCGCTGAGAGTGCGTTGACCGTCAGCAGTCCCAGGCTCGGGGGACAATCGATCAACACAATGTCGAAGTCGCCACGGATTGTGTCTACGCACCGTCTCAACTTCTGTTCACGACTGAACGCACTTACCAATTCGATCTCTGCACCCGCGAGGTCGATCGTGGCGGGGACGACGAAGAGGTTGCGCAGGCTGGTCGGTTCGATGGCATCAACGAGCTCCACGTCACCCACGAGAACGTCATAGACCGTGGACTGTCCGGGCTGCACCCGCAGCCCTACACCTGATGAGGCGTTGCCTTGCGGATCGAGATCCACCAGGAGAACGCGCGAGCGGCCCTCTGCGAGCGCCGCGGCGAGGCTGACTGCGGTGGTGGTCTTCCCGACGCCGCCCTTTTGATTTGCCACCGTGATGACACGGGCTACCTCGAAGTGTGGATTCACCTCGTCCCTGTCAGGCTGGGCTTCGTCCTGTGGCGTCGGTTTCACGTGAAACCGTGCCGGGTCCGCCCAATATCGATACCACGCGCGCGGGGTCACAGAGCCTCCTTCGGCGTTGTCCCGTGTGAGGGTTCCACGTGAAACAGTCACACGATCGGATCGTGCTGAGGGATGCCGTCGCGGCGGGGAAAACCGACAGGCGGGGGACCTTCGGCGCGCATAGTAACAACCCACGAGGGCCGCGCAGCGACCTCCAGCCGTACGCTGTGGATCAGTCGGACACGCAACCGCTCCATCGCACGATGAGCGCCGGCCAGCTCCGCCTCCCAGTGTGGGCCTTTCACCACCACGATCGCGCCGCCGTCTCCAATGAAACCTCGGGACAATTCCACCAAACTCGCCAGGGGTGCGACGGCACGGCTGACCACGACGTCGTAGCGCCCGCGGTGTCCGGCGTCATGCGCGAGCGACTCCGCTCGCCCCTGCACCGCCGCGACGTTGGTCAGCCCCAGAACATCCACGAACGTGCGAACGGCCGCGACCTTCTTCGCCGTCGCGTCCATCAGGGTCCACTTGATGCCGGGGTACCGCAGCGCAAGAACCAAACCCGGCAATCCCCCACCCGTGCCGAGATCCATCCACGTCCCCGAGGGAGTCAGTTGGTCGGCCAGGGCATTGCACTCGAGCACGTGGCGCTCAAATACCTTGTCGCGCTCGCGCGCCGACACGAGGTTGTGTGGCGAGCCGGCGATCAAGCCGGCAAGCCGCTGAAGACGATGATCAACATCGTCCTGACCTGCGGAAACGCCGTCATTTGCCGTCTGTGGGCTGTTGACCGGTGGGTTGGGGTGATTCACCGTGTCCACCCACCCACGATGAGGCAGCTCAGAGCCGTG
>WHTG01000238.1 GCA_009377835.1 Nitriliruptorales bacterium
CAAACCGATCGCTGGTCAACCGCCGCAGCAGCGCCTGCGCGTGGTCGTGGACGGACATCTGTTCACGGTACGACGGGCGTGTGACACGGACGGGCCCGGTCATCGCCCTGCCCTCGGCGCCACGGCTGGGTGTCACCAGGCGTCCATTGCATGGCCCGGCGCGCTCTCATCCGCGTTGGGGATTGTTCACCACGAGGTGGGCCCCCGGCGTACGGTCCCGCCGGGCGCGGCACAGTGTCGCTCTTGTGCCTCGCGTTAGTCGTCTTTCGGGAGCAGCGTGAAGGCTCGGCGTCTGGCCCAGCGCAGCGCGCGGAAATGCCGTTCGTCGAACGTCAGAATGCGGCCCGTCTGGTGCCGGTCGGCCAGGACCACCAGCGACGCATCCGTCAACCCCACGCCGAGATCCTCGAACCGCTGCAGCACCGTGCCCGCGGCCTGCACGTCGTCCTGGTCGAACGAGGCGAGCCGGTAGGCACCGGCGGCGACGTCCGCCAGCAGACGCAGCGCCGCGGCGGCGCCGAGACGCCTGTTGATCAGATAGTCAGCCTCAGCCAGGACGAACGGAGACAGGACGAGCTCGTCCTCGGCCTCCACGATGGCCGCACACGCCTGTTGGCCCGCCGCGGCGGCGTCCAGATACACCAGGAGGCCGCTGGTGTCGATCAGGAGTGTCACTCGCCGAAGCCATCGAGATCGCGGTCGGCGGTGGCGGCCCAGTCCGGATCGCCGCTGTCGAAGATCCCCCCACGTGGCCTGGGCCGGGCACGGCGCGCCAGCCCCTCGGTGAGCACTTCACGGATGACGTCGGCTTCCGATCTTTGCTCAGCCCGGGCCACACGCTCGATATGCGCCTTGAGTTCCTCCGACAGATACAACGTCGTCTTCACCATGCCATACATGGTGCCATACGTAGCGCTCACCGGAGGTCCATCACTCAGCCGTACTGCGGTCGCACACGTGGAGCCATATATATGGCTGCTGATCTATGGTTGAGCCATATGAAGACGACGCTGAACCTCGATCCGGAACTGCTCAGGCGTGCGAAACGTCGTGCAGCCCAGGCCGGGACAACATTGACGTCGGTCGTGGAAGAGGCGCTGCGAAACCTTCTTAGACAGTCTCCGGGCGGCGAGAAGTACATCCTCGACCTGCCGACGGTCACAGGAGAACGCCCCCCCTCCGTCGACCCCGCCGACCGTGGATCGCTCTACGAGGTCATGGACGACACGTCGTGATCGCCGTCGACACCAACATCCTGCTGTACGCCCATCGCGCAGAAACGAGTCGCCACACGGCCGCGCAGGCCGCGCTGCGACGTCTCGCCGCCGGACCGGCGCTGTGGGCAGTACCGGTGTTCGTCCTCGGCGAGTTCCTGCGTGTGGCGACGCATCCTCGGGTCTTCACGCCGCCGTCCATGACCGCCGACGCCGTGGCGGTGATCGAGGCTGTGCTGGCGAGTCCCAGCGTCCGGCTCCTCACGCCTGGTGAACGCTTCTGGCCGCTGCTGCGCCAGGCCGTCGACGACGCCGACGCGCGCGGCAACCTCGTGTTCGATGCGCAGATCGCCGCGGTGTGCCGCGAGCACGGCGTGAGGTCGATTCTCAGCGAGGACCGCGACTTCATGCGGTTCCCCACGCTGGAGGTCGTCACGCTCGACAGCGTTTGACGCGGCCGGGTCACGGCGCCACCGTGCTTGTCGCGCCGAAGTGGTCGGCCGCTCGGGCGGCGTCGTTCAGGCCGGAGATCGAGATCGGCACGACGACGACGCGCGTTCTGGTCGAGCAGACCGGCGCTGTCGACACGTCACGGCTCGGCGGTTTTCATGGTCACCTCAGCCCTGAGGAGCAGTGGGGGGTCGACCTGGCGCCGGCGACGGTGCTGGGGCTGCACTAGCCAATCTGTCAGTCCCACGGCAGCCAGCTGATCCTGCCAGAAGGGTCCGTGGGCCGGGCGGTCTCTATCCTGAGCGACATGTGGCGCTACTACGACCTCACGGTGACGCTGGATCACGTCCACCCGCCGCCGTGGCGGCGGTTTCTGATCGCCGTTGACACGAGCCTGGCGGACCTGCACCGTGCGATCCAGGACGCCTGCGGGTGGGAGAACTACCACCTGTTCGAGTTCTCCTCACCGTCCGGGGAGGGTCTGGCCGGGGTGCCGGACCAGGATTGGGACGAGCGGCCCGTCCGCGACGCCTCGGCGGTGCCCGTGTCAGCGGTCCTGGACGGGGGCCGGGCCTCCCTCAGCTACGTGTACGACTTCGGCGACCACTGGGAGCACACCATCCGCTGCGAGGGCGTCGTCGAGTCCGAAGAGCGCTTCCACCGCCGCTTGGTCGCCGGTCACCTGGCCTTCCCACCTGAGGACTGCGGCGGCGTCCCCGGCTACGAACGATGCGTCGACGTGGCCCGCGGTGACGACGACGAGGAAGGGCTGCGCGACTGGCTCGGCGCCTGGGATCCCGAGCGCTTCGACCTCGCAGCGGCTCGCCGGGCGTTCGACACGGCCGCGCGGCCGCCCGCATCGGCGTCGCGGTTTCTCCGGCCGGGTTTGCCACCCCCGAGCGAGGTCGTGGTGGTCGAGGCGCCCACACAGTCGCGACCGGCGCTGGCAGCAGCTGCCGAGCACGTCGAACCGCTGGCGCGTCTGCGGCGGTTCACGCAATGGGCGGGCGGGGGCCGCAAGCTCACCGGGACGGGCAACCTGACCCGGGCAGCCGGCGCCGAGCTGATCGGTCTGCTCGGCACCGAGGATCGCCTCGACGAGCAGATCGGCGACCGGGTGTTCAAGACCAAGAGCACGGTCGAGCTCCGCGGGGTCGACTTCACCTACCGTCTCGCCCGCCAGGCCGGATTCGTCAAGGTGCGCAAGGGCACCGTGTCGGCGACCAAACGTGGCACGCAGCTCGGCCGCGACGCGCTCGCCGACTGGCAGGCGGCCTTCAAGGGGCTGCTGAACCTCGGGGTGCTGCAGCACCACTACGCCAACGCGACCTGGATCGACCCCTACTGGAAGGAGCTCGTCGACGGCCAGGTCCCCGGCCTGCTCGCCCGGCTGCTGTCGGCCGCAGACGCCGTCCCGCTCGTCGAGCTGCAGGAACGGCTGTGGGAGCTGGTCGAGGCGACCTTCGTGCTTGACGACCTCGACGCCGAGCAACTGCGCCGGCACCGCGAGCACCTCGACCACGACGTGCGCCATGTCTGCAACGCGTTTGCCGACCTCGGCGCGGTCGTGGTCACCGACGTGGAGACGGTCACCACCGTGTACGGTCACGAGCAGGAGCACGGCGGCATGGTGGCGCTGACCCCGCTGGGCGCGGCCGCGGTGCTCGAGCTGACCGGGCAGTGACGGGGACCCACCGCCATGGGGAGCAAGGCCTCGATCGAGCAGCGGGTCGCCAGGGCGGCCGAGGCGGCGTTGCGAGACCACGGCTACGTCGCGCCCGTCGACGTGCTGATCCACATGGGCTGGCTGCAGCCGGCCCACCGGGATCGCTGGCGGCAAGGTCGCGTGCCCTACCTCGAGCGGGTGGTGCAGGCCGGCCTGGGCAAGGTCTCGACGGCGATGAAGGCGTTGCGGCGCTGGGCCGGCGAACGGGGGTTGCAGCCCAGCGAGACGGCTTACGTCGCGCGGACCCGTGACCGGCGGCCGCTGCGGTTCTCCGCCAGCGGCGATCACGCCATCGAGCAGGCGTACCGCACGCACTGGGTTTCCCCGGCGCTGTCGGAGGCGCAACGCGCCCGCGTCGCGGACAAGGCAGGCCGCCCACCCGACCTCGTCGTCGTCGCACCGCTCAAGGACTGGACGTGTGCAAGTTGTGCCGGGACCGGCGGGTGGCTGTTCATGGAGGACGACGCGCCGCTGTGCCTGGCCTGCGCGGACCTCGACCACCTGGCCTACCTTCCCGCCGGCGATGCGACGCTGACGCGGCGCGCCAAGAAGGCCAGCGGCCTGTCCGCGGTGGTGGTGCGCTTCAGCCGGTCCCGGAAGCGCTACGAGCGGCAGGGGATCCTGGTCGAGGAGCACGCCCTGGAAGAGGCCGAGGCGTCGTGCCTGGCCGACGCGGAGGCTCGCGCACGCCGCCGCGCCCGCGACGAGGAGCGACGCGGTGATGCGGATGCGCAGCTCGCCGAGCGCCTGGCCGAGGAGATCAGGCGCCGGTTTCCCGGCTGCCCGCCGAAGCGCGCCGACGCGATCGCCGCCCATACCGCGGCGCGCGGCAGCGGGCGGATCGGCCGCACCGCGGCGGGTCAGCGCCTCGACGAGCACGCGGTCGAGCTGGCGGTGCTCGCGTCGATCCGCCACCACGACACCGACTACGACGCCCTGCTCATGACCGGCGTATTGCGCGCCGCGGCCCGCACGCGGGTCCGCGACGACGTGGAGGCCGTGCTCGACCGTTGGCGCAGG
>WHTG01000041.1 GCA_009377835.1 Nitriliruptorales bacterium
AGAGGGTCCTTCGCAGTCCTGACCGACACGGGGTTCGCGGTCCTCGAGGCGGCGGCACCGGGCCATGTCGAAGGTGTCCGCGCACACCTGCTCGACCAGCTCACAACGCAGCAGATCGAGCAGTTGCGGGTGATCAGTGAGGCGATCGTGTCCCACCTGGAAGAGGGTGGCGACGGGCACCGGCTGGCGGCGCCACAGGCATCGGCGGCTCCTGGCGTCTAGGAGGCCGTAGCCTCCTGCTGCTCCGCGACGGAACGGCGAACCTCGTCCATGTCCAGCGCACGGACCTGCGAGATCAGATTCTCAAGACCGTCTTCGGGAACCACCCCAGGCTGCAGGAACAGCACGACACGGTCGCGGATGATCGCAAGCGTGGGGATCGACATGATTCCGAACTGCGCCGCAAGGTCCTGCTCCGCTTCGGTGTCGACCTTGCCGAACACGATGTCGGGATGCTCCTGGGAGACACGTTCATAGATCGGCCCGAACGCCCGGCAGGGTCCACACCACTCGGCCCAGAAGTCGACCAGCACGATGTCGTTGTCTTCGAGTGCCGGCGCAAACGACTCGGCGGTCAGTTCAACGGTTGCCATGTTGGGGACTCCTATGCCTCGATTGCCCCGTTCAGGTGGAACGCATGTGCTCCTGGCCCTATTCCCAATCAATCGCCGTGTCCACCATCGCCCGCACGCGCGGCGCATGGCCGTCGGAAGTGCGGCGCCACCGGGTGGCACCTGGAACTTTGCGGCACGGGCCAAGGCCGCGACCTCGTCAACGAGCTGTGCAGGGACCTGCGCACATCCGAGGTCCCTGCGCCGCCCGGGGTACAGAGTGGTAGAAGACCGACCCGTGGACATCGCCGGAGTCGCGCAGGTCTCGCTGCTCATCCGCGACGTCGCCCGTGCTGTCGACTTCTACCGCGACACCCTCGGACTGCGTCATCTCTTCACGTTCGGCGACATGACGTTCTTCGACGTGCAGGGGCTGCGGTTGTACCTCCACGAGGTTCCCGACGACGAGTGGAAACCCGGCTCCGTCGTCTACTTCCTGGTCGACGACATCGGTGCGACGCACCGGCGGCTGGAAGCTCGCGGTGTGAAGACCACGGGGATGCCACATGTGGTCTACACGGACGAGTCTTCGGGGACGCAGGAGTGGATGGCATTCTTCGAGGACACGGAGGGAAACGTGCTCGCGCTCCTGGCGCGGGTTGCTCCTACTGCGTGACGCTGACCTGCACGACCATGCCGGCGTCAGCATGGCCGGGCACCGAGCAGATCGCCTTGAACTGGCCGGCGCTGTCGACGACGACGCTGGTCGTGGCTTCGTCCCCCGGGTCGACGTTCATGTGGACGTCCGCCTCCTTGAGGGTGAAGTCGTGCAGCGACTCGCCTTCGTTGACCACGGTGACGTTCGTCGGCTCGCCGGCCTTCAGCTCGAGCCGTTCCGGCCGGTAGTCGATGTCGGCTGCAGTGATGGTGACCTCCTCGGCGCCGTCGACGGGTTCGTTCACGCTCTCCAGCGTGGCATGGTCGTCCCCTGCGTGGTCGCCGCTGCTGCCGCCGCAGGCGGCCGAAGCCAGGGCCATGACCGCCGCAAACACGGCAATCACATGACGAGGACGCGGCATCTGGCGACTCCTTCCGGTCACGCCTGAGCCACACGCAGGTCGACTCGGCGCAACAATTGGGCGTTCAACGCGACCACCACGGTGGACAGGCTCATGAGCACGGCTCCCAGGGCGGGAGCGAGGACGATTCCGGCCGACGCGAGGATCCCTGCCGCCAGCGGGATGGCGACCAGGTTGTAGCCGGCGGCCCACCACAGGTTTTGCAGCATCTTGCGGTAACTCGCCCGCGACAGCCGAATTACCGCCAGCACGGCGCGGGGATCGTCCGAGGCAAGCACCACGTGGGCAGATTCGATCGCTACATCGGTGCCGGCGCCGATGGCGACCCCGACGTCGGCTCGGGCCAGCGCCGGAGCGTCGTTGACCCCGTCGCCCACCATCGCGACGGTGTGGCCCCGCGACTGCAGTTGGGTCACCGCCTGGTCCTTGTCCTCAGGCAGCACCTCTGCGAACACCTCGTCGATCCCAAGGTCCTCGGCGACCGCGTCGGCCACCTGCTGGGCGTCACCGGTGATCATCACGACCTTCACGCCGAGTTGGTGCAGTTGGTCGATGGCGTCCCGCGACTCCGCACGGATCTCGTCCTCTAGTGCCAGCGCCCCGACGACGAAGCCGTTGCGCAGCACGTACAGGACGGCTGCACCGCGGTCACGCCAGCGTCCCACCTGTTCGACCAGGTCTTCGGGAACGCGCGCCCCGGTCTCACGCAACAGCGTTGGGCCGCCAACGGCCACGGTCGCGTCCTCCACGGTCGCAGTGACACCACGTCCGGTCATGGACCGGAAGCTTTCGGCGGCGGGGACACGGACCCGATCGGCGGCGGCAGTGACGATCGCGCGTGCGAGTGGGTGCTCGGAATCGGCCTCGACGGCTGCCGCAAGCGCCAGCACACCGTTCGCGTCACCGTCGACGGCCGCAAGATCGGCCACGACGTGCTGCCCTTTCGTGAGCGTCCCGGTCTTGTCGAACAGCACCGCGTCCACGCGGCGCATCCGCTCAAGCCCCAGGCGATCCTTGACCAGGATTCCGTTGCGCGCCGACAACGAGGTCGAAATGGCGATGACGAGAGGTATCGCCAGACCGAGTGCGTGCGGGCAGGCGATGACCAGCACAGTCACGGTGCGGGTGATCGCTGCGTCCGTCTGACCCAGCAACGTCCACACGACGTAGGTGAGAACCGCGGACACCGCGGCGACGTAGAAGAGCAACGCGGCGGCCCGGTCTGCAAGCACCTGGGTGCGCGACCGGGATTCCTGCGCCTGCGCTACCAGACGCTGGATCCCCGCGAGTGCGGTCTCGTCGCCGACGGCCTGGACGCGGACGCGCAGGGCGGAGTCAGTCGCGACAGTACCTGCGACCACGCGGTCACCCGGTGACTTGGACACCGGACGCGACTCGCCGGTCACCATCGACTCGTCCAGCTCCGCCTGACCCTCGACGATGTCGCCGTCCGCCGGCACGCGGGCACCGGAGCGCACCAGGACCACATCACCGACGCGCAGTGCGTCGAGGGGAACAGTTTCGACCCCGTGCTCTGTCACCCGCTCCGCGTCGTCCGGAAGCAGTTCGGCAAGCGCTTGCAGCGCACCGCGCGCCTGCCCCACGGCCGCCATCTCCAGCCAGTGCCCCAACAGCATGATCGCGATCAGTGCGGCCAGTTCCCACCAGAAGTCCAGGTCCTCGAGCAGACCGACCGTCGTCGCGAGCGACGCCGTGAACGCGACGGTGATCGCCACGGCGATCAGCAGCATCATGCCTGGCTGGCGCTGCTTTGCCTCGTCCCAACCGCCGGTGAGGAAGGGCCAACCGCCGTAGAAGAAGATGATCGATCCCAGGACCGGCGCGACCCACGTCGACCCGGTGAAGTGCGGGGCGCTGAAGCCGAGCCACTCCTGGATCATGTGGCTGTAGGCCACAACGGGAACGGTCAGGACAAGGGTCAGCCAGAACTTCTGTCGGAAGATCGCGGCGTGGTCCGCGTGCCCGCCGTGGCCGCCGTGGCCGCCGTGGCCGCCGTGCTCACCCGGCTTGTCGTGGACTTGACCTTCGTGCTGTTGCATGACGTTCACTCCCGATCAGTCAGGACCGCACCAGCCGCGCAACGGCGCGCGTTGCCTCGACGATCATCTCTTCCGCCTCGGCGGGGTCCTCACGACGCGCGGCCTGAGTGACGCAATGGCGCAAGTGCTCGTCGAGCAACCCCACCGCCACCGATTCGAGCGCCTTGGTGACCGCCGAGACCTGCGTCAGCACGTCGATGCAGTAGGTGTCCTCGTCGACCATCCGCTGCAGCCCGCGAACCTGTCCCTCGATTCTCCGTAGCCGCTTGAGGTAGTCCTCCTTGCCGATCGTGTACCCGCGCATTCCTGGGGCCTCCCTCGAATCGTCGAACGGCCTTGCTCCGCCGAACGATTACCCTATACCACTAGAGGGTATCTAGCAAGGCCGCCAAAAATCACCATAGGCGCGTCCCTGTGTTCCGGTTACCGTCAACCTGCGCGGGAGGTGTGTGCATGATCGACAAGGAACAACTGGCGACGCTGGTACGGGCCCAGGCGTGCGATATGGAGGCGTGGCAGGCGGCGGAGCTGCACCTGTTGAGCCAGGCGCTACGGGAGCGACTCGACGCGCTTGGTGTGGCCGTGACGCCAGACGTGGCGGTCGCGCTGATGGCGACCGCCACGTTACTGGGCGACCATGCCCCGGAATGGGGCGGTGATGCCCGCTGCAGCCTCGGCGAGCTGGCGCTTCTGGGGCTGACCCTGCTGGACGAGGACTAGGCCTGCTTCACACCCTCGACCGACAACTCGATCTTCACGTCCTTGCCGACGAGCCAACCGCCGGTCTCCAGTGCCTGGTTCCATGTCAAGCCGAAGTCTTCACGGTTGATCTTCGTCGCGGCCGAGAAGCCGATGCGGTTGCCGCCCGACGGGTCGTTGGCCGCACCCTCGAATTCGACGTCGAGTGTCACCGGCCGCTTCTGCCCGACGACTGTCAGCTCGCCGTCGACCTTCCAGTCGCCGCCCTCCTGGCGGATACCAGTGGAGCGGAAGGTCAGCGCCGTATGGTTGTCCACGTCGAGGAAGTCCGGGCTGCGAAGGTGCTCGTCACGACCGGCGTCACGGGTATCGATGCTGGCGGCGTCGAGGGACACCTCCACCGACGAGTCGGCGATGTCCTCGCCGACTGAGATGGTGCCGGAGAAGTCGTTGAAACGACCCCGCACCTTGGCCAGACCCAGGTGGCGTACGACGAACTCCACGACCGAGTGCGACGTGTCGAGTTGGTAGGTTCCGGCCGCCGGCAGGTCGGTTCCGTCGATCGTGCGGACTGCAAGTGTCTGCGACATGTGGTTTTGCTCCTCGATGGTTTGGCGATCGTTCAGACGGTGGTGGGGGTCGAGATCCCGATTCCGCCGCGGGTCTGAGCGCCGTAGCGCTCCTTCTCGCGGCTCAGATCCAGATGGCCGATTCGCGTGCGAGCGGCTTTCGCCTCCTCGGTCAAGAGGTCAGCGGGAACGATCCAGGCGATCTCGAACTCGAGCCCGTCCGGGTCCTGCCCGTACAAGCTCTTCGTGGTGCCGTGGTCGGAAGTCCCGACCAGGGCACCGGCGCGCACGAGGCCGTGGTTCAGGCGCTCGAGCTCGTCGAGCGTGTCAACCTCCCACGCCAGGTGATACAGCCCGACCGTGCGGCGGCCGGCCTCGGAGGCGCCGGCACCGGCGCCGATCTCGAACAACCCAAGGTCGTGGTCGTTCGTCGACCCGGGAGCCTGCAGGAACGCGGCCCTCAGGCCCTGGGGCGCCATCGGCACAACCTCAAAGCCCAGGACATCGGTGTAGAACGACACGCTGCGCTGAAGGTCTGCGACGAACAGCACCGCGTGGTTCAGTCGGGTGATGCCCATGATGTCCTCCTGAGATGATTGAATGTTCAACCTTCGCGAGCCAAGCATAGCGCTGAGATTGAGCGTTCAACTACTTTTGTTTTCTACCCAGGGTTACTTCGGCGTTTCCGACGGCGGCGCTGTCGAAACGGCCGAACAAACTGCTTCACGTGGCAGCCGGGTGCTGGTGCCGCGAACGTCATCGGGTTGATGTGGTGGCGGGTTGCGCGACGTCGCCGCATCAGGCCCGGCGAGCCCAGTACAGGCGGCGCACCAGCAAGCCGGCTTCGATCGCGGTGATCGACGTCCGCCAGTCGACCAGCTTCTGGGCCACGGCCTCAGCACCGTCCACCGCCGCGACCTCGGCAACCAGCGGCTCTGTCGCGTTCAGCCATGCCCGCGTCGTGGTCAGGTACTCGGCCGTCGCGTCGCGCCGGCCGATCTCCTCAAACCCCGCCGAGGCCAGGAGTGCCGTGTAGGGACGGCGGCTCGCGACCGCACGAGGTGCTGCCTCGGCGATGGACCTTCGGACCGAGCGCGACAACCCGGGGGTGCGTTCGATGACGCTCAGGGCGATACGGCCTCCGGACCGCAGCACCCGCCGAGAGGCTCTCAACACGGAGAGCTTCGCGGCCAGTCAGCACAGGACATCGGCGGCGACGACGGCATCCACGCCCCCCGCACGAAGCGGCAGGTGCGAGGCGGAGGAGACAACGACGTGCACACGGTCGGACAGGCCCTCCGCGGCGGCGCGCTGCACCGCCAGGCGCAGGCCTTCCATCGGCAGGTCGGCGAGGATAGCCTCGCACCCGGAGGAGGCGGCGAAGTACAGGCCAGGCCACCCCCTGCCGGCGCCCAGGTCGAGCAACCGGACTCCCGGATGCAGGTCGAGATGCGCCGCCAACTCGTCGGCCTGCGCCATCGTCGTATAGCCGTTGGCACCCCAGTCACCGCCCATGACTTGTCGTTCGATGCGCAGGTTCACCTCACCGCGTCCGACACCGTACTTCTCGGCGAAGATCTCTTGTGCCTCACGTTCGTCTCGGCTCATGGGGCCATGCAACCACCTAACACCGGCTGCGCGCTGCTCGGCGTCCGGTGCGCGGCTTGTCGTAGCGGTCACCCACTCCTGCCGTTCCTCAGGAGCCCAGACGATCGACGGTCTGCACCACCCGCTGATACAGCTCGCCCGCCTCCTCGTGTGAACCGGCGATACAGACCAGCCCGTACTTGCCGTAACCGGGCAAGGCACCGAGCAGATGCAGGGTGGCACCGGTGCCCGCCGTGTGGTCGTAGGCCAGCCCGGCCCTCGCTACCGCCGCGATCACGTCGGCGGGCCGCAGGCCGACGTAACGTTCGGACTTGATGTTGTCGCTCGCCTTGTAGACGCGCGGCACGCCGTTGACGAGCAGTTCCCCCGTGACCGGGTCGTACTCTCCTTCTGCGACGTACCGAACCATGAGAAACGGATGGGTCGTGCCGCCCGACCGCAGATTGATTTCGCTGAGATGCACCCCCTGGTCGGGCACCACTACGAAGTCGATGCCCAACGAGCCGATCACCCCCCGCGCCGCCAGCACTTCGCCGACGCGAAGCGCAGCCTCCTGGATCTCGCGCCGATAGACGCCGTCGGCGGGAAATCGGCACCCCAGATACACCTGTTCGTCGGGTCCGCCCAGGATCTGGTCATGCGTCGAGACGATCTCGATGCTGGTGCTCGAGAGGATTCGCAACTGCACGCTCGGCGAAACCACGCCCGGGGCTCGGGCGAGTTCCTCCACGATCGCGCCGTCGGCCTCCACCTTCGGAGCGAACGTCTCCCACGACTCCTCGGAGGCACAGAACACCGCGGTCGACGCCTGCAGAGGACGGCGCATCCCCGCCAAAGGCAGCACGACGTTGCCCTGGCCGGAGAAGCCGTGGTTGAGCTTCGCGACGACGGCCGGCGCGTCTGGTCGTGCGCGGCGGATGCGGTCGACGGCCCGCTCGATCGCCTCGACCGAGTACAGGTCCCCGGCACCCTCGAACACCTTCACACCCGCGGCCACCGCCACCCGGCGGGCGCCGCTCTTTGAACCAAGGTCGACCAGATCAGGATGCGGGCCGTACAGGGGGATTCCCAGCACCTCCGCCAGCCGCGCTTCGCTGTGCGTGACGTTGAACGGCAGGATCAACGAGCGTAGAGGGTCGCGTACCTTGCCGCGGAGCGCCGCCAGCAGATCGGGCCTCGACAGCAGCTTGTCCGTGAGCGCGCGCGGGTTCACGTCTCCCACCGCGACCAGGTGGAGTCGCTCCCGCGCACCGGCAGGATCCGGCAGCCAGCTCAGGTAGTACTCGATGATGGCGTCGTCGATGGCCACGGAGGTTGGATAGACGATCTCAAGCTCGGGGTCCCGCAGGAGCAGCGTCAGGCACAGCAGCCGTTCCTCGTAGAACTGGATGCCGACGATCTTGCGCAATTCAGCGACAGGAAAGGAGATCGACGGGCACACCACCATCGTCTGGGTGCCCTGCTCGGGCGGGCTGTCGCGCAGGCGTTCGGAAAGCCGGCGTTGCAGCTCGTCAAAATCGACAGCCACGGCCATGGGGCGAGAGCGTACCGATGACGGTCACCGATCCGCCCCAGCGGGGACGCCACCGCCGCGGTCCCCTGCGGACCATGCTGCTGCTGAGGATTCGTGCGCGCAGCCGCCAACCGATGGGTTACTCGCATCGTTGCCGGGACACGCTCACCTCATGGAGATCGGCGTCTACACGTTCGCGGAGCTCCCGGTCGGGCCCCACGACGCGGACGGCAGCCCCGCGCAGCGCATGAACAACCTGATGGAGGAGATCTCGCTGGCCGACGAGGTCGGGCTCGACGTGTTCGGCGTCGGCGAGCATCACCGGCCGGACTTCGCCGTCTCGGCGCCGGCCGTCGTCCTGGGTGCAGCGGCCGTCGCCACCAGCCGGATCCGGCTCACCAGCGCCGTCACCGTGCTCAGTTCGGACGACCCGGTTCGGGTGTTCCAGGATTTCGCGACCATCGACCTGCTGTCCGGTGGCCGTGCTGAGGTCATGGCCGGGCGTGGTTCGTTCATCGAATCGTTCCCATTGTTCGGCTACGACCTGGACGACTACGACGACCTGTTCGACGAGAAGCTCGGCCTGCTGCTCGCACTGCGGCGTTCCGAGCGCGTCACGTGGTCCGGCACCCACCGCCCGGCGCTGGACGACCTTGCTGTGTATCCGCGTCCCCTGCAGGATCCGCTCCCCTTGTGGATCGCCGTCGGTGGCGCGCCGGCGTCGCTGTTCCGGGCCGGCACGCTGGGGCTCCCGCTTGCCGTGGCGATCATCGGCGGGATGCCGGAACGGTTCGCCCCGCTGCTCGACCTCTACCGCGATGCCGCGACCCGAGCTGATCACGACGCGTCACAGCTGCCGATCGGCATCAACTCGCATGCATACGTCGCGGATACCTCACAACGGGCCGCCGACGAGTTCTTCCCGTCGTACGGGGCGATGATGAACCGCATCGGGCGCGAACGCGGGTGGTCACCGATCACGTGCGAGCAGTTCGACGCCTCCCGGTCGACGCGCGGCGCGCTGGTCGTCGGCAGCACCCAGGAGGTCATCGAAAAGATCCTGTTTCAGTATGAGATCTTCGGGCACGACCGGTTTCTCGCCCAGATGAGCGTCGGCCCCATGCCGCACCGTCGTGTGATGCGCGCCATCGAGTTGCTCGGGACGGTCGTCGCACCTGCCGTGCGGGTCGAGGTCGCGCGCCGCAACGCGCCTGTGCGGTAGTCCGCATGCTCCCGCCGGACAACCATGTCCACACGGAATGGTCGTGGGACGCGAGGGCGGGATCGATGGCGCGGTCCTGCGCCCGGGCGATCGCGGCCGGATTGGCCGCGATCGCGTTCACCGAACACTTCGACATCACCCGCTGGGTCGTCGCTCCGAAACTGCAGGCGACGCTGCGCGTCCACGCTCATCTTGTCGACAAGGACGACCACCTGCGTCCGCCACCACTCGACGTCGGCGGGTATCTGGAGTGCATCGAGCGCTGCCGCGAGCAATACCCGCAGTTGCGGATTCTCACGGGGGTGGAACTCGGCGAGCCGCACTGGTTCGACACCCCGGTACAGCGCGTCCTCGCCGTCGGGGAGTTCGACCGCGTCCTCGGCTCGCTCCATTCGATTCGCGTCGGCGGCGACGCATGGATCATGGACGAGGCGTTCGCGGACTACGGGCCGGATCCACTGCACCCGCACGACACCGTGCGGGCATACCTGCACGAGGCGTTGCGCATGGTCGAGTCACCGGCGGCCTTCCAGGTCCTCGCCCACATCGACTATCCAGCCCGCCACTGGCCTCATCGCGCGGGTCCGTTCCCTCTTGCGGCCCTGGAGGACGAGCACCGCGCCGTGCTAAGGGCCCTCGCCGGATCCGGGCGGGCGCTGGAGGTGAACACCCGACTGCCGCTGGCGCCCGAAGTGCTGCGCTGGTGGGTCGAGGAAGGCGGCGAAGCGGTGTCGTTCGGAAGCGACGCGCACGCGCCGGCAGCCGTGGCTCACGGCTTCGCCGCAGCGGCCGCGATGGCCGAGGCGCACGGCTTTCGCCGCGGGCGCCACCCGCACGACTTCTGGGTGCGCCGCGGATAAGCGTCCTCGTCCTCGCGGACGCCGCTCGTGGCGGCATCACAGCGTGCGGTTGGACACCCACGGCGGGATCGGCGCCTCGATTCGCTCCAGCGGCGAGGTCACGTGACCGAACCGATCGGTGTGGTCCCGCCACTCGCGCCACGCCGCCTCGATCTCGGTCTTGTCGCGGGCCACGAAGTTCCACCACATCTCGATGCGTTCGCCGAGAGGTTCCCCACCGAGCAGTAGCAACCGCCCGCCGTCGTCGCGGGTTTCCAGCGGCAGCTCGTCGATGCCCGGCGGCACCAGGGCGAGCCAGCCGGGTTCGACGACCTCGGGCCCGACCTTGACCGGCCCGTCCAGGGGTACGAGCGCGTGCTCGAACGTGCCAGCCGTGGGCAGGACCGACGTTCCCCGCCGCAGTGTCAGGTCGAGCCCGACGAGCGGCGTGTCGGAAGGCGGCGGCGACGCCGCACCGCCGAACGTGCCGGCGAACAGCCACCCCTGTGCATGGTCGAGTTCGACATGCGGCAGCTGGGCGTGGTGGACGAAGGATGATGGCCCGTGACGCGTCTCCTCGGGCTGCGCCACCCACATCTGCACTCCCCGGAAAGGGGGTCGCGCCGCGAGTTCCGCGTGTGCGATGCCGTGACCCGCCGTCATCCAGTTCAGCTGTCCCGGTCGGATGACCTGCTCACTGCCCAGCGAGTCGTTGTGCAGCGCCTCCCCCTCCAGCAGCCAGGTGACGGTGGACAACCCGATGTGCGGGTGCGGTCCGACCTCCATCGGATCCGGCTCCTCCGCGTCGACAGGTCCCATGAGGTCGACGAAGCACCATGGCCCCACGGTCCGACGCCCTTTGGTCGGCAGCACCCTTGTGACGTTCAACCCGCCGACCGTCGTCCGTCGTCCTTCCCGCGCTCGACACCGTCGAGATGCTCGTTCTCACACGTGCGGTCAGCCCGCTGTATCGGTCCGCTCATCGCGCCGCCCCCGGTCGTCCGTCCGTCGCATCGCGTGTGGCCGCCACGTTACCCGGACGGGTGACCGGTAGCGCTACGTCGCCTCAGGATTGCGCACGTCGTCCGGCGGGCGCCGCTCCCGCAGCAAGTCGAGATAACCCTGGATCGCCGACGCCGTCTCAGGCGCCTCCCACACAGCGTTGACGGCCGGATCCCGTTGCTCGCGACCCCGGGCAATCCGGTCCAGCGACTCCCGCCGCAGCTGCTCCTTCGCGAACCGGTACGGCGTGGTGTCCAGGCCGCCGAGCTCACGAGCGCGACGCGCCGCCGCAGCCGTCAACTCTGCGGCGTGGACAACCTCGTGTACCAGGCCGAGGCGGTGTGCTTCCACCACGTCCACACGCCGTGCGGTGAGGACCAGATGTGACGCTACGGCGTCGCCCACTGCGTGACGCAGGATCTCCAGCGGAGTGACCGGGAACGGCACCCCCACGACCAGTTCCGTGACGCCCAGCGTTCCGGAGCCCCCCGCCGCGATCCGCACGTCGCCTGCCATCGCGAAGATGCAGCCGCCGGCCAGCGCGTGGCCGTTGATCGCGGCGACCACGGGTGCGGGATGTTCGAAAACGGCCAGGAACGCGTCGGACAGCGCCGGCATGAACCGGCGCACGTAGTCGGTCCCGCCGTCGACGAGCCGGTGCAGGTCGACACCCGCCGAGAACGCCCTCCCGCGGCCCGTCAGCACGACGGGACGCGGATCGGCGGCACGACCGCGAAATTCGTCCGCGACGGCCCGCAACAGCTCGAGATCCAGCGCGTTCACCTTGCCGTGCGCGAACGCCACGGTCACAACATCCGGTTGGTCGTCGATCTCCAGCACGCCGTCTCCTCCACCAATCGCCGGGTGGCGGACGATTGGCCACCACCGCGAATCGCACGGACTCAGCGTAAGGTGACCACATGTGCCGAAGCATTCAGCAGCTGCGCGGCGCGCAGCCACCTGCAACCGACAACGAGATCCGCGAGGCGGCGCTGCAGTACGTCCGCAAGATCAGCGGATACCGCGTGCCGTCGAAGACGAACGAGGCGGTGTTCGAGGCCGCGGTGAACCAGATCGCCGACGCGACACACCAGTTGCTCGATGGGCTGGTCGTCACCGCGGGTTCCCGACCCGCCGACCCCGTGCAGCGGCGGCTGCGGGCGTGACGACCCCGATCGGGATCACCGGCGCCACCGGTGTCCTGGGAGGCCGCGTCGCTCGACTTCTGGCGAACCGGGGCATCGACCTGAGGCTGATCGTGCGCGACCCTGTCCGCGCCCCCACGCTTGATCGGGCCGACGTGGCGGTCGCGACATACGCCGATGCGGACTCGATGCGGCGCGCTGGAGGGTGTCGACACGCTGTATCTGGTGTCCGCGTCGGAGTCGGAACAGCGCGTGCAACAGCATCTCACCGCGGTCGACGCGGCGGCCGCGGCGGGCGTGCGACGCGTCGTGTACACGTCGTTCCTGGGTGCGGCGCCGGACGCAGCGTTCACCTTGGCACGCGACCACTTCCACACGGAGCAGGCACTGCGCGAGGCGGGGATGTCGCTCGTGGCGTTGCGCGACAGTTTGTACGCCGACTACTTCCCGTACTTCGCAGGCGACGGGAACGTCATCCGCGGCCCGGCCGGCGACGGGCAGGTCGCTCCCGTCACGTGACGACATCGTCGACGTCTCCGTCGCGGCACTCCTCGACGGCTGCGTCGAGGGGCGCACGCTCGGGTCCGAAATCAGCCGGCCCGATGCAACAGACCGCGCACATAGCCGGTCTGGCCGAGGTGCTGAAAGGCGTCGCCGACAACACTGATGAGACGCACACCAACCGTCACCGGCGGATCGTAGGAGGTATCGATGACGCGGTTGAATTCCTCCTCGCCGGCGACCTCGAGGTATTGCTGGACCATGTCCGCAACACGGTCGTGGTAGTGCAACAGAACCTCGGCGCCGCTCGGCCGGACGGCCGCGACCTGCTCGGGGCGGTGGCCGTAACCGGTGTCCACCGTCCCCCGCGGAAGCCCGAATCGCTCAGCATTCTGCGCCGACCACACCTGATCGACACCCGCGATGGCCGCGATATGGTCGTCCTCGATCCGCGTCAGGTGCCAGACCAGCCACCCAATGGAGTTCGCCTCCGCAGCGGGCCGCCAGGCGAGTGCGTCGGCGTCCAGTCCATCGACGAGGCGGTGCGTGAGGTCACGGATCTCGCCGAAGGTGTACTGCAGGGCCTCGTTCAGACGCATGACTCCAGACCTCCCGTTATTCAGCGGCGGGTCAGCACGGACAGGCATGTGACGCCGGCCTCGCACTTCTCGAATTCCGAGATGTCGACCGACTCGACGCGGAACCCGTGTTCGCGGATCAGGGCGGCAGCACGCGCGGCGCTGGCGGCCACCACGACGGTCTCGCCCACCAGCAGGACGTCGGCGCCGGTCGGCTCGGGCACCACGACGACGTCGCCTCGCACTGCACCCGAGTCGAACCAGTCGGGCAGCGCGACGAAGGTGCCATCCGGCAGCGCCGTCACCGCCGTCTTCAGGTGCAATGCCCCGGTGACGTCGACCCGCACGACCCGCCGCCCCAGTGGTGCGACCAGGCGCGCCAGCTGCGCGGCGCCCCCGTCGTTGGTGCGACGTGTGCGCCCGACGTACATCGTGTCCCCCACCTGCAGGACGTCGCCGCCGTCCAGGGTGGCGGGTTGCCGCAGCGCGTGGACGGTGAAGCCCCTCCGCACGAGGTCCGCGCGTACCGTTTCGACCTCACCGCGCCGGGACGGCGCGCCAGGGCGGGTGAGGATCGCCGCGTCGTCCACGACCACGACGACGTCCTCGACGAAAACGCCGTCGGGCTGGTCCGGGGCTTCGGGGAAGGCGACGACCTCCAGGCCGAGGCGGAGCAGCAGGTCCCGGTACCCGGCGTGTTGTGCGCCTGCGCGTTCCACGTCGACGTCCTGCCGCTCGAGGAACGTCAACTCAGCTTCTGCCAGCCGTGGCGACGGCGCGCGGACGAAGGCAGTCGTCGGTGGGGACGAGGCCAAGATCATCGCGGCAGGGTACGAGGTCATTGGGCGGTGACCTATTCTGCCCGCCATGCACGCGCTGCCACTCGCGGACCGACCCCTGACCCAGCCGCACGTCGATCGCCTCGACCCGCAGCACCCCCGCTATTGCGAGATCCTCGCCCTCCACGCCGCCGCACTGGACGCGGGGCACGACGGCTACACCGACCCTGGGACCGGGCTGTTCGTGCTGACCGCGAGGTTTCTCGCCGACCGCCGAACCTGCTGCGACAAGGGGTGCCGGCATTGCCCCTACATCACATGAGGATGACGTGATCAGGACCTGGGTCAGCTGGAGCAGTGGGAAGGACAGCACCTACTCGCTGCAGAGGGCCTCTGGAGACGACCGTCTGGACGTGACCGGCCTGCTGGTGACACTGAATGCTGCAGCCGACCGGGTCGCGATGCATGCGGTGCGACGCGAACTGGTCGAGGCGCAGGCGGCGCGTGTCGGGCTCGCCCTGCACCGGGTTGATCTGCCGTGGCCGTGCAGCAATGACATCTACGAGCGGAGGATCGCCGCGGCAATGGTGGCGGCGGCGACGGCAGGCGTGGAGCGTGTCGTCTTCGGCGACCTGTTCCTGGAGGACATCCGCGCTTACCGGGAGTCAGCCCTGCAGGGCACCGGCATCGAGCCGGAGTTCCCGCTGTGGGACGAGCCGACCGACCGGCTCGCCAGGCGGATGATCGACGACGGCATCCGCGCGGTGCTGACCTGCGTGGACCCGGCGCAGCTGCCGGGTGAGTTCGCGGGGCGGCAGTTCGACCACCAGCTCCTCGCCGACCTTCCCGCAGGGGTCGACCCCTGCGGCGAGCGCGGTGAGTTCCACACGTTCGTATGGGATGCACCAGTGTTCAGCGCACCGATTGACGTCCGGGTCGGCGAGGTCATCGAGCGTGACGGCTTCGTGTACTGCGACGTTCTCCCTCTGGGCTCAGCGGCCTGATCCGTCAGCCCAGTTCGGCTGCCGTCTTGGCTCGGGCTGTCCGGGCATCCGGAGCGGCGAGCGCGATCTGCGCAAGATCGCGGCAGCGCTGCACTGTGACACCCGCGAGCGACACACGAACCTGGGGCAGTGATCCGCGGGCCATCGAAAGGCTCGAACAACCCACGCCGGCCAGCACCAGCGCCAGGTACGGGTCGCTCGCCGCCTCGCCGCACACGCCGACCGGCACGTGGGCCGCGACACCGGCCTGCGCGGTCCGTGCGACAAGTTCGAGCAGGGCCGGTTGCCACGGATCGAGCAGATCACCCAATTCCCCTACCAGCCGGTCTGCAGCGAACGTGTACTGGGACAGGTCGTTGGTGCCAATCGAGACGAAGTCGACGACGCGCATGAGCTCGCCCGCCCGCAGCGCCAGGGAGGGGACCTCCACCATGACCCCGGCCGTCGCATGCCCCGCCGCATGTGCCCGGTCGGTGAAGGCAGCGGCCTCCTCGACCGTCGCGATCATCGGCGCCATGACCCAGGTGTCGCACTGAGACCCGGCGGCCGCCGCCGCGATCGCGTCGAGCTGCCGCTCAAGCAACCCGGGATTGCGCTCCCCCAGCCGCCATCCGCGCAGTCCCAGCGCGGGATTGTCCCCCGGGCCCGGCTCGACAAAGGGCAGCGGCTTGTCGGCGCCGACGTCAAGGGTTCGCACCACCACCTTGCGGCCGCCGAACGCGGCGAACAGCCGCGCATACGCTTCGACCTGCTCGTCGACGGTCGGCTCAGTCGTCCGGTCGAGGAACAGAAATTCCGTTCGGAGGAGGCCGACACCCTCGGCATCCACGTCCGCGGCATCCGCTTCGCTAGTGCTGCCCAGGTTCAACAGCAACTCCACGCGCTGGCCGTCCAGCGTCCTACCGGGGCCCGACGACGACTCGAGCAATTCGGCGCGCGCCGCTGCGCGGCGCTGCGCGGCGGCGACCTGGTCATCCGCGGGGTCGAGCGTCACAAGGCCGGTGGAGCCGTCGACGATCACCCGCGTTTCTTCCCGCACGGCCGTGATCCCCGGGCACGTCACGACTGCTGGAAGGCCCATCGCCTTGGCGATGATCGCCGTATGACTCGTCGCACCCCCCCGCTCGGTCACGAGCGCGACGACGAGTGCGGGGTCGAGGTCCACCGTGTCCGCCGGCGCGAGATCGCCGGCCACGAGGACGAACGGGTCGTCGCGATCCGGCACGCCCGGCATCGGCAGGTGCAACAGACGTGCGATGCACCGGTTGCGCAGATCGTCGAGGTCAGCCGCCCGCTCGGCCATGTAGCCGCCGGCCGCGACCAGCTGCTCGCGGAAGCCGCGGATCGCGGCGTTGACGGCGTGTGGCGCGGGACGTCCCGTGGCGGCCTCGGCCGCGACCGCGTCGAGCAGCACCGGGTCGCGCGCCATCATCGACTGCGCGAAAAGCACCTCCGCAGCCGTTCCGGTTGCACGTTCCTGGCGGCGCTCGAGGTCTCGGGCCACCTCGTCCAGCGCGCGGTTCGCGCGCTGGGTCTCCAGCTGCGCGTCGCCGCGGGCGGTGGGCTCAGGCAGCTCCCCGATCGGCAAGCCCATCTGGACCACCGGTCCCACGGCGATTCCGGGGCTGACCCCGGTACCGCTCAGCTGATCCGACACCGTCTATTCCGCGTCGAGATCGCGAGCGATGAGTTCAGCGAGAGCCGCGACTGCCGCCGGCGCGCCATCACCCTCGGCCGACAACGTCACCGTGTCGCCACACTTCGCGCCCAGCGAGATGAGCGACAGGACGCTGCGCGCTTGGACAGGTGCACCGTCCTTCGCGATTTGGACGATCACCGGCTGGGCCGCGGCAGCCTGCGCCACCAGGGCCGCCGGACGCGCGTGCAGGCCGACCCGCGATCCGACAACGACATCGTTGGTCACAGGTCCTGCGGAGGTTTCCATTGCCATGGGGCTCCCTCGGTTCGGGCTGAATGTGCTACGGCTCGACGACCACCTTGATCGCTTCGCCGCTGAGGACGGCTTCGATCGCGTCATGGACGCGGTCAAGGGGCATACGGTGGGTGATGAGGTCGGCGACGGGAACCCGGCCGATGGCGATCAGTTCCAGCGCACGCCGGTTGTGGTCAGGACTCGAGCCGTTCGCGCCGATCAGGAACAATTCCCGGTAGTGCACCTTGTTGGAGTCGCAGCGGATGATCGGGTCGTCCTTCGGCAGGCCGCCGAAGAAGCTGATGCGGCCACGGGGGGCGGCCATCTCGATGGCGTCCTCCTGTGCCCTCCCGGAGGGCGCCGCCGTGATCACGACGTCCGCCCCCCGCCCGTCCGTGAGCTTGACCACTGCGTCGACCACGTCCTCTGCGGACCCGTCAATGGCGGCGTCGGGGTGCACGCGCTCGGCCGACAGCCGCAGGCGCGCCGCGTTCACGTCAACCAGGTAGACCTCGGCGGCACCACGTGACCGCGCCAGCCGCACGTGGAGGCATCCGATGGGGCCCGCCCCCATGACGACGACGACGTCGCCCTCACCGACCCGGGCCAGCTCCTGGGCGTTGAGTGCACACGCCAGCGGTTCGGTCACCGACGCCTCCGCATAGCTCACACCGTCCGGGATCCTGTTGACCCCGTTCACCTTCAGCACCTGGTGCGGGACGATCATGTAGTCAGCGAACCCGCCGGCGTACTGGTAGCCCATGGACGTCTGGTTCGGGCACACCGTCTCCATGCCGGCGGTGCACGCCCAGCACTCACCGTCGGGGACGGCGGCGATGACCTGCACGCCGTCGCCGACGGCAAACCCCTGGACGCCGCCCCCCACCTCGACCACCTCACCGGCGAGCTCGTGCCCGATGACCTGCGGCGGGACCAGGCGCGGATGCCCGTGCCGGAAGATCTTCGCGTCCGTGCCGCAGGTCGCGGTGGCACGCATCCGCAGCTTCAGCTCTCCGTGGCCGGCGCCGGGTTCGGGAACATCGCCGAGTCGCAGGTCGCCAGGCCCGTGGAACGTCGCAGCCTTCACAGCGTCTCCTTCTGGGGCTGGGGCACGTCGTCAGGCTGGGGCATGAGCAGTTCGAGAACGCGTTCGGGGTCCGTCGTCGTCCGTAGCTCCTCGGCCTGGTCCCGGGCCATGAGAACGCGGGCGAGCCGTGACATCACCGCCACGTGCTCGTTCTCTGCCGCCGCGATGGCGACGCACGCCCGCACCTCCTGCCCCTCCCAGTCGATTCCGTCCGGGAACTGCAGGAAGGCAAGAGCCGCGCGGCGCACCAGCGCGCGCGCGTCGTCGGTGCCGTGAGGTATGGCGAATCCCTCCCCCACGAAGGAAGACAGCAGCCGCTCGCGCTGGATCATCGCCTCGACGTAGTCGGGTTCGACCGCCTTCATCGCGACGAGCAGTTCTCCGGCCTGGCGGACCGCGTCGAAGCGGTCCGTGGCGGTGCACTGCAGGCGCACCGCGTCGGCAGTGAGCAACGCGAGCGGGTCAGCCATCGATGGGCCCTCCGTCCTTGATGGCCGCTTCCAGTCTGGCGAACGCCGGATCACCCATGAACATGTTGAACGGGAGCACCGGTGTGTTCGGTGCCGCCTGCCGGGCCCGCGATGCGAGCCCGGTGTGGCACAGCACCACGTCCGCCGTGTCGTCGTCGAGGCGGTTGACCGGGCTGTGGTCGACCGTGACCCCGTGGGGAGCGAGCTGCCGCGACAGCTGCGTCATCAGCAGCACACTGGACCCCATTCCGGCTTCGCAGGCCACAACGACCCGGCGGACGTCCTTCCCGTTGACGGTGCTCATCGCCTAGGCCCCCGACGGTGCCGGGCTGGCGCCGCCCAGGCCCTTGTTGGCGCGGGACTGTTCCGCCGCGGTGTCGAGCTCCGTTGTCTCCTCCTCCTGCTTCGAGAAGCGCAGCAGAAGCGTGCCGACACCGAACGACACCGCTGTCGACAGCAGAATCCCGAGCAGGACACCGACATACCCACCACGCGGGGTGACCGCCATGTACGCGAAGATTGAGCCTGGCGACGGCGTGGCCACGAGACCCGCTCCCGTGATCAGGAAGGTCAGCACGCCCGTGGCTCCACCGGCGATCGCGGCGATGATCAGCTGGGGGCGCATCAGGATGTAGGGGAAGTAGATCTCATGGATGCCGCCGAAGAAGTGGATGATGATCGCGCCGGGGACGGACGGCCGCACCGACTTCGGGCCGGCGAGCCAGAAGGCGAGCAGCACGCCAAGACCTGGACCGGGGTTCGTCTCCAGCATGAACAGAATCGACTGACCTGCCTCCTTCGCCTCCACGACGCCCAGTGGGCCCAGCACGCCGTGGTTGATGGCGTTGTTGAGGAACAACACCTTTGCCGGTTCGATGAGGATCGAGGCGATCGGCAGCAGGCGGTTCTCGACCAGCACCTCGACGCCGTTCCCAAGTACCGTGGCCAGTGCACTGACGGTGGGGCCGATGGCGAGGAACCCCAAAATCGCCATGCCCATTCCGACGATGCCGAGGGAGAAGTTGTTGACCAGCATCTCGAAGCCGACCTTGGTCCTCGGGACGACGACCTGGTCGAATTTCGCCAGCACGAAGGCGGCGAGCGGGCCGATGACCATCGCGCCGAGGAACTGAGGGATCTCCGATCCCACCACGATCCCCATGGTCGCCACCGCGCCGATGACAGCGCCACGCTGGCCATGAACCAGACGACCGCCGGTGTACCCGATGAGCACCGGCAGAAGCACGGTGATCATCGGCCCGACCATCAGGGCCAGGCGCTCGTTGGGCAACCATCCCGTCGGGATGAACAGGGCGGTCAGCAAACCCCACGCGATGAACGCGCCGATGTTCGGCATGACCATCGCGGCGAGGTTCCCGCCGAACTGCTGGATCCGGGCGCGCCATCCGCTGTGGGGTACTGGCGAGCCGTATGCGGCTGCACTCATCGTCGTTCCTTTCCTGCGCTGTGGCACGGGGTCTGTGCGGCGGCGTTGCGCGTTGTCCCTGTCACTCCGGTGCCGCTTCCGGCTGGGCCGTCCTTGCCAGGACGAGTCCCAACTCGGGCCGTTGCGTGACGTCGACGAGGTCGACCCGGACATCGCGAGGTCCGGGCATCTGCGTGCCCGGTAGCTCGACGGCCGCGCACCCGAACCCGACGGCATGACGCAATCCGGTTACGGGATCGTCCTGCTCGGCCGCCAGATAGCCGGCCAGCGTTGCGTCTCCGGCGCCGACCGTGCTGCGCGGGACCACCGACCGCCGTCCGTGGAACACACCACGATCGTCGACCAGCAGGGCGCCGTCGGCGCCGAGACTGGCCAGCACGGTGCCGACGCCGGACGAACACAGCTTCTGCGCCGCGTA
>WHTG01000080.1 GCA_009377835.1 Nitriliruptorales bacterium
CCGGAGGACTTCGTGACATCCACAGCCTGCGCTGGGTCGCCGGGTGGATGGTCGGGGAGGTCGGGCTGGATCCACTGGTCGCCGCCGGCTACCTCGGCGCAACGGACCGCCGGCGCCTGGCACGCGCCAACGAGACGCTGTTGCGCGCACGCTGTGCCCTGCACCTGAGCGGCCGGGCGTCACGCGGAAAGGATGCCGACGTGCTGCGCCTGGATCGGCAGGACGAGGTCGCGGCGCTGCTTGGGGAACGCGATGCGGATGTCCTCCTGCGCGACGTAGGACTGGCCACCCGGACCGTCGGCCATCTGCACGATCGAACCTGGCGGCTGGTCCTGGCCGACGCGTCTCGTGGTCGCCGCCGGCTGCGGTCCCGCGGTGCGGACCTCGGCGGCGGACTGCACACCACCGACGGGCTGGTCGGTGTCGACACCACGGCCTCTCTGGTGGAGGATCCCGCATTGGGCCTGCGTGCGGTCGCCGCCGCTGCCCAGCACGACACGCACCTGACCCGCGAGGCGGCGGCCCGGCTCACCGACGAGGTCGCCCGCTTGCGAACCGTGCGGTGGACGCAGGCGGGGCGTGAGGCGCTGCTGTCGCTCCTGCGCGCCGGAGACAACGCGGCGGACGGCCTGCAGGAGGCCGACCACCTGGGCCTGTTCGCCGCGATGATCCCCGACTGGCACCGCGTGCGGGGACGAGCGCAGCGCAACCCGCTGCACCGCTTCGACCTCGACACTCACGGCGCACGCGCCGTCGTCTCGCTGCACCGCCTGCGGCGCGACGAGTCGCTGGACACGCTGTGGCAGCGGCAGGACGAGACGGACAGCCTGATCCTGGGGACGTGGCTCCACGACATCGGCAAGGCGTGGGACGGCGACCATTCGATCGTCGGCGCGGACGTCGCTGCCAGGTGGTTGAAAACGATGGGGTTCGGTGACGACGTCGCACAGCGGGTCATGACATTGGTTCGCCACCATCTCCTGCTGCCGGCTGTCGCGACGCGTCGCGACCTGGACGATCCGGTGGAGATCCGCAAGGTGGCGGAGGCGGTGCGGGATCGCGCGACGCTGGATTCGCTGTACCTGTTGAGCCTGGCCGACGCGCGTGCCACGGGCCCCGCGGCATGGTCGTCGTGGAAAGCCAGCCTCATGGCGACGCTGCATCAGCGCGTGGGGGCCATGCTGGGGGGCGCGGAGCGGTTCGGCCAGCCCGATCCCGTCCGCCAGGCGCGGCTTGCGGGCGTCGCGGCGGACGACTTAGCCGCGCTCGAGGCGCAGGCGCCCGCCAGGTACTTCGACATCGCCGACGCCGGGCAGATCGCTGCTCATGCCAGGCTGCTTGGCGCGATGGGCAGCGGTGCGACATCCGGCGTCGACGTCCGGGGCGGCTCCGTCGCCGGCACGACGGTGGTGTCCGTGGTCGCGCGCGACCGTCCCCGGCTGCTCGCCGACTGCACCGGGGTGCTGGCGGCCAACGATCTCGGCGTCGTCCAGGCTCGGGCGATCACGACCGACTCCGGGACGGCGCTGGACTGGCTCGTCGTGACGGGTGAGGTCGCCGCAGATGCGCTGGCCAACCAGTTGGTGGCGGCTGTCGCGCAACGCGTCGAGGTCGCTGCCCTGCTGAACCGGCCTCGTCGCCGAGGGTTCGCAACGGTGGCGCCATGGCGCCCACCAACTGTGATCGTGCGTGACGAGCTGACGCTCGAGGTCGAGGCATCCGACCAACCGGGGCTTCTCTACCGCCTGTGCGCGGCGATTGCTCAATGCGGTCACTCACTGGCGGCGGTGAGGGTCTCGACACTTGCGCACAACGTCTTCGACGTTTTCGAACTGACACAGGCGGCCGACGACGCGCAGCTGGACACCCTGCGTCATGCGCTGCTGACAGCTGCGCGCGCTCCCGAGGCGTAAATGGTCAGGTTGCCAGGGCCAGCAGCTCGGAGGCGCCGTCCTCGATCCCGCTGCACAGCACTTCCAGGTCCGGCGCGGTGTCGTAGTCGCCGGTGATGCCGAACGTTACCGTCCCGTTGTAGGAGAAGATTCCGACCACGATTCGCACGCCGGCGAGCAACGGGATCAGCGGGGTGCTCTCCAGCAGCAGACGGCCGCAGAAGTACAGCGGGATCTGCGGGCCGGGCACGTTCGTCGCGGCCGTGTGGACCAGGCGCTGCGGCAGGCGCGCGGCAAGCCGCGTGCCCATCGCTGCCAGCATCGGCGGAGCGAAGCCCGCCATCCGCACGAGCCGATCTCCGGCCACCGCGCCCTTGGTCTCCTTCAGACCGTCCATTTGCAGACGGATGTCGTCAAGCCGCGCGATCGGGTCGTCAAGCCCCACCGGGAGGTCGACGAACACGCCCGAGACGCGGTTGTTCAACGTCCCTTGTTCCTCCTCGGCCCGGACCGACACGGGCACGAATGTGCGCACGACGTCAAGCTGTTCCCCGCGCGCCGCGACCAGATCGCGGAAGCCGCGCGCGATGAACGCCAGGACCGCGTCGTTGACCGTGCCGCCCAGCTTCCGCCGCACCGTCTTGACGTCATCGAGATCGATACGGGCCGACCTCCAGCGCCGATGCGGCCCGAACGGGCCGTGCAGGGACGACGTCGGCAGCAGGCGCAGCCGGGACACCATGGGCAGCGACGCGCGCAGCAGCTCCATCCCTCGTTCCGCGGCGCGACGCGGCATCCGGAGGCCGGCGGCCGCGAGACGCATCTGTTGCAATGGACTGACCATCCCTGCGACCGAGTTCGCCAACAGCTCGATGGGATTCGGCTCCGGATCGGGAGCCCACGCGGGAGCCTCGGTGGGGATGGGCGTGACCTCCGTGTCGAACAACACCGCCATGAGATCTGTCGCGGCGATGCCGTCGACCATGCAGTGGTGGACCTTCGACACCATCGCCCAGCGGCCGTGGTCGAGTCCCTCGACGACCCACACCTCCCACAGCGGCCGCGCCCGGTCCAGGTGTTGCGACATCACGCGTGCCACGAGGTTGTTCAGTTCCGTTCGCCCCCCGGGGGAGGGCACGGCGGACCTGCGGAGGTGGTAGTCGATGTTGAAATGCCGGTCGTCGACCCACAGCGGCAGGCCCAGGTTGGCGGGCAGGAAGTGGACCCGCTGCCGGTAACGCGGGGCGAGATGCAACTTGGCCTGGAAGCGCGCGACCAGCTCGTCGTGCGTCGGCGGTGGTCCCTCGAAGATGGCGGCACCGCCCACGTGCATCGGTGTGACGTCGTCCTCGATGTACAGAAAGGACGCGTCCTGAAGGCTCATCCGTTCCATGGACAACCCGTCTGCGTAAGGCGCGGCGGCGCCGCCGGCGAGTGAACCAGGAGACTAGCGCCGCTCGTTTGCAGGGTGCATCCGTTGTGACTTCGAGGCCTGTCAGGCGCCGACCTCGCCGAGACAGCGCGTTACGAGCTGTGGGGTCGGCCGGTCAGCGATCCTGCCAGTCGCCGCTGGCGATCCGCGCTCCACGGTGGGTCGTGCCCCAGGGCCAGCAGAAGGCGACAGCGGAACCAGAGGGGTCCCCGGCGCCGGGCGGGAACACATCCATCCAGCGGGCGTCATAGCCTGCGGTCAACTCCATGAACACCAGGGCATGCACGGCATCCATGTCCTCGACCTCGAAGAGGTCCCCCTGGACCCAACCGTCCCCCGTGCAGTCCAGCATGGGGTAGGAGCCCGACGCGTGTAGGTACAGGGCTCCTCGGACGCACGCGGGACGGTGGCTGCGGACCGCCGACTGAAGCTGTGGCCAGTACCGCTCGCCGGGGCGCAGCAGGCCGTAGGCGAACAGCGGTGGGACGACCCAATCGCGCTCGCTGCCCGGCGGCATGGCACCTCCTGTCGCGTTGTGTCAGTTCAGCACGGCGTCCGCAGCCTCTTCAACGCACACCGCCCCGGGTCATCGCCTTGATGTCGAGGATCCGGTCGACCTCCTCGTCACTCAACAGGCCCGCCGCCTTGACGACCTCGCGCAGGGGCCGGTCCTCGGCCAGCGCCTTCTTGGCCAACTCCGCCGATTTGTCGTAGCCGATCGCCGGGACCAGCGCCGTGACGACCGACAGGTTCTTCTCCGACAACTCCGTGCAGCGCTCCTCATTGGCGACCAGGCCATCGATGGCCTGGCCGGCGAAATTGACGCACGTCGTGGCCAGCAGCCGCACCGACTCCAGGACGTTGCGCGCCATCATCGGGATGTAGACGTTCAACTCGAACGCGCCGGACAAGCCGCCGACAGTGACCGCCGAGTCGTTGCCGATCACCTGCGCCGCGACCTGGGTCACCGACTCCGGGATCACCGGGTTGACCTTCGCCGGCATGATCGAGGAACCCGGCTGGATCTCCGGCAGGCGCAATTCACCGAAGCCGGTCCTGGGCCCTGAACCCATCCAGCGGATGTCGTTGGCGATCTTGGTCAGTGCCACGGCGATCACCTTCAGTGCGCCGGAGAGCTCGACGAGGGCGTCGCGGGCACCCTGCGCTTCGAAGTGGTTCTCCGCCTCCTGCAGCGCCTCGACTCCGGTGAGCCGGCGAAGCTGGATGATGACAGCGTCGGTCATGCCCTCCGGGGCGTTCAGGCCGGTGCCGACGGCCGTGCCCCCCAGCGGCAGCTCCGCGACCCGCTTCAGCGCGTCCTTGACGCGCGCCGCCCCCAGCTCGATCTGGCGCGCGTATCCCGAGAACTCCTGGCCCAGTGTCACCGGCACGGCATCCATGAGATGCGTGCGGCCTGGCTTCACCACGTCCGCCCACTCGATCGCCTTGGCGGCCAGTGATTCACGCAGCCGTTCCAGAGCCGGCAGCAGCTGTTCCTCGCAGGCCACGCAGGCGGCGACATGCACGGCCGTGGGGAAGACGTCGTTGGAGGACTGTCCCGCGTTGACGTGGTCGTTTGGATGGACCGGGGTCTTCGAGCCGAGGGTGCCGCCCAGGATCTCTATCGCACGGTTCGCGATCACCTCGTTGGCGTTCATGTTCGAAGAGGTGCCCGATCCTGTCTGGAAGATGTCGACGACGAAATGGTCGTTCAACGTTCCTTCGATGACCTCTTGTGCCGCCTGAGTGATCGCGGCGAACTGCGCGTCGTCGAGAATCCCCTTGTCGTGGTTCACCACGGCGGCGGCCGCCTTGATCTCACCCAGCGCCCGCACGACCTCAGGCGGGATGCCCTGTCCCGATATCGGGAAGTTCTCGACCGCACGTTGCGTGCTTGCGCCGTAGTACGCGTCCGCCGGCACCTCCATCGCCCCCATCGAGTCGCTTTCGGTACGGGTGTCGGGCATGGGTGTTGCACTCCTGTCGTGGTGTCGGGCGGGCCCCGAGTGCGGAGCTCTACCGCTGCCTCCTCAGGCAGAGCCTACGCCCGGTGCCCCGATAGGCTGGCTGGATGTCGTCAAGGAAGCGAAGCGGTAGGACCTTTCACATGCCCTCGGGAAGCGGAGCCGTGGGACCCGGTCCATGACCACACTCGTCCTCGTGCGCCACGCCACCACGGCGTCGACCGGGAAACGTCTGGGAGGCCGCACGACGGCGTCATTGGACGACGCCGGGCGAGCTCAGGCCGAAGCCGCGGCGCAGCGGCTGGCGGACCTGCCCCTCAAGGCGGTGTACACCAGCCCCCTGCCGCGGACTCTGCAGACCGCACAGATCGTCGCGTCGCTTCACCGACTCGACGTCCGGCGCGATGAGGGGCTACTCGAAGTGGAGTACGGCGACTGGACGGACCGCCCGCTGCGGCCACTGACGCGCACGAAGAGGTGGCCTGTGATCCAGACCCGACCGTCGCTGGTGACGTTTCCGGGGGGGGAGTCCATCCGCGCGGCGCAACTGCGGGCAGTCGACGCGGTGGAGTCCATCGTGGCCAGGCACCGACGCGGCGCGATCGCTGTCGTCAGCCACGCGGACGTCATCAAGGCGCTCGTCTCGTTCTATCTGGGCCAGCCCCTTGACCTGTTCCAGCGGCTGCACGTGAGCCCCGCTTCCGTGACCGTCCTGCAGTTGTCAGCAGACGGCGGACAGCCCGTGCTCGTGCGGTTCAACGACGACGGGCCGCTTCGCCGGCCGGCCCCAGCCCGGGCGCCCGCTCGCAAGGGTGCGCGCCGTGGGTGAGTCCTACGAGCTGGAGGGCGTGGACTGGGTCACGGCGGGTGCCGTCGGGGAGCCGGGGTCGAGGACCTTTTACATCCAGGCTCGCCGCGGTCAGGATCTGCTGGCCGTCATCGTCGAGAAGTCCCAGGTGCAGTGGATCACCCGCCATGCCCAGGAGCTGCTCAATGGTGTGGGGGTCGTGGTGACGCCGGACGACCTCGACGTCGACGGACAGCAGCTTCTCGAGCCGATCGTCCCCTCCTGGCGGGCCGCCACACTGGGACTCGGGATGGACGACGGCGGCGAGCAGTTCGTGATCGAGGCGGAGGAGTTCGACCCGGACGCGGCTGACGAGTCGGAGCTCGGGCACATCCGCATCTACTGCACACGGCAGCAGATCGTCGGGATGGTTGCCTTCGCCGCCTTCGTCGTGGAGGCGGGGGCGCGTGAATCGTGCCGCTTCTGCGGCCGCCCGATCGATGCGGTGGACGGGCACGTCTGCCCCGCCGCAAACGGCCACGGGCCGCTGACAGTGTGAGTACCCACGTCCAGTCGCGGCTGTCGACCGCACGTATGACGGTCCACGGCCGGATCGTCAACGCAAGCAACCACACGATGCTCGTCGAGCTCGACGCAGACGACGGCGGCGTCCTGGCCGTCTACAAGCCGCGCGACGGTGAGCGCCCCCTGTGGGACTTCCCGTTCGGATCACTGCATCGTCGCGAGGTCGCCGCCTTCGCGGTGAGTGACTATCTGGGATGGGGTCTCGTCCCGCCGACCGTCCTGCGCGATGGACCGCTCGGCCCCGGCTCCGTGCAGCTGTTCATCGACCACGATCCTCGTCGCCACTATTTCGTCCTGGTTGGCGAGCAGCAGCACGACTCCCAGTTGATGCGCATGGCCGTGTTCGATCTGCTTCTGAACAACGCCGACCGCAAGGGCAGTCACGTCCTGCTCGACGCCGAGGGGCACGTCTGGGGCTGTGACCACGGCCTGACGTTCCACACCGAGCCGAAGCTGCGCACGGTCATATGGGAGTTCGGCGGCACCGCTCTGCCACCGTCATGGTCCGAGGATCTGGTGCGCCTGGCGCATGACGTGGGGGCGGACATGGCGCCGATGCGTCTGCGGTTGCTCGACCTGCTCGACGCCGAGGAGGTCGCGGCGCTCGGTGCCCGTGCGGCCGGGATGGCGCGGCTGGCGTCCCTGCCCGACCTGGCCGAGGACGAGCGGCCATACCCCTGGCCACCCGTCTGATCCCTCGGCGGGGAATCCGCCCGCAGGCCACTATCCTGTGGCCGTGACCATGACCGCCCCGCCCCTTGCGCGCCTCGGGACCCGCCCTCGCATCGTCGACTACCTGCGCTCGATGTGGGAGCGGCGGGAATTCGCGACCGCCATCCCCCGAGCCGAGCTGCAGGCCCAGCACCGCAACACCGTGCTCGGCAGCCTGTGGCACCTGCTCGACCCGTTCATCCAGGTGGCGGTCTACTGGCTGGTGTTCGCGAAGATCCTCGGTGTCACGCGTGGCGTCGACAACATCGTCGGCTTCCTGGCCATCGGCGTCTTCATGTGGCATTTCACGACCAAGGCGGTGAAGTCCGGGGCGAAGTCCATCACGTCGAACGAGGGGCTGGTCAGGGCCATCTCCTTCCCGCGCGCAATCCTGCCGCTGACTGCGGTACTGGCTGAGTTCTTCGCCTTCGGGTTCGCGATGGTGGCAATGTTCGTCGCGGTCCTCATCACGGGCGAGGTGCCCGGCTGGACGTGGCTGCTCATCGTGCCGCTCGTGGGCATCCAGCTGGTGTTCAACCTCGGGTTCGGCTTGCTCTTCGCGAGGGTGGCCGACCACTTCCGCGACATCCTGCAGGTTCTGCCCTACACGCTGAGAATCATCGGGTACATGTCGGGGGTGCTGTTTCCGATCGAGCGTCGGCTGAGGAATCTGCCGGAGCTGCGCGGCGTCATGGACTACAACCCGGCGTACCTGTTCATGAAGACCGCGCGCGCGGCCATTCTCGACAACGCCGCGCCGACGCCCCGTGAGTGGGGCGTCATGGCTATATGGGCCGTCGGCGCGCTGTTGGTGGGGTTCCTGTTCTTCCTCGGCAGGGAGCACGAGTACGGTCGTGCCTGAGAACACCTACCTGCCGCCGGCAGCCGCCGATCTGGAGTTCGACAGGGGCGTGCCGACCGTCCGTGCCGAGGACGTGCACGTGCGCTACCGCGTGCACGAGGACACCACCAAGTCACTGCGGGCCATGCTCGCCACGTTCGGCCGAGGCCGGCGCCCTCGTCACGTCCATGCGCTCAAAGGCGTGTCGTTCACGGCCTACGCCGGCGAGGCAATCGGCGTCATCGGGTCCAACGGTTCGGGCAAGTCCACGCTGATGCGTGCCATCGCCGGGCTCCTGCCGATCTCGGAAGGTGTCGTCTCCGCGCGCTCGACGCCGATGCTGCTGGGTGTCGGCGCCGTCCTCAACAGAGGGCTCTCAGGTCGCCGGAACATCATGCTCGGCGGGCTCGCGCTGGGTCTGACGCGCGACGGGGTCCTGGCGCGTGAGAAGGAAATCATCGAGTTCGCGGGGATCAAGGACGCCATCGACCGCCCGATGGCGACCTATTCCTCCGGCATGAAGGCGCGGTTGCAGTTCGCGATCTCGGCGGCGGTCCAACCTGAGATCCTCATCATCGACGAGGCGCTGTCGGTTGGCGACAAGTCCTTCCGCAAGAAGTCCGAACAGCGGGTGAGGCAGTTGCGGGAGGCGGCCGGGACAGTGTTCATCGTCAGCCACGGCATGAAGTCGATCCGCAACACGTGCACCCGGGTGCTGTGGATCGAGGACGGCGTGCTCATGGCCGACGGGGATCCCGACGACGTCATCGCCCGGTACAACGGTCACGACCCCGCGGAGCGGCGGTCCCGCCGCAGGGCAGCTCGTCGGAGGCGGCGCCGAAAGGCGCGTCGGCGGGCCAGGCAGGAGCGTGAGTCAGCCCCGTCCGGGTAGCCGGGTTGGTTCAAGGTGCGGGTTCGGTCGCGACGACGGCGGCGTCGCCGGGGATCTCTGCCGCCCACAACCCGACGGGGAAGCCGAGGTCGCCCGCCTTGACGGGGGCCCGCACAAGCTCGCCGTTGTCAAGGCTCACCGCCATCTCCGACGATGTCTCCGGGGCGGTGCCGTAGGCGACGACAGGGCCGTCGGCTCCGACCCGCGTCGACTGCACCGGTGGTCCGGTGTCGCACGCCTGCCCCAACTCAACGCCGCGGTACCGCAGCTCGACGCAGTTCTTGGTCCCGTCGTAGTGGCCGATGGCCTCCCACGGGTGACCCGCGTACGAACCGGCGGCGACCGGTTCCCGCAGCGTCCTGGGCCGCTGTTCCTGTCGCACCTGCTCGCGGAGCCCCGGACCCAGCACCACGCCGGCGACGGTCACGGCGGCAATGACGACCAGGCCCACAATGATCAGCCCGCGTCCGGACACGGTGCGTTCCGCGGTCGAGTCCATGCGGATTAGGATCGCACGCGTGGGACCCGACCTGATCACCCTCGATGACGTGCTGGCCGCCCGCTCTCGGCTCCACGGCGTGGCCCAGCTGACGCCCGTGGAGACGTCTCGCGCGGTGTCCTCGGCCGCCGGGTTCGAGACCCTGCTGAAGTGCGAGCACCTACAGCGGACCGGGTCGTTCAAGATCCGCGGCGCCTACAACCGCATCGCGCAGCTGGGAGAGGATGAGCGGCGCCACGGCGTCGTATGCGCCAGCGCCGGCAACCACGCCCAGGGGGTCGCGTTGTCGGCCACGCTGCTCGGGGTCTCGTCGACGGTCTTCATGCCGGTCTCCGCGCCCCTGCCGAAGGTGGAGGCGACCCGGTCGTACGGGGCCGACGTGATACTGGCCGGGGAGGACTTCGACGAGGCGTTCGAGGCGTCGCAGAAGTGGGCGGCCGAGCGCGAGGCCGTCTTCGTGCACCCATTCGATCACCCGGATGTCATCGCGGGCCAGGGGACGCTGGGATTGGAAATCCTCGATCAGGTGCCAGAGGCGGCGACGGTCGTGGTTCCCATGGGAGGCGGCGGCCTCATCTCGGGGGTCGCGGTCGCCGTCAAGGCCCACAGTCCGGACACGCGGATCATCGGTGTGGAAGCGTCCGGCGCGGCGGCGTTTCCCACGTCGCTCGCGGCCGGTCGGCCGGTGCCGCTGGAGACGGTGACGACGATCGCCGACGGCATCGCCGTCAAGACGCCCGGCGAGCTCACACTGGCGCACGTCGCCGAATACGTCGACGACGTCGTCACGGTCACCGAGGAGGAAATCGCACGCGCCGTGCTGTTGCTCGTCGAGCGAGCGAAACAGGTGGTCGAACCTTCCGGCGCGGCCGGACTGGCGGCGGTCCTCAGCAGTGCCGGGTTGTACTCGGAACCAACGGTTGTCGTCCTGTGCGGCGGCAACGTCGACCCGCTGTTGCTGAACCGGATCATCCAGTCAGGCATGTTCGAAGAAGGCCGTTACGTGATGCTGCGCACCCGGGTGATCGACCGCCCGGGTGGCCTGGCGGCGCTGCTGGGGATCCTGGCCGACGCGGGGGCGAACATCGTCGCGGTGGAGCATCACCGGCTGGGCACCCGCCTGGGCGTGCAGGAGGTCGAGGTGGCGCTGGAAATCGAAACGCGCGGCACCCAGCACATCCGGGACGTCATCGACACGCTGCGCCGTAACGGATACCCGGTGAGTTAGCGCCTTGCCGCTGACGGATCGCGAGCAGCGCGTCCTCGACAACGTCGACGCCGACGCACTGGTCGCGACCGTCTCCGAACTGGTCGCGATCAGGAGCCTGTCCGGCGAGGAATCGCCGGCCCAGGAGTATGTCGCCTCGTTCCTTGACGCCGCCGGGATCGATGTCGACGTCTGGGAGATCGATCTG
This sequence comes from Nitriliruptorales bacterium, assembly GCA_009377835.1. Taxonomy (GTDB): domain Bacteria; phylum Actinomycetota; class Nitriliruptoria; order Euzebyales; family Egibacteraceae; genus WHTG01. The sequence goes on from WHTG01000080.1 coordinate 11,019, forward strand.
GCTGCGCTCTCGAAGCATCCCCACTTCAGCGCGGAAGTCGAACGGACCCGCGCGCTCGGAGTGGTCGGCGCAACCGGCCGCGGCGACGGCCCGTCCCTGCTGCTCAACGGGCACGTCGACGTCGTCCCCGCCGGGGATCCCGGCGACTGGACGTACCCCCCATGGACGCCGACCGTCACCGCCGACAGGATCTTCGGCCGTGGCGCGGTGGACATGAAAGGCGGTTTGACCTGTGGCATGCACGCCCTGAAGGCGATTGTGGACGCAGGCGCGGAGCTGACAGGACGATTGATGCTCGCCTCGGTCGTCGGCGAGGAGGACGGCGGGAGTGGAACGCTCGCCATGCTCGAGCACGGCGTCCACTCCGACGCGGCGGTCGTCATGGAACCGACAGGCCTGACTCTCGCGCCGGCACAGGCCGGCGCGCTGTCATTTCGCATCACGGTGCGCGGGCTGTCCGCGCACGGCGCCACTCGCAGCGAAGGCATCAGCGCGATCGAGAAGTTCGCCCCCATCCACCAGGCGCTGCTGGCGCTCGAACAGCGGCGGAACACCGGTGTCGTCAACCCGGCGTTCGCGCACCTGGATCGCCCCTTCGCCCTGTGCGTGGGACGGCTGGAGGCGGGCGACTGGCCGTCGTCGGAAGCCGACTGGCTGCGAGCCGAAGGGCGCTACGGCGTTGGGCCGGGGGAGGAACTGGACGCCGCGCGGCGCGAACTCGAGGACGCCGTTGCCGACGTGGCCTCGGGCGACAGGTGGCTATGCGACCATCCGCCAACGGTCGAATGGGTCGGAGGGCAGTTCCACCCGGCGGAGATCCCCAACGACCACGAACTCGTCAGGCTGGTCGCAGACGCGCACGCCGTCGTCGACGGCTCGCGGCCGCCGCTGCACGGGATGCCGTACGGATCGGACATGGGCAAGTTGGTGCCTGTGGGCGGTATCCCGACCGTGATCTACGGCCCGGGGGACGTCCGGGTCGCGCACCGGCCAGACGAGTACGTCCCGATCGACCAACTTCTCAGCTGCACACGCGTGCTCGCGCTAGCAGGGTTGCGCTTCTGCGGCTGAGCCCCTGGGCGTGTGCGACGGGCATCACGCGCCTTCGGCGACGAGGTCCGCGATGGCGGCCACGATCCGCGTGAGTTCGTAGTCCTTGGGGGTGTAGACCGCGGCCACCCCCTCGCCGCACAGCGCGGCGGCGTCGTCGGCGGGGATGATGCCGCCGACGACCACCGGCACGTCGCCCAGGCCGACCGACCGCAGGCCGCGCAGCACGTCGGGGACCAGATCCATGTGCGAGCCGGACAGGATCGACAGCCCGACGCAGTGCACGTCCTCGGCCACCGCGGCCGCGACGATCTGGCTCGAAGTGAGCCGGATGCCCTGGTAGACGACCTCGAAGCCGGCGTCCCGGGCGCGCACCGCGACCTGCTCGGCCCCGTTGGAGTGCCCGTCGAGGCCCGGCTTGCCGACCAGCAGCCGCAGCCGTCCGCCGAGCTCCTCGCCGGTCCTCTCCACGGAGTCCCGTACGGCGCTGAGCTCGGCACCCGCCTCCGCCACGCCCACCGCGCCGGCAACGCCGGTCGGGGCACGGAACTCACCGAACACGCCGCGCAGCGCCCCGGCCCACTCCCCCGTCGTGACACCGGCCCGGACCGCGGCCACAGTCGCGGCCATCAGGTTGTCACCCGACTTCGCGTCGACCCGCAGCCGGTCCAACGCAGCGTCGACCGCTTCGACGTCGCGCGTTGCGCGCCACTCCTGCACACCGGTGACGGCCGACGACTCCGCCGCCACGTCCGCGGTCTGGACGACCGTGTCGAGGTCGGCCGTGAGCGGCGACGGCTCGGTCTCGACGTACACGTTGACGCCCACGACCTTCTCCTCGCCACCCTCGATCCGCCACCGGCGCGCCGCGTGGCTGGAGACCAGCTGCTGCTTCATGTAGCCGGACTCGACCGCGGCGATCGCACCGCCCATGGCCTGGACCCGGTCCATCTCCTCACGTGCCCCGGCGACCAGATCGGCGACCTTCGCCTCCACGACCGCCGACCCGGCGAACAGGTCGTCGTACTCGAGCAGGTCGGACTCGAAGGCCAGCACCTGCTGCAGCCGCAGCGACCACTGCTGGTCCCACGGCCGGGGCAGGCCGAGCGCCTCGTTCCACGCCGGGAGCTGCACGGCGCGGGCGCGGGCGTCCTTGGACAGGGTGACACCGAGCATCTCCAGGACGATGCGCTGCACGTTGTTCTCCGGCTGCGCCTCGGTCAGGCCCAGCGAGTTCACCTGGACGCCGTACCGGAAGCGGCGCATCTTCGGGTCGGTGACGCCGTAGCGTTCGCGGGTCAGCTCGTCCCACATCTGGACGAACGCCCGCATCTTGCACATCTCCTCGACGAACCGCACGCCCGCGTTGACGAAGAACG
>WHTG01000152.1 GCA_009377835.1 Nitriliruptorales bacterium
CTGCCGCCGACATAGGAATCAGTCACAGCGCCGCGCGCCAGGCCGGGCGGCGTCACTCACCCCGCCGCCGGTGGGGCGGCGTCACTCACCCCGCCGCCGGTGGGGCGGCGTCACTCACCCCGCCGCCGGTGGGGCGGCGTCACTCACCCAAGTAGTCGCGCAGCTTTTGCGCCCGTGACGGGTGACGCAGTTTGGACAATGTCTTCGACTCGATCTGCCGGATGCGTTCGCGCGTGACACCAAACTCGATTCCGACCTCTTCCAGTGTCCGCGGCTGCCCGTCGACCATGCCGAACCGCAGCTCGATGACCTTCTTCTCGCGCTCCGTCAGGGAGTGCAGGACGCCTTCGATGTGCTCCTGGAGCAGCATGAAGGTCGCCGCGTCCAACGGGACCACGGCATCCGGATCCTCGATGAAATCACCGAGGCTGGAATCGTCCTCCTCACCCACCGGAGTCTCCAGGCTCACCGGCTCCTGCGAGAACTTGAAGATGTCCCGTACCCGCTCCGCGGGGAGCTCCATCACCCGGCCGATCTCCTCGGCCGTCGGTTCGCGGCCGAACTCCTGCAGCAACTGCCGTTGGGTACGGACCAGCTTGTTGATCGTCTCGACCATGTGAACCGGGATGCGGATCGTGCGCGCCTGGTCCGCGATCGCGCGGGTGATCGCCTGTCGAATCCACCAGGTCGCGTACGTCGAGAATTTGTACCCGCGTGTGTAGTCGAACTTCTCGACCGCACGGATGAGACCCAGGTTCCCCTCCTGGATCAAATCCAGGAACAGCAGGCCCCGTCCGACGTACCGCTTCGCGATCGACACGACCAGACGAAGGTTCGCCTCGACCAGCTTGCGCTTCGCCAGCTGCCCCCCTCGTTCCACGCGCCCCAGCTGTGCGGAGTACTCCGGCGACGCCCGATCCGTCGACAGAAGGCTCGTGGCGGCAAGACCGGCTTCAATCCGTTTGGCGAGGTCGACCTCCTCCTCGGCGTTGAGCAGGGCGACGCGTCCGATCTCACGCAGGTACATGCGAACCGGGTCGGATGTGGGGGCGCGAACAGCGAGCTCTTCGAGCCGCTGGCGTTCCGTACGGTCGTCAAGAAGCGGTTCCGGCTGCACCAGGTCCTTCGGCGGCGCCTCGTCCACCACGTCGACGCCGTCGCTGCGCAGCAGCACCCGAACGCTGTCGAGCATCGCCGGTGACAGGTCGAGGCCGTCGAGTGCGTCGCTTATCTCCTCCGGCGTCACGAACCCCGTGCGCTGGCCGGCGAACAGCAGGTCGGTGACCTCCTCCATCGCGAGCAGCTTCTCCGCCCGCGCAGCCTCTTCGGCGGCAGGCGACGGGGCAGACGCAGACGCGGTCACGAGCTCAGTGATCGCTTCCCTCGAGCAGGGTTCGCCGGCGACGTTCCAGCTCCTCGAAAGCCGTGACGTAACGGCGGCGGTCCTCGGGGCCGAGTTGCTCACCCAGCCGGGTCATGTCGTCCCGCAGCGATCCCACCTCCCGCTCCACGGCCGCCGCCCGCAGCCGCGCGACCAATTCCGCTACATGCCCCGCGTCCGGTTCAACCCGTGATTCGGACATCGCAAGGGCTCGCACGCGGGACCGCATCGCGTCATCCGGCAAGGCCGCGAGCACCGCGCCAAGGTCTTCCAGCTGGACATCAGACATCGCCTCGAACAGCGTGCGCGACAGCGGTGCGCGGAAGTCCTCCGCGGTCACGAGCTTCCAGGCACTCGGCAGCAGCTGGGGATGCTGCAGCGCCGTCCGCAGGACCTCCCGCTCCAGGATCAGCTGGGGGTCGGACGGTTCACCTCCCGTGACGTCGCCGGGAGCTCGGCGTGCCGGCGCCGGCTCGGGCACTGCCGGTGCTGAACCGCGGCCGCGTGCTGCCGTGACCTCCGCATCGAGCTCCTGTTCGATGCGGTCGGCCGACAGCCGCACGGCAGGAGCGACGAGGTCGCGGATGTAGCGGTAACGCAGCACGCGGTCAGGTAGTCGCACGAGCAGCGGGAACGTCGCGCGGTACGTCGCCGTTTGTCCTTCCGGCGTGGCCGTGTCCGCGCCACGCAGCAGGTGCTCGATCTGGAACTCGACGGCCGTCTTCGTCCCGTGCAGGGCGGCTTCCACGGCGTCCACCCCCTCATCGGCGAGGTCGGCCGGGTCCCGCCCTTCCGGGAGCGGAAGCACACTCACCTCACGCAGTCCCACCTCCTCGGCCAGGCTGCGGGCGCGCTCGGCGGCAGCGAAACCGGCAGCATCCGCATCCAGCGCGAGCACCACGCGGGGGGCGAACTTCTCCAGTGCGCGGAAGTGGTCCGTCGTCAGTGCCGTCCCGCACGTTGCGACCGCATGACGCACACCCAGTCGGTGCAACGCGATCACGTCCATGTAACCCTCGACGACCAGGGCGACCTGGCGACGGGTGATCTCCGAACGTGCCCAGTTCAGCGCGTACAGGGTGTGCGACTTCTTGTAGACCGCCGACTCCGAGGAGTTGATGTACTTGGGCGGCTGGCCTTCGCGCGGCCCGGTCTTGAGCTGCACATCGGGCAGGATTCTGCCCCCGAATGCCACGACGTCCTTCCCGCCGGCATCGTAGATCGGGAACACCACACGGCCACGGAACCGGTCGGTCAGCCCCTGACGCCCGATGGTCGCCAGTCCGGCGTCAGAGATCTCCGAGTGCTCGAAACCCTCCTGGGCCAGATGGCGGACCAGGCCGTCCCACCTGTCCGGCGCCCATCCGAGCCCGAACCGCTGTGCGTCGTCGCGTGTCAGTCCGCGACCGGCGAGATACTGCCGCGCGGCTTCGCCGTCGGGGCCTTCCAGTTGGGTCCGGTAAAACGTCGCCGCGGCGACCAGCGCGTCCGTCAACCGCGTGCGCCGTCCCAATGCTTTGCGCTGCCCGGGGCTGAGCTCCTCGTAGCGCAACGGGAAGTTCGACAGGCGAGACAGCCGTTCGACCGCCTCGGGGAAGGTCAGCGACTCGATCTTCTGCAGGAAGGAGATGACGTCGCCGCCCTCGTCACACCCGAAGCAATGGAAGAGGTTATGGGTGGGATCGACGGTGAACGACGGGGTGCGCTCCTCGTGGAACGGGCACAGCCCCTTGAGGCGTCCTCCGGCGCGCTTCAGCGACGTGTAGTCGCCGACAACGGCAGCGATATCGGCACGCTCGCGAAGCGTGCGAATGTCGTCCTCGTTGATGCGTCCGGCCAACAAATCCCTTCCTCCAGACGCCGACGGCCGAGTGTACGCGGCATGGATCCTCGCCGAGCGGGAAGGAGCCGCGTAATGTCGAGTGCTGTGGACGAACCACTTGCGTTCGAGCCGGACGACGAGGGCGCCTGGCAACGGCTGGCGCTTGGCTACCGACTGGCTGGGCTGCTGTTGTCGGCACACCGGCTGGGGCTGCTGGAGCGTCTCCAGACGGGCCAGGCGACACTGGATGCACTGGCGGACGATCTCCACGCGGACCCCTCCGTCGTCGAGCACATGTGCCGGGGTCTGGGGGCTGCCGGACTGCTGCGAGCGGGTGACATGGGTTGGCGACTGTCGGAGGCAGGCAACCGCTTGGTGTCCGACCCTGCGGCCGCGGCCGAGCTCGACAGCCTGGTGCTGGACTACCGGCGGTGGGGGGCCCTCGACGACCGCGCGCGCGCTCGGGCGCAGGACGAGGAAGCGCCCGGCGACGGGCCTGTGGACAACATCGAGGCCGCACGGCGGTACGCCCTGCGGCTCGCGGCCCGCCACCGCGGACATGCCGTGGCCATGCTCGACCGGGTCGAGCCGACGCGGCCGTTGACCGTGATGGACGTCGGCGGAGCCGACGGGTTCCTCGCGCGCGAGGTGTGCGCACGCTGGCCGGATGCGCAATGCATCGTGCTGGAGCAGCCGTCGATGGCGGAGGTCGCGCGCGTGTCGTGCGCGGACGATCCGCGGATCACCGTGGTGGAGGGTGATTTCCTCGGCGAGGACGACCGTGGGCCGTCCCAGGAACTGCCGGCGGATGCCGATGTGGTGGTGCTCTCACACGTGCTGCAGGGTCGGCCCGAGGTCCACCAGCGCACCCTGACGACGCGCGGCGCCGGCGCGCTGCGCCCGGGCGGGTGCCTGCTGTCGTGCGAGTCCGTCCTGCGCTCCGACAAGCGCGGGCCGTTGGAGACGATCCTGTGGGCCGTGGGGCAGGCGGCGCTGCGCCGCGCGGGCCACATGCTGACCACGATCGAGCAGGACGTGTTGTTGCGGGCCGCGGGGCTCGCCGCGTCCGCCGCGTGGTGGGTGTCCCACAGCACGCGCGCGGTCCTGGGCGTCCGCACCGAGGTCGGCGTCAAGCCGGCGCTGCGAATGTCGGGCGAGGTTTCGGGTCCTGACGCTACACCGAGGGCAGGAACAAGTCCTTGAACGTGGACAGGGCTTGACCGTCGGTGTGCGACGAGATCACGTCGCACATCCTTGTGACCACGTCCTCGGGGGTGTCAGGCAGCGATTCGGGGTTCTGGAGCAGGTAGACCGCGATGCTGCTGAGACAGTGAACGGCGCGTGTCCGTTCGGCAGCGATGTCGCCCGACGCTGCCAGCGCCGAGCGCAGTAGCGCCTGCAGATTGTGGTGCGCCTCCTCGACCCGAGGCGTGAGCCGCAACTCCGCCTGGTCGGCAGACTCCGCGACGACGTCGTGAATCATCGTCGACAGCCGTTCCGAGTGCGTCACTCCCAGCGTCGCGGTGATCTCGACCGGCAGCATCTGCTCGTGCAGCAGGCCGTAGCGGCAGGCGCCGTACAGGTCGTACGTCACCGACGTGATCGCGTCAGCCACCCGCACGGTCTGTCCCTCCAGCGTTCCCGCTGTCGGGCCATCCGGACGGTGGTTGACGATGCCGTCGCGGACTTCCCACGTGAGGTTCAGTCCCTGGCCGCCCTTCTCCAGCTGCTCGACCACGCGGAGGCTCTGCACCTCGTGGCGGAACGGGACGGGGGTGAACGTGGAGAGCGCCTCCTCCCCCGCGCCGCCGAACGCTGTGTTGCCCAGATCGTGCCCCAGCGCAATCGCCTCGATGAGGTCCTCGTTGAGCCGCAGTGCACGTCCGATGGTACGGGCGACCTGCGCCACCTCGAGGGTGTGGGTCGCGCGCACCCGTCGGTGCCCGTCACCCAGTGACAGGTGGGTCTTGTGCTTCAGGCGCCGGAAGGCCGAGGAGTGCAGGATCCGGTCACGGTCGCACTGGAACGCCGTTCGCAACGGATCCGGGTCCTCGTAGGTGTCCCGACCCTTGGTTTCGACTGCAAGCGTGGCCCACGACGACATGCTGGCCCGCTCGAGTTCTTCGGTCCGTTCACGGACTGCAGGCAGGCGCTTCACACTCATAATCGTAACATCGGTGTCATTCCAGCCCCGGAAGGTCCTCGCTCATGACTCCCGCCACCTCAACGCAACTGACGGCGGCCGCGCGAATCGCCGACAGCCTCGTCTACGTCGTCGGCATCGCCGGCGTCATAGCCGGCGGCTTGCTGCTGCAACGCGGCGACCTCGGGTTCGCGATCGTGGCATGGAGCCTGACGTTCGTGGCCGGCGCGGGCCTGCGCCTGGCAGCGTCCATCGCCCGCGGCATGGCCGAGGTGCTGGCGCGGCAGACCCGCATCGACGATGCGATCGCGGACCTGCGCGCGGACCGCGTGGCGGAGCAGCGCCGCAACACCGGGCGCCACTGGGGCGCCTGACCCTGCCGTCGCGGCCTGCTCGCCCGCGGTCAGTCGAGGGTGAGGTGTTCGCCGAGATAGTCGGCCAGACGGTCGATCGGCAGCCGCTCCTGAACCATCGTGTCGCGGTCGCGGACGGTAACGGCCTGATCCGACTCCACCGTCTCGAAGTCGACGGTCACGCAGAACGGTGTGCCGATCTCGTCCTGCCGGCGGTATCGCCGGCCGATCGCGCCGGCGTCGTCGTACTGCGTGGCCCACCGGCGCTTGAGCACGTCGTTGACCTGGCGCGCCGTGGGCACCAGCTTGGCATTGCGCGACAGCGGGAGCACCGCGACCTTGACCGGCGCGAGGGCGTGGTGCAGCCGCAACACGGTGCGCTTGTCGACACCGCCCTTGGCCGTGGGCGCCTCCTCCTCGCGATACGCGTCGACGAGGAACGCCAGCATGGACCGGTCGACGCCGGCAGCCGGTTCGACGACGTATGGCAGGTACCGCTCGTCGCGTTCCTGGTCGTAGTACGACAGGTCCTTGCCGGAGAACTCGCTGTGCTGGCGCAGGTCGAAGTCCGTGCGGTTCGCAACACCCTCGAGCTCTGACCACGCGAACGGGAACCGGTACTCGACGTCCACCGTCGCCTTGGCGTAGTGGGAGAGCTCGTCTTCGGCGTGGTCACGAATGCGCAGGTTCTCCGGCCGCATCCCGAGGTCGATGTACCACTGCCAGCGGTTGCGGATCCAGTAGTCGTGCCACTGCTCGTCCGTGCCGGGGCGGACGAAGAACTCCATCTCCATCTGCTCGAACTCACGCACCCGGAAGATGAAGTTGCGCGGGGTGATCTCGTTGCGGAAGGACTTGCCGACCTGGGCGATGCCGAATGGCACCTTCTGCCGGCTGGTCAGCTGGATGTGGGCGAAGTCGACGAACATCGCCTGCGCGGTCTCCGGCCGCATCCACACCTGCGCCGACGTGTCCTCGGTGGGACCGACGAATGTGCGGAACATCAGGTTGAACTGCTTGGGTTCGGAGAAGTCCTTGGCGCCGCAGTTCGGGCAATACACCTCACCTTTGGCGTTGGGCTCGAGGTGGTCGGCGCGCCACCGCTGGTTGCAGCTGGTGCACTCCACGAGCGGATCGGTGAACCCCGCCACGTGCCCGCTGGCCTCCCACACCCGAGGATGCATCAGGATCGCGGCGTCCAACTGCACGATGTCGTCGCGCAGCTGCAGCATGTTTCGCTTCCACGCCGCCTTCACGTTGTCCTTCAGCGCCGCGCCCAGCGGGCCGTAGTCCCACGCACCGCGCAGCCCGCCGTAGATCTCCGACGACGGGAAGATGATCCCGCGCCGCTTGCACAGCTCGACGATGGTGTCCATGGACACGTCGTGCGTGCCGGCGGTGCTCTCCGCATCGGCGGCGACGCGGTTGATCTTGACGTCGAGGGGGGGAGGCAGGTCGTGCTGGATGGTCTCGGTCATTCACCCGAGGCTAGATGATGCCGCGACCGCTGCGCTGTGTGAGCGGCTAGAGGATCTGGCTGAGGAACAGCTTCGTACGTTCCTCCTGCGGATCCTCGAAGAAGTGCTGAGGTGTGCCGACCTCGACGATCTGAGCGTCGGACATGAAGACCACGCGGTCCGCCACCGCCCGGGCGAATCCCATCTCGTGGGTGACGACGATCATCGTCATCCCGGAATCCGCCAGTTCCTCCATCGCGTCCAGGACTTCTTTGATCATCTCAGGATCCAGCGCCGACGTCGGCTCGTCGAACAGCATCACCTTGGGCTGCATGGCGAGCGCGCGGGCGATCGCCACGCGCTGCTGCTGTCCACCCGAGAGCTGGCCAGGGCGTTTGTGCGCCTGCTCCGGGATCTTCACCCGCTCGAGCAGCTCGCCGGCGACCTCTTCCGCCTTGCGCTTCGGCCAGTGGCGAACCTGACGCGGCCCGAGCGTGATGTTCTCGAGCACCGTCATGTGCGGGAAGAGGTTGAACGATTGGAAGACCATGCCGACTTCGCGGCGGATCTCCTGGATGTTACGCACGTCGTCGGACATCTCCACACCGTCGACCACGATGCGCCCGCGGTCGTGCTTCTCCAGACGGTTGATGCAGCGGATGAGCGTGGACTTCCCTGAGCCGGACGGGCCGATGACGACGACGACCTCCTGC
>WHTG01000151.1 GCA_009377835.1 Nitriliruptorales bacterium
CGCCAGTCGCAGGATGTCCCGAGGCGGCGCATCTGGCGCAGGATCGTCTCGCCCGACGCCTCCCGCCACTCCCAGACCCGTTCGACGAACTTGTCACGCCCGAGCTCGTGCCGGGAAATGCCCTCCTTCGCCAGCTCCCGCTCCACCACGTTCTGGGTCGCGATACCCGCGTGATCGGTGCCTGGCTGCCATAAAGCATTGAACCCGAGCATCCGAGCGCGGCGGATGATTGCGTCCTGCACGCTGTGGTCCAGCGCGTGGCCGATGTGCAGCGAACCCGTCACGTTGGGCAGCGGGAGCATGACGCAGAAAGGATCGCCCTCGTCGCTGACGTCGGCGTTGAACAGGCCGCGGGACTCCCACCAGTCGTACAGGCGCCCCTCGACCTCGACTGGGTCGTACGCCTTGCTCAGCTCTGCGCTCATTCGCGCAGTGTAGGCAAACCCCTCCGCCACGCCGCCAGGCCGCCGGCAAGCGGAGGTCAGGCGGGGTACGCCATGGACAGCACCTGCTCACGCGACATTTCCATGTCGTGCACCTCGCTGGCGTGGCTCTGCGTCATGCGGACCAGCTCGTCCTCGTCAGATGCCCGGACCACGGCACCGCATGGGCATTCAACAACCTTCTCCATCGCGCTTTCCTTTCGGCGAGACTTCACGACCACCGGATTGTGGACCGGCTGCTTGGCAGGTGATTGGGAAAACCTTGGCACCCACGCGCGTGTATGTCACCGGTCGGCTGACGCTGGAAGCCGGCGACGCACGTCTCGAGCAGACCGCACTGCCGGGACGCCAGGGTCGCCTTGCGCTTGCCTACCTGACATTGTCGAGGACGCGTCCTGTCCCCCGCGACGAACTGGTCGAGGCGCTGTGGCCGACGCACGCCCCCCGGTCGGCCGACACCGCGCTGTCCGCCGTCGTGAGCAAACTCCGTAGCGGCCTGACGCGCATCGGCCTGGACGGTGCGGCCACGCTGGACAGCGCGGCCGGGTGCTATCAGCTTCGGCTCCCCCCGGGTACCGAGGTCGACGTCGAGACCGCCGCCAACAGCCTCGACCGTGCGGAGGGGTCCAGGCGCGCCGGCGACGTGCGTGCTGCCTGGGCTTCGGCGACGGTGGCCACGGCGATCCTGCGCCGGCCGCTGCTGCCCGGCGACGATGCACCCTGGCTGATCGCGCGTCGGACGGACCTGCGAAACCTGCTGCTGCGCGCCTACGACTGTCTGGTCGAGATCTGGACGGAGCAGGGTGATACGACGCTGGCAGTGGCCCTGGCAAAAGACGCGCTGGCGATCGCGCCATACCGCGAGTCGGGCTACCGCCGCCTGATGCACGCACACGCCGCTGCGGGCGACCGCGCCGACGCGCTGCGCGTGTTCGAACGGTGCCGTGCGCTGCTGCGTGAGGAACTCGGTGTCGATCCGTCGCAGGAGACGCAGGCGGTCTATCTCGCCGTGCTCAACAAGTGAGCCGCCCTAAGCGCGGCTCGAGCAGCGCAGCGGTAGCCGCCCTAAGCCGAACGTTTGCGCCGCTGCTCGACCTCGGTGACCGGGACCAGCGTCGGGTTGACGTTGTCACGCACCACCTCGGCCGTGATGTGGCACTCGCCGATGTCGGTCAGCGACGGCAATTCGTACATCGTGTTGAGCAGGACCTCTTCGAGAATCGCGCGCAGCCCGCGGGCGCCCGTGCCACGCAGGATCGCCTGGTCGGCGATCGCCTCCAGCGCGTCGTCGGTGAAATCGAGTGTGACGTTGTCGAACTCGAAGAACTTCTTGTACTGCTTCACCAGCGCGTTCTTCGGGCCTGTCAGGATCTCGATCAGCGCGGGGTGGTCGAGCTGCTCGACCGAGCACTGCACCGGCAGCCGGCCGACGAACTCTGGAATCAACCCGTACTTCAGCAGGTCCTCGGGTAGCGCCTGCGCGTACAGCTCGCTCAGGTCCTTCTGCTGTCGTGTCCGGACGTCGGCCCCGAAACCGACTCCCTTACGGCCGATGCGCTGCTCGACGATCTGCTCCAGACCCGCGAATGCGCCGCCGCAGATGAACAGCACGTTCGTCGTGTCGATCTGGATGAACTCCTGGTGCGGGTGCTTGCGGCCGCCCTGCGGTGGGACCGACGCGACGGTGCCCTCGAGAATCTTCAGCAGCGCCTGCTGGACTCCCTCGCCGGAGACGTCGCGGGTGATCGACGGGTTCTCGCTCTTGCGGGCGATCTTGTCGACCTCGTCGATGTAGATGATCCCGGTCTCGGCCTTCTTCACGTCGAAGTCCGCCGCCTGGATCAGCTTCAGGAGGATGTTCTCGACGTCCTCGCCGACGTACCCCGCCTCGGTCAGCGCTGTGGCGTCCGCGATCGCGAACGGGACGTTGAGCAGTCGCGCCAGCGTCTGTGCCAGGAGCGTCTTGCCCGAACCGGCGGGCCCGAGCAGCAGGATGTTCGACTTCGCCAGTTCGACCTCTTCATCGCGCCCCGACCCCGTGACCCGGATGCGCTTGTAGTGGTTGTACACGGCGACGGCCAGCGTCTTCTTCGCGGCGTCCTGCCCGACCACGTAGTCGTTGAGGAAGTTGTAGATCTCCCGCGGCTTCGGCAGGTCGCCCTGGACGAGTTCACCAGGCTCGGCGAACTCCTCTTCGATGATCTCGTTGCACAGGTCGATGCATTCGTCGCAGATGTAGACGCCCGGGCCGGCGATGAGTTTCTTGACCTGCTTCTGCGACTTGCCGCAGAACGAACACTTCAGCAGGTCGCCGCTTTCGCCGAACTTCGCCATCCGCCGCTCGTCCCCTTGCTGGTCATCGCAGCCACCCGCGATCTGGCGGGCCGGCCGTGTCGGTCATCGTACCGGGCGGGGCCCCGATATACATCGGATCAGCGGCGTCCCCTCTGTGAGTCGGTCGAATCCCTAGCTGACCGTGAGGGTTTGTGCCTGCGCCTTGCGCGACGCGATGACCTCGTCGATCAGCCCGTACGTACGCGCGTCCTCCGCGGTCATGATGAAGTCACGGTCGGTGTCCGTGTTGACCTTCTCGATGGGCTGCGCCGTCTTGTCCGACAGGATCTTGTCGAGCAGGTCGCGGATGCGCTGGATCTCCCGGGCCTGGATCTCGATGTCGGTGGACTGCCCTTCGGCTCCGCCGTGCGGCTGGTGGATGAGGATGCGGCTGTGGGGCAGGGCGAACCGCTTGCCGTGTGTGCCCGCCGCCAGCAGGATCGCCGCCGCCGAGGCGGCCTGCCCCATGCAGATGGTCGACACGTCCGGTTTGATGAACTCCATCGTGTCGTAGATCGCCAGTGCGCTGGTGACCGAGCCGCCCGGCGAGTTGATGTAGATGTTGATGTCCTTCTCCGGATCCTCACCCTCCAGGTGCAGCAGCTGCGCCATGATGAGGTTGGAGATCTCGTCGTTGATAGGCGTCCCCAGGAAGATGATCCGCTCCTTGAGCAGCCGTGAGTAGATGTCGAAGGACCGCTCCCCGCGGTTGGTCTGCTCGATGACCATCGGGACCAGGTAGTTGGTCGGGGACTCCACCTGCATCGTTCGCTCCTGAGCTGAAGTTCGGCTGCGGCCACGATAGCGCCGTCGAAACGGCGCGGTCCGAGTCGGCCTAGTTCTCGTCGCCGGCCGCCTGGCCGGTGGGTTCCGGGTCGGGCTCCGGTTCGGGGTCGGGCGGCGGCGCCGACAGCACCTGAACAGAGTCCACGAGGTGGTCGATCGTCTTGCGGCGGAACGCATCGCTGACCAGCGCACCGATTCGGTCGGGGTGTGTCATGAACTCCGCGAGTTCCTCAGGAGGTCTTCCCGTGCGCATCGACTGCCGAGCGATCTCGGCGCCCACATCCTCCTGGGACACGTCGATGCCTGCCTGTCGCCCCACGGCGTCGACCACCAGTTGCGCCTTCACGGTGTTCCGCGCGTCCTCCTCCAGTTCGGCCAGAGCGTCCTGCGCGGTCGTACCCGCCGCGTTGAAGTACGCGTCCAGGGACATGTCGTACTGCTCCGCCTGTGACGCGATGCGGTTGAGGCGGAACCGCAGCTCGTTGTTGACCAACGCCTGCGGCAACGGCACGTCGACCAGGTCGCATACCGCGTCCACGACCTTACCCCGCAAGTCCGCTCGCGCCTGGTTGCGCTTGTGGGTCGCCAGCTGCCCGGTCAGTTCCGACCGTAGCTCGTCGATCGTGTCGAATTCGCTGGCGGTCACGGCGAAGTCGTCGTCGAGCTCTGGCAGACGCTTTGCCTTCACCTGCCCGACGGTCGCTGTGAGTTCGACCTCGGTACCGGCCAGGTCGCCGTAGTCGGGGCCGAGAGTGTCGACGAATGTCAGCACGTCACCGGCGCTCGCGCCGAGCAGGTGGCGGTCGAGTTGGGCTTCATGCTCCTCGTCTTCGTCATCCAGCACCGGGATCTGGTACAGCAGGTCGTCCACGCTGACGGCGTCGACACGTTCTCCGTCACGCTCCCCCACCAGCGTCACCACGACGTAATCACCGGCCCGGGCTGCGCGGTCCACCGTCTCCAGCTCGGCAAAGCGGTCCCGCAGCTGGTCGAGCTGCCCGGTGATGTCCTCCTCAGTGACCTCCCACTCGGGGTGCGGCACCTGCAGCCCTGCGTACTCGGGGACGTCGAACTCGGGCCGCACCTCGACGGTGGCCGTGAACGCCGCCTCCTTGCCGTCCTCAAACGTGTCGAGATCGAACTCCGGCGGCCCGACCACCTCCAGGCTCTCGGCCTGGGCAGCCTCTGAGTAGAACTGCGGGAGGAACTCGCGGACCGCCTCCTGGACCAGCGCGTCGCTGCCCAGCCGTGACTCCAGCACCTTGCGCGGGACGCGGCCCGGGCGGAACCCGGGGACCTTGACCTGCGATGACAGGTGACCTGCCGCATGATCGATGGCTTCGCGGACCCGCTCGGCTTCGACCGTGACGGACAGTTTGACGGTGGTGTCGTCGACGCGCTCGACGGTGGTCTTCACGGTAGGAGGTCCTCCTGCGCCGCGCGGCTGTGGCGGCCTGTCGGTAGACGGCATCGTAGTGCGCCCCGCCAGCGGCGCTGCGGTGGGGACCGCCGGCACACGGGTTCAGACGCGCTCACGGCAGGCGACTGTCATTGGACGCAGAACTCGTTTCCCTCGGGGTCTGCCATCACGACATGATGCTCGGGCCACGGTCCCCACGAGCCTGAGTACTCGTGCGACACGGTCGCACCCAGCCCCTCCAACCGCTGGACCTCCGCGGCGATCTCCTCGGCCGACGCGCGGCGTCCGGGTGTGGCGTTGAGGTCGAGGTGCATACGGTTCTTCGCCGACTTCGGTTCAGGAACACGCTGGAAGAACAGCCGCGGCCCCTGCCCGGACGGGTCCTCGGCGACTGCTCGTGCGGCGAGGTCGTCCTCGGACAGACCCGCCTCGAGCAGCTCCCGGCGCATCTCGTCCGGATAGACAGCCTTGGTGTATCCCATCGCCGCTGCCCAGAAGGTCGCCACCCGGTCGGGGTCGGCGCAGTCGAACGTGATGTTGCCGATCTTCATCATCCTCTGCCTTTCGTCTCGCCGAACGATACGAGAAGGCAGCGCCCGCCCGGTTACGCGGGCGGCCGGTGGGCCGGAGTGGCCGCGGCGTCGGCGGGCCGCCTGGCCGGCCGGTGCCGGCGCGGACGCACGGAACCGTCCCGCGCCGGCGCCCTGCGCCTCGAGCGGGAGACGCCGGGGCGGGCAAGCCCGCGGATCATCCCGAACGCGACGCCGGCGAGCGCCGCCGGCCGCCGGTGGCGGGGTGCAAGGTGCGCCGACTGGCTGTGACGCGCCAGCGCCCGGTACCCCAGCAGCGACGCGGCGAGGGCCGCGACCCCCCCGACGACCAGCGCACCGCGGGCGCCGTAGGTCTGGCCGACCCAGCCGATGAAGGGCCCGCCCAGCGGCGTGCTGCCCAGAAACGCGACGCTCCACAGCGCCATGACACGCCCGCGCATGTGGGGTGCCGCTCCCAGTTGCAGTGTGGCGTTGGCCGTCGCGATGAAGCGGATGCTCGCGGCGCCGACGAGCACCAGGATCACGATCGCGGACCACAGGTTGGGTGCGAACGCCGTGGCGAGGATCAGCAGGCCGAGGATCCAGGAGCTGCGCAGCAGCGCCCGCACCGACGCGTCGGACCGTCGGGCCGACGCCAGACCACCGACGACAGCGCCCAGCCCCATCACCGCGGTGAGGCCACCGTAGGCGAGGGCGCCGCCGCCGAAGGTGTATTTGGCCAACAGCGGCAACGTCACATGAAACTCGTAGGTGAAGGTCCCCACGGCCGCCATGACCAGCAGCGGAATGCGCAGCTCCGACGTGCCCCACACGTAGGTGAACCCCTCGCGCAGTTGCTTTGGCCCGCGTGATGCGCGCTTGCCCAGGTGCAGCTCGTCCGGACGCATCATCACCAGCGCCGCGATCACTGCGAGATACGACGCGCCGTTGACCAGGAAGCACACCGCGATCCCCACGGTGGCGATCAGCAGGCCGCCGATTGCGGGCCCGATGCCGCGCGCAGCGTTGATAACCACACTGTTGAGGGTCACCGCGTTCGGGAGGTCCTCCGGACCCGTCATCTCCAGCACGAAGCTTTGGCGCGCGGGGTTGTCGACGGCAACGACGCAACCGAAGGCAAAGGCGAGAACGAGCACCATCCACAGCGTCACCACACCGGCGGCCGTGAGTGCGCCGAGCAGCACCGCGAGCAGGGCCGCGGTGGATTGCGTCGCGATCAGCAGTCGGCGCTTGTCGACACGGTCCGCGAGCACGCCGGCCCACGGCCCGGCGACCAGGATCGGCAGGAACTGCAGCCCCGTCGTCAAGCCGAGCAGCGTCCCGGAGCCAGTCAGCTGCAGCACGAGCCAGGCCTGCGCGACTGCCTGCATCCACGTGCCGCTGACGGACACGACCTGTGCCAGGAAGTACAGGCGGTAGTTGCGCGACCGCAGCGACCGGAAGGTGTCGCGGGTGGCGCGCTCGAGCCGCGTCACTCTGCGTCCTCGATCAACAACTCGAGAACGGGAAGGGCGGTGGCGAGCGCGGTGGCCTGGTGGTCGTCCAGCGCGGCGACGCGGCGGGCCAGCAGCTCTGTGCCCCGGTCACGGGCGGCCGTGAGCAGTCGAGCGCCGGCCGAAGTCACGCGGACCACCGACACGCGGCGGTCGGAACTGTCGGCGGTTCGCTCCAGCAGTCCCTGCTCCTCGAGGGCAGCGACAATTCGGGTGAGGGTGGACGGCCCAACACGCTCGGCGGCGGCCAGATCGCCGAGCGACAAGGGTCCCAACCGATCCAGCGTCGCGAGTGCGGACAGCTGCGAGGGCGTGGTACCGGAGTCGGCGGCCTGCCGCAGGCGGCGCGCCAGGCGGGCAATGGTGAGGCGGAGGGTTGGGGCGTCGATCTGGGTCTTTGCAGCGGCGGTCAATTCGGCTTCTTCTTCGGTGGCTGGGCAACTCTTTCGGAAGGCAATAGTACGCGTTGCGTACTTTTTTGCAGCGGCGGCCCTCGAACCACGGCGGCCGGGCTGCCCAGCCGGCGCCGGACGTCGCGCAGGAACACCCTGGCGGTGCTGCGTGCCTGGCCCCAGCAGCAGCATGTCGGCGACGCCACCGCACCAGCCGGCCGGTGGGACATAAGACCTGTGAGGGTGAGCGTTGCCCGCACTCCACCAGGACACCGACCGAATCGGCCCACAGGTAGATCCGGCGGGGGTCCCTGTGTTGAGGGTCCTTCGGCCCTGCATGGGCTGCCTGCGCCCGGTCAGGCTGTCCGCAGTAACCGAGGAGATCGCCATGCTGATTCGCGATGTGATGACCAGACCGGTCGTACGGCTCGACGCCGGCGAGCAGCGCCCGGGGCGTCCACGCACCCGCCCTCAAGCGCTCGTCATCGACCCAACCGCGCCACGACGGCTCCAGATGCGCAGCGAGCTTGCGGCGATCGGATACGGAGTCGCGACCTGCCCGGGACCGGTCGCGGGGATTGTGTGCCCCGCTGCCAACGGGTCCGCAGACCGCTGCCCCCGCGTCC
>WHTG01000194.1 GCA_009377835.1 Nitriliruptorales bacterium
CAGCGTGGTCAGGGCGTCGTCGGATGGCAGTGCCATGACAGTGCACTCCTTGAAGGTGAGGGAGGAACGCGGCGGATCAGCCGCGCACAGAGAGGGCGACGACCCGGTGCGCGGGCACGACGACAAGCCCTGGCGTCACAGGTCCTCACCTCCTCCCGACCGCCGTCGGCTCGGCCGAGCCCGGCGGAGTGCGCTGCCGAGTATGCCACCCCTGGCGCGGCGACACGGCGCGGCGTAGGGTCGGCGGATTCCGCGGTGGGCACGTCGAAGGGGGCTGCACAGTGGCTGAGCTGACGAAGATCCTGCTGGACGAGTCCGAGATGCCGACACGTTGGTACAACGTGATCCCGGACCTGCCCGAACCGCCGCCACCGGTCCTGCATCCAGGGACGCACGAGCCGATCGGTCCGGATGATCTCGCGCCGCTGTTCCCGATGTCGCTCATCATGCAGGAGGTCTCCACCGACTCCTATATCGACATCCCCGAGGAGATTCTCGACGTGTACCGCCTGTGGCGCCCTTCGCCGCTGTACCGGGCACGTCGACTCGAGAAGGCGCTGGGCACGCCCGCGAAGATCTACTACAAGTACGAGGGCGTCAGCCCCGCCGGATCCCACAAGCCGAACACGGCCGTCCCGCAGGCGTTTTACAACGCCGCCGAGGGTGTGCGCCGGCTGACGACGGAAACGGGCGCCGGCCAGTGGGGCAGCGCGCTGGCGTTCGCGTGTGCGCAGTTCGGACTCGAGTGCGAGGTCTGGCAGGTGGGCGCGTCGTATCGGCAGAAGCCGTACCGCAAGTCGATGATGGAGGTCTGGGGCGCGACGGTGCATTCCAGCCCGTCAGACCTCACCGAGGCCGGCCGTGCGATCCTCAAGGAGCACCCCGACAGCCCGGGGAGCCTCGGCATCGCCATCAGCGAGGCAGTCGAGATGGCCGCACAGGCGGACGACACGAAGTACGCGCTCGGCAGCGTGCTCAATCACGTCCTGTTGCACCAGACGATCATCGGTGAGGAGGCGCTGCTGCAGCTCGCCAAGGTCGGTGACACGCCGGACATCATCGTCGGCTGCACCGGCGGGGGTTCGAACTTCGGCGGGCTGTCATTCCCGTTCATGCGCGAGAAGATGGCGGGCAAGATCAACCCCGTCATCCGTTGCGTCGAGCCGGCTGCCTGCCCCTCGTTCACCAAAGGCGAGTACCGCTACGACTTCGGCGACACCGCCGGCATGACCCCGCTGGTGAAGATGCACACCCTCGGCCACGATTTCATCCCGGAGGCCATTCACGCCGGCGGTCTGCGCTACCACGGCATGTCGCCCTTGCTGTCGCACATCTACGAACTCGGTCTGGTCGAGGCGGAGGCCATCGCGCAGACGGAGTGCTTCGAGGCCGGCGTGCAGTTCGCCCGGACCGAGGGCATCGTGCCGGCGCCGGAGCCGACACACGCGATCGCGGCGGCGATCCGCGAGGCGCGCAAGTGTGCCGAGACGGGCGAGGAGAAGGTGATCCTCACCGCAATGTGCGGCCACGGCCATTTCGACATGGCCGCCTACGATGCGTACTTCGCGGGCGAGCTCGAGGACTTCGAGTACCCGGAGGAAGCGGTCCGTCAGGCGATGGAGCGCGTCCCGGTCATCGTGTAGACGACTCGCAACCGGCGGCGCCGCCCCGCGCTGCAGCGGCACAGTTCCGGTCGTCGCCCGCTACACCGCCGCTGTGAGCGAGGAAGCGAGACGTCGGACGTCGGCGGTGTCGTGGTACAGCCCGAGGCCGACACGCAGCCGGTCACCGCGAAAGTCGGTGATGACACCACGGTCGTGCAGGCGCCGGTACGTCGCGTCCGCGTCGCCCATGCGGAAGCTGAAGAAGTGCCCGGACGGCTGGGCATCGGGTGGCGGCACGGCGTCGCCAACGTGTTCCAGGAACTGCTGCTGGAGGTCCCGGACGTGGGCGTGGATGTCCGCCACCGACAGACCCAGCTCGCCCAGCCACCGCTGGACCGCGTTGAACCGGTAGAGCGCCGACGGGTCGAACGTGGCGCCCAGGAAGCGGCCGCCGTCGCCGGGATACCCGACAGTGCCGGCGGGTCGTGCCACCAGGTCTCCGAAGCCGGCGAACCAGCCCGTGTCGACGGGCCGGGGGCCGTACCCGGGCGGGCAGTGCAGGAAGCACGCGCCCTCACCGGCCATGGCGTACTTGTACCCGCCCGCCGTGTAGAACGCTCGGTCCGCGACGGTGGAGAAGTCGGTCGGGACCGCCATGAAACCGTGGTAGCCGTCGACGACGACGAACGTGTCGTCGTCGGGCACGGACCGGACGATCTCCGCCGCGTCCGTCACGACGAGCCCCGAGTCGAACAGCACCTGGCTGAAGAAGACGAGGTCGTGCCCGCCGCGTGCGGCTGCAGCGAGGAACCGCTCCGGGAACGACTCGAGCGGCGCGGAAGCGATGCGGTCGACGACGACACTGCCCGCTTCCTCCCACCGCGCGACTTGCCGGGCGAAACTGTGGAACTCCGCGTCCGTCGTGAGGACCCGGGCGGGCGACCGGAGACAGGACACGATCCGCGCCACAAGCTCGCGCGTGTTCGGCGCGAACGCGACCGTCGACGGGTCGGGAAGACGGAGCTGTGCCGCGACGTGGCGCTGTGCCTCCGGGAGGACCTCACCGAAGACGTGGTCCCACTTGTCGTCCTGCAGGCCGGCGGCGTCCAGCCATGCCTGCTGGTGCGCCTCGAAGGTCACGTCCGGCCACGGGTGGTGGCTGTGCGCGGCCGCGTGGAGGCGGTGGGGGTCTGCGGTGAGAAACCGCGAGAAGTGCGGCTTGTAGCCGGCGATCATGCCGGCTCGTGGTACCGGAAATCCAGCTGCTCACGCACCGACATGGGCAGTTCCGGAAGAGCCGAGCGCGGGATGAAGAACGTCGGCAGATCGAACAGGTCCTGAAACGTCCGGTGCTTGTCGGCCGCGGCCTCCAGGTACCCGTGCCCCGAGGTGCCGCCGGTGCCGATCCGGCCCCCGATCATCCGGTGCACCATCAACGCGTGCCGCTGACGCCATGCGGTGAATCCCTCGTCGATGTCCACCAGGCCGGTCAGGAACCGGAAGGGCAACTGGAAAATGGGCTCGTCGCGGTACAGGTTGATCAGGAGCGCGGCCAGGATCGCGCGGTGACTGAAGCGCCGTTTGCCTGTGTCCCGCAGCGCTTCCCACTGGTCCCGGTCGAACAACGCGTCGAAGCTGCCCGCCATGTCGTCGAACCGCGCCAACTGGACGGACCTCTCCTCGGCGTCGATGTTCGGGTGGGTCTCGACCACCATGCGGTCGCGGGCGAGCATGCTCTCGACCGCGGCCCGGTATGCGTCCCAGAAGTCGAAGTCGCCGAAGGACACGAAGGGCGTGCGCTCCAGCCACCGCTGGACGCAGTCCAGCAGCGACGTCTGGTGCTCTGTCGCGCGGACGAGCCGAGCGTGCTCTTCGCTGAGCACGTCGACATAGGCGGCGCCCTTGATCTTGAGCCGATGAGCCGGGTCCAGTCCGAGGAGGTTCTCGATCTGGCGGAACTGCATGGACTGGAATCCGGACGCCGGGACGAGATCGTCGCGGAAGTCCAGGAAGTCCAGCGGCGTCATCGTCTCCAGTACACCCAGCTGGTCGATCAGCAGTCGCTGGATCTCGTTGATGCGCCGCAACGCGTGCACCGCCCGGCCGACGTGCTTCTCGGGAACGGTGTCGTTGTCGAAGATGCCCTGCACCAGGTCGAGCTCGTGGAGGATCTGCTTGAACCACAGCTCGAACGTCTGGTGGACGATGATGAACAGCATCTCGTCGTGCGCGGGGCTGCCGTCCTTCGCGCTTTCGGGGTATTGGGCGTCGAGGATGCGATCCAGCTGCAGGTACTCAGGGTAATAAAGAGGCTTTCGCGGCGAGGCCATGGGATGCAGGCTACGCCCATGGCGTTCGAGCCACCCGAGTCGTTCAACATTGCGGACTACTTCCTGGTCGACCGTTTGGGCGAGGGGCGCGGAGGCGCCGTCGCGCTGCGGCTGGACGACCGCACGCTGACCTACGCCCAGGTCG
Source organism: Nitriliruptorales bacterium (assembly GCA_009377835.1). Taxonomy (GTDB): domain Bacteria; phylum Actinomycetota; class Nitriliruptoria; order Euzebyales; family Egibacteraceae; genus WHTG01. The sequence goes on from WHTG01000194.1 coordinate 4,080, forward strand.
ACGCGCTGGCCAGTCGGGCCGGTCATGCGCTGCGTCAGTTGGGCGTGCGGCAGGAAGAGCGGGTGATCGTGGCGCTGCCGGACGGCGCCGCGTTCGTGGCCGCCCTGTTCGGTGTGCTCAAGATCGGCGCTGTCGTCGTGATGGTGAATCCCGAGCTGCCGATCGACAATCTCGCGGCGATCATCAGGTACTCGCGCGCTCGGGTGGTCGTTGTGGATCGGATGGGTCGTGACTCGATGGAAGGGGCCGTCGCCGAGTCGGGCCGCACGCCGGATGTGCTGGAACTCGACCCTGACGCACCCGGCGGCGCCGAGACCCTCGAGACTGTCGCTACCCATCGCGACGACCCGGCGATCTGGTTGTTCTCCGGGGGCACCACTGGGCGTCCGAAGGCCGTGGTGCAGACGCACAGGTCCTTCGCGAACACGACCGAGCTGTACGGCAAGCGGACGCTGGGCCTGACCGAGCGCGACGTCACGATCTCGGTCCCGAAGCTGTACTTCGGCTACGCCACCGGATCCAACCTTTTCTTCCCGTTCTCCGTCGGTGGCTCGTCGGTGATGTTCGCCGATCGACCAACGCCCGAGGCGCTGTTCGACCGGATCGCGAGACACGGCGCGACGGTCCTGATCAACGTGCCGAAGCTGATCAAGGAGATGGTCGACCACCCTGGGGCCGGTGCCGCGGACCTGAGCAGCCTGCGGTTCGCGACCTCCGCGGGGGAGGCGCTTCCGCCGGCGCTGTACGACCGCTGGATCGACACGTTCGGCGTCGAGCTGCTCGACGGCCTCGGGACCGCCGAGATGTGGCACGTCTTCCTGACCAACCACCCGGGCGACGTGCGCCCCGGGTCGCTGGGCAGGCCTGTGGAGGGGTTCGACGTGCGGGTGCGTGACCTCGACGGCAACGATGTGGCGGCCGGTGAGGTCGGACGTCTGTGGGTGCGGGGCGATTCACGCGCGATCGGCTACTGGCAGGACATGCCCCAGACGATGGAGGCCTTTCGCGGTGAGTGGTTCGCCGCCGGCGACCTGGTGCGCCAGGACGACGCCAGCTACTTCCATTACGTCGGGCGCGCCGACGACGCCGTCAAGGTCGGGGGCAAGTGGCTCCTGCCGGCGGAGGTCGAGAGCTGTCTGCTGGAACACGCCGACGTGCTGGAGGTGGCGGTCATCGGCGCGCCCGACGCCGCGGGGCTGACGAAGCCGGTCGCATTCGTCGTGGCCGCGGACCCAGACGCCGGCGGTCTCGAGGCGCGGCTGATGGAGCATGTCCTGGCGCGGCTGGAGCCGTACAAGCGTCCGCGGCGCGTCGTCCTGTTGGACCGCATGCCCCGGACGCACCTCGGGAAGATGAACCGCTCGGAGCTGCGCAGCCGCGCCGCCGCCGCCCTCTCCGAATGACCCTGGGTCCCGCGCCGGCCGACCGCGTCCCGCCGCTGACCCCCGCCTCCCGAACCCACGTCCAGCCCTTTTGACCCCCGCCTCCCGAACCC
>WHTG01000086.1 GCA_009377835.1 Nitriliruptorales bacterium
ACGATCCGCGTGAGTTCGTAGTCCTTGGGGGTGTAGACCGCGGCCACCCCCTCGCCGCGCAGCGCGGCGGCGTCGTCGGCGGGGATGATGCCGCCGACGACCACCGGCACGTCCAGGCCCTCCGCCCGCAAGCCGCTGATGATCTGGGGAACCAGCGACGCGTGGGACCCCGAGAGGATCGAGAGACCGACCACGTGCACGTCCTCGTCGACCGCTGCGCGGACGATCTCCGCCGGCGTGAGCCGGATGCCCTCGTAGACGACCTCGAACCCCGCGTCGCGGGCACGTACCGCCACCTGCTCGGCGCCGTTGGAGTGGCCGTCCAGCCCCGGCTTCGCAACGAGCATCCGCAGTTTGTGCCCCAGTGCCTGCTCGGCCGCCCGGACCCGTTCACGCGCGTCTCCGAGCGCCTCTCCTGCGCCAGCGCCGGCGGCGCCGCTGATCCCGGTGGGCGCCCGGTATTCGCCGAACACCTCGCGCAGGACATCGGTCCACTCGCCGGTCGTCACGCCGGCCTCGGCCGCGGTGATCGAGGGGGGCATGATGTTCTCGCCCGACTCCGCCGCGGCACGCAACCCGTCCAACGCCATCCTCACCGCACTGCTGTCGCGCTGGGCGCGGAAGGCGTCGAGACGCTCGAGCTGTTCCGCTTCGCTGCCAGGGTCGACCTTGAGGAAGCCGGCGTCGATCCCGCCGACCAGCGGGGAGGGTTCCGTCTCGACGAAGGAATTGACGCCCACCACGGTCTGCTCACCGCCCTCGATGCGGCGCAGGCGCTCCGTGTTGGAGCGCACGAGTTCGGTCTTCATGTATTCGACCGCGTTGACGGCACCGCCGAGTTCGAGCACCTTGTCGTACTCCGCCGCCGCCCCCTCGGCGATGACCTCGGTGAGCGACTCCATCACGTGGCCGCCGGCGAACAGGTCCCCGTGCTCCAGCAGGTCCGTCTCGTAGGCCAGGACCTGCTGCATGCGCAGGCTGAGCTGCTGGTCCCACGGCCGCGGCAGCCCCAGCGCCTCGTTCCACGCGGGCAGCTGCACGGCTCTGGCCCGTGCGTCCCTGCTGAGTGTGACGGCGAGCATTTCGATGAGGATGCGGCTGATGTTGTTCTCCGGCTGCGCCTCGGTCAGCCCCAGGCTGTTGACCTGCACGCCGTACCGGAACCGCCGCAGCCTGGAGTCCGTCACGCCGTAGCGGGTCTCACACAGCCCGTTCCACAGCCGCCCGAACGCCCGCAGCTTGGCGATCTCCTCCACAAAGCGGATACCGGCGTTCACGAAGAAGCTGATGCGGCCCACGACCTTGCCGAAGTCGGCTTCTGCGATCTGGCCAACCCCCCGCACCTCGTCGAGGATCGCGGTTGCCGTTGCCAGTGCATATGCGACCTCCTGCACGGGCGTCGCACCAGCCTCCTGCAGGTGGTAACTGCAGACATTGACCGGGTTCCACCTCGGGATGTGGCGAACGGTGTACGCGATGACGTCCGAGGTGAGCCGGAGACTGGGGCCAGGGGGAAACACGTATGTCCCTCGCGACAGGTACTCCTTGATGATGTCGTTCTGCGTCGTGCCGACCAGCGATGCGGGATCGGCACCCTGCTCGGTGGCGACCGCCACGTACAGGGCCAACAGCCAGGGTGCCGTCGCGTTGATCGTCATCGATGTGTTCATCTCGCCCAGCGGGATGCCGTCGAACAACCCACGCATGTCGGCGATCGAGTTGACCGGTACTCCGACTTTGCCGACCTCGCCGCGGGCGAGGACGTGGCCCGCGTCGTAACCGGTCTGCGTCGGCAGGTCGAAGGCCACCGACAGACCCGTCTGTCCCTTGGCGAGGTTGGTGCGGTACAGCTCGTTGGACGCCTTCGCCGACGAGTGGCCGGAGTATGTCCGCATCAGCCACGGGCGGTCGCGGTTCGGGGAGGCCATCGTGTTCTCCTGGTCGGCTGGCCGGATTCTGGGCCGCGGTTGCGGTCGGCGCCAACCGCGACGAGGCGCAGGCCGGTTGGGCTACGCTCCGCGCCCTGCGAAAGGGATGCCGTTGGAACCTGTGTACACCCCCGTCATCGGTGCTGCGCTCGCCTTGTTCAAGGCCATGGGCTGGCAGATCCGGGTGCGCGGCATCGAGCACATTCCCGCCACGGGTCCGGCCGTGGTCGCCACCAACCACGTCGGCTACCTGGACTTCACGTTCGTCGGCTACGGCGTCCGCCAACAGGGGCGCCTCCTGCGGTTTCTGGCGAAGAAGGAGATCTTCGACCATCCCGTCGCGGGCCCGCTGATGCGGGGGATGAAGCATGTCCCGGTGGACCGCTTCGGACGACCCCAGCAGGCCTTCCGGTACGCGGTCGAGGCGCTGCGTGGCGGCGAGATGCTCGGCATGTTTCCCGAGGCGACCATCAGCCGCTCCTTCATTCCAGCTGCTGGGAAGTCCGGCGCGGCGCGTATGGCGATGGCGGCGTCTTCGCCGCTCGTCCCCGGGGCCGTGTGGGGCAGCCAGCGGATCCTGACCAAGGGCCGCCCCCGGAATTTCCAGCGCAACGTGGCGATCACCGTCGACTTCGGCGCGCCGATAGAGTACGGCCCCGACGACGATCCCGCCGACGTCACCAAGCGGCTGATGCAGTCCATCGAAAAGCTCGTCGACCGGGCGTCGCGCGAGTACCCGCAGCAGCCCGCTGGACCGCACGACACGTGGTGGGTTCCCGCACACCTGGGCGGTACCGCGCCCACCACCGAGGAGGCGGACGCGATGGCCGCCCAGGAACGCGCCGCCCGGCGGGCGCGACGAGAGAAGGAAGAACCGTGAGCGACGACCGCACCTACAAGGTCACCGAGGTGGTCGGCACCTCGTCGGAAGGCATCGACATCGCTATCCGCAACGGGATCGGGAAGGCCAACGAGACCCTTCGCAACCTCAACTGGTTCGAGGTGTGCGACATCCGTGGCCACATCGTCGACGGCGACGTCGGACACTTCCAGGTGACGATGAAGGTGGGGTTCCGGCTGGAATAGCGGCGTCTACCCGTCGCCGACAGCGACGTCGGTGGCGGCCCACACCGGTCCGACCTGGCAGGTCGTCATCACGTCTCTGCGCTCGGTCCCGCGCGCCGTGACCGTGTCTCCCTCCGACGCGGCGACGCCGCCCGGTCCGTTGAGCGTCAACGGGTCGAAGGTCACCTGGTACCCCTCGGGCCACTCGACCTGCCACTTCGTGTCGCCGTCGTCGATCCATGCACAGCCGCCCTCGAGGTTCGCGTCACCGGCGAACATGCCTGTGATCGACTCACCGTCGGACGCCGCGCCGGCCGTCGCCTCGGGTAGCGGTTTCGACGTGGATTCACCGCTCGTGCCATCAGACCCGCACCCGGCGAGAAGAACGACGAGGATCACGGCGTAACGCATGACAGACTTTCGCTAGCGAACGATGTCACAGTCTCCTTCATACCTCCACGCGACCACCGCCGACGACGTCGGACGGTGGCTGGGCACCGTCGCCGGCACGCCGATGGTGGCAGTCGACACCGAAACCACCGGGTGGGACCCGTGGTCGGACCGTCTGCGACTGGTTCAGGTCGCCCCAGGCGGTGACCACCCGATCCTGGTGTTGGACGCCGATCACGTCAGCCCGGTCGCACTCATGCCGGTGCTGGATGATCCATCCGTGCTGAAGGTGTTCCACCATGGGGCTTTCGACGTCCGCTTTCTCGCTGCGGCCGGCATCGCCGTTCGGCGGGTTGCCGACACGATGCTGGCGCAGCAGCTGCTCGACGGCGGCGAGAAGACCGCGGCGGGTGTCGGGCTCGCTGGGCTGGCGTCCTACCGGCTTGGTATCACGCTGGACAAGGCAGTGCGTGAGACGTTCGCGGCGGAAGGACCGATCACGGCCGATCAGCTGCGGTACGCCGCCGACGACGCGGCGGTCACGCTGTCCATTTTCGAGCAGCAGTGGCGCGAACTGGTGGGCCACGGTCTGACACGCGTGGCGCAACTGGAGTTCGCGGCGCTGCCGGTGATGGCGTCCATGCAGTTGCGCGGCGTCGGCTTCGACCGCCGGCAGTGGGCAGAGCAGGTCGGCGCGCTGGAGGCGGAGCTGCCGGCGCTGGAGGCGACGGTCCAGGCGGCGCTGGTGACAGACGTCACGCCGCAGACGCTGTTCGGTCCCGAGCACGTCAACCTCGAGTCGCCCGAGCAGCTGCTGGAGGCACTGGCACGCCTGGGGCTGGATCTGCCGAGCACACGTGAGGCGCTGTTGCGCGACCACGCCGACCATCCAGCCGTCGCGGCACTGCTGCGGTACCGGCAGGTTGCGAAGATCACCTCGAACTGGGGTGGTGACTGGGCCGAGCGCGTGGTGCATCCCCGGACGCAGCGCGTCCATGCGGACTGGCGGCAAATCGTCGGCACCGGGCGGATCGCCTGCAGCGACCCCAACCTGACACAGGTGCCCAAGGAGGCGCGCTACCGCTCGTGCTTCGGCGGCGACGGTGACCGAGTGGTCGTGGTCGCCGACTACTCGCAGCAGGAACTACGGATCCTCGCCGCAGTGTCCGGTGACAGCGCCTTGGCCGATGTGTTCCGCCGCGGCGGAGATCTGCATCGCACCACCGCGGCGATGGCCTTCGGTGTCGTCGAGGACGAGGTCACGTCAGACCAGCGCGCCGCCGCGAAGGCTTTGAACTTCGGCCTCATGTACGGCATGGGCGCCGCTGGATTCGCTCGCTCGACCGGCATGAGCCTGTCGGCGGCGCAAGACGCAATGGAGGCCTACTTCGCGACGTTCCCCAAGGTCGCGGCGTGGCTGGCGGAGGCAGAGGCAGCCGGTCGCCGCAGCGGACGGGTTCGCACCCCACTGGGTCGTCTCCGGACCCTCGACCCGTCCGGTGGCTCGATCGTCACGCTGTCGCGCAACGCCCCCATCCAGGGAGCGGGCGCCGACATGACGAAGCTTGCGATGGCGGAGGTGGAACAGCGCTTCGCCAAGAGCTTCGGCGACGACCCGTCCCGTCGGGACGGTCTCGTCCTGGTCGTGCACGACGAGTTGGTCGCGGAGGTGCCCGTCGCGGCCGCCGAAGAGGCTGCCGGCCTGGTCCGTGATGGGATGACGGCGGCCGCGGGCGAGATCCTCCGCGACGTGCCGTCGGCTGTCGACGTTCGGGTGCAGCCCAGGTGGGGGTGAAGCAGCGGCGCGGTTTGGCCCACAAGTTACTGCTCGGTAACATAGGGCCATCTCCGAAAGGACACGTGCCATGGCGGAATTGCGCGACGCGCTGTACATCGACGGGGTCAGGCTGCCGATCGGGCGCGCTCGGACGGACGGCTACTACGCCAACACCCGCGCAGACGACATGGCCGTGCGCGCGCTGCGCGCCCTGCTGGAGCGGGTCGGGGACCTCGATCCGGGGCACATCGACGACAACGTCTGGGCCGCGACGACGCAGGCAGGGGATCAGGGGTTGACCATGGGGCGCTCGGTCGCCGTGCTGGCGGGGCTGCCCAAGTCGGTGCCCGGCTACGCGGTCGACCGGATGTGCGCGGGGGCACTGACGGCCATCACCAACGCCGCCAACGCCATCCGCGTCGGAGCTCAGGACGTGGTGGTGGCCGGCGGCGTGGAGCACATGTTCCACCACCCCATGGGTTCCGTGGTCGATCCGAACCCGCGGTTTCTGACCGAGAAGCTGGTGGATGCGTCGGCGCTCGTCATGGGAAACACCGCCGAGAACCTCCACGACGAGGCGCCGGAGATCACACGTCAGGATGCCGATCGGTACGCATTGCAGTCGCAGGAACGGGTGGCGAAGGCGCAGGCGGACGGGGTGTTCGACAGCCACGTCGTACCGATGACGGTGTGGACCCAGCAAGGGTGGCGTGTCGTCGGCGTCGATGAGCACCCACGCCACGAAACGACGCTGGAGGATCTCGCGGAGCTCAAGACCCCGTTCCGCGCGGGTGGCCGCGTCACCGCAGGCAACGCCGCAGGGCTCAACGACGGCGCTGGCTGTGTGTTGTTGACCAGCCCCGATGTGGCGCGTGAGACCGGCCTCGTCCCGAAGATGCGGCTGGTCGACTACGCCTTCGTCGGGGTCGAACCGGAGACCATGGGCTGGGGGCCGATCCCGGCAACGGAGAAGCTGCTCGCCAAGACCGGCCTGTCGATCGAGGACATCGACGCCGTCGAGATGAACGAGGCGTTCGCGGTGCAGTGCGTCGCCTTCCTCAACCATTTCGGGATCTCCGTGGATTCCGCGAAGGTCAACCCTTTCGGCGGTGCCATCGCATTGGGTCATCCGTTGGCGATGTCCGGCGCGCGCCTGGCGATGCAACTGGCGTACCGATTCGACACCGACAACTCCATCCGCACCGGCATCACCACGCTGTGCGTCGGCCTGGGAATGGGCTGCACCGTGCTCTGGGAGAGGGTCTGAGCCGCGATGGTTGACGTGTTCACGCAGTTCAAGGTCCGCTACTACGACTCGCCCACGGCCGGCCGGCTCGCGCTGGTCACAATGGACAACGGCGCCGACCACACCAAGCCGAGCACGTTCGGCGAACAGGCACTGCGGTCGCTGGCCGCCGCGCTGGAGGAGATCGAGGGGCAGGACGTCAAGGGACTTCTGCTCACCGGCAAGCCGTTCATCTTCGCCGTCGGCGCGGACCTCGATCAGTCCAAAGGGGCCGACGAGGAGTTCGCGCGCGCCGCGGCGCAGGGCGGCCACGCCGCGTTCCGCCGTCTGGCGGCCCTGCCGGTGCCGACGCTGGCGGCGATCAACGGCGCCGCGATGGGCGGCGGCCTGGAGATCGCGCTGCACTGCGACTACCGGACCGTTTCCTCTGTCGCCGCCCCGATCGCGTTCCCGGAGGTGTTCCTCAACATCCTTCCCGCGTGGGGCGGGACGCAGCTGACGCCGCGCCTGATCGGGGTGGAGAAGGCGCTGCAGGTCATCGTCCACAACGCCATGAACAACAACGTCACGTTGCACGCCTCGGACGCGGTGGCACTGGGGCTCGCGGACCGTCTGGTCGACGGGGTGGAGTTCCTCGACAAGTCCGTCGAGCTGCTCGAGCGCATCGTCACCGGGGCGGAGACGATCGGGCGAGCCGCACCGGACAACGACAACGTCGACGAGGTCGTCGCGAAGGCGCGGCAGTTCGCCGACGACAAGGTGCACGGCGCGACGCGCGCGCCGTACCTGGCCATCGACCTGATCGAGTTCGCCGCGCGCGGCGGTGACCTGGACGAGGGCTACGCGAAGGAGGCCGACGCACTCGCGCAGCTGCTGCCCTCGCGCCAGGCGCAGTCGGCGATCTACAGCTTCAACCTGACGCAGCAGCGGGTGCGCAAGCAGCCGTGGAAGCCGGCGGTGCAAGCGCGAGCGATCAACAAAGTCGCCGTCGTGGGCTCCGGCCTCATGGGCGCGCAGCTCGGCGCCCTGTTCCTGCAGCAGTTCGAGGTCCCGTTGGTGATGAAGGACATCGACGACGCTGTCCTCGCCCGCGCCAAGGAGCACATCGACGGCGAGCTCGACAAGCGCGTCCAGCGCCGGCGGCTGGCGCCCGGCAAGGCCGCGTTCCTCAAGTCCCTGATGACCTACACCACCGAGTACGAGCCGCTCGCGGGCAGCGACTTCGTCATCGAAGCCGTGCTCGAGCGGATGAACCTGAAGAGGGCGATCTTCGCCGACGTCGAGAAGGTCGTCGACGAGGGCGCGGTGCTGGCGTCGAACACCTCGTCGCTGTCCCTGTCGCAGATGGCGTCGGACCTGCAGCACCCCCAGCGCGTGGTCGGGTTCCACTTCTTCAACCCGGTCGCGGTGCTGCCGTTCCTGGAGATCGTCAAGGCCGGGCAGACCGACGACGTGACGCTGGCGACGGCCTTCGAGGCGTCGAAGAAGCTGCGGAAGTCCGGCGTGCTGTGCGCCGACACGCCGGCGTTCATCGTCAACCGGCTGCTGACGCGCTTCAACGGCGCGTTCATCGAGGCGCTGCGGCACGGCAACTCCTTCCGTGAGATCGACGCGGCCGCCAAGGAGCTCGGTCTGCCGATGGGGCCGTTCGAGCTGCTGGGCCTCGTCGGCATCAAGGTCGCCTTCCACACCGCCCAGACGCTGCACCAGGCTTACCCAGACCGCTTCCCGATCGACGAGACGTTCGCCAGGCTCGCGGCGCTCGACGTGCCGGGGATCTACGACCGGGCGACCGGCGAGGTGTACGAGGAGGTCTCCGCGATTCTCCCGCCCGCGGGGGGCGAGAAGCTGACACCCGAGCAGATCCGCTCCGCGGCGGTCGAGGCGACCGTCGACGAGGCGAAGATCATGCTCGACGAGGGTGTCGTCGCCGACGCGCGCGACATCGACACCGGCTTGCTTCTCGGCGCCGGATGGCCGTTCTTCATGGGCGGCATCTGCATGTACGCCGACGAAACGGGGCTGTCCGAGAAGCTGTTCGGCCGGCGGTTGATCGGCGACGACGACAAGGCGTTCAGCCAGTAGGAGGCAGAAGCCTCGTGGACGACGAAGCGATCGAAATCCAGCGCCAGCGGATACGCGATGCGTTCCTCAGGGGTGGTGGGGTGCAGAGCAGCGCCAGGGGTGTGCACCACGTGGTGCTGCTCTCGTCGAATGTTGAACGCACCGTCCGCTTCTATCAGGACACGCTCGGGTTCCCGTTGACGGAGATCTTCGAGAACCGCGACTACCGCGGGTCGAGTCACTTCTTCTTCGACCTCGGCAACGGCAACCTCCTCGCCTTCTTCGACTTCCCCGGGCTGGACCTCGGCACCTACGCGGAGGTGCTCGGCGGGCTGCACCACGTGGCCATTTCGATGGAGCCCGAGCAGTGGGAGCAAGCGAGGCAGCGGCTGGACGACACGGGCGTCGAGTATCGGCGGGAAAGCGGGACCTCGATCTACTTCAAGGACCCCGACGGCGCCCGCATCGAGCTGATCGCCGACCCGCTCGGCGAGATGTACGGTGCCGAGATCCTCTGACACGCAGCGAGATTCCATTCGGTGAATTCGCCGGGAAGCGACGGCAGCTTCGGAAACCAGTCTCGGTGGACGGGGTCATGTGCCGCTGTCGTCCGCGGCGCGGTCTCCGGTGGCCGCGGCCACTGCCTTCTCACCCCTATCACCGAGCCGGGCAAACATCCCGCGCAGGTCCATGCCCGTGATGTCGGAGCCGATCTGTAGCCCTTGCTCCAGGTTCGACGCCACGGTGCGCGCCAGCTGCGAGGCGCCGTCGGTCGAGATGACGGTCATCTTGTCGATGCTGCTCATCGGCTCGGATGCCGCACGCACCAGGTCCGGCATGACGTCGACGACCATCTCGAGCACCGCAGCGTCGCCGTACAACTTGAACGCTTCCGCATTCTTCTCCCGCGCCTGCGCCTGCGCCTCACCGCGCGCCAGGGTGGCGGCGGCCTCCGCCTCGCCCTCGCGCTGGACGGCTTCGGCGATGGCCTCACGGCGCTGCCGCTCGGCGTTGCCGCGCGCCTGGCCCTCGATCTCCTCCGCGGCGGCGAGCGCGGCACGGCGCTGCCGCTCGCCCTCACCGCTGAGGCGGGCTTCCTCCGCGGTGGCCTGGGCGGCGGCAATGGTGGCCTGCCGGTCCGCCTCGGCCTTGGCGATGCGAGCGTTCTTGGCCGCCTCCGCCTCCTGTTCCACCTGGTAGCGGGTGGCGTCGGCGGGCTTGCGGACCTCGGTGTCCAGCTCGCGTTCCTTCAGCGCGGCGGCTCGGACAGCGACCTTCTCCTGCTCGGTCAGCACGTTCTGGTCCTGCGCCGCCTGCGAGAGCGGTCCGGCCGCGGCTGCGCGGGCCGCCGCGGCATCCGTCTCGGAGAGGATCTCCGCCTTCTTCAGGTCCAGCGCACGCTGCCCGATTGCGATCTGCTCCTCGGCCAGGATCCGCTCCTGCTCCGCGGCCTGCCGGGCGCGAGCCTCGGCGATGGCAGCCTCCTTCTCCACGCGGGCGGCCTCAGGGCGTCCCAGGTCCGCCAGGTAGGTGCCCTCGGCCTGGATGTCCTGCAGTTGGAACGTGTCCAGCGCCAGACCCTGGTTCGTCAGGCTCGTCTCCGCCTCCTCAGCCACAGCCGAGGCGAACGCGGCGCGGTCCTTGATGATCTCGTCGACGGTCAGGCGTCCGACGATCGCGCGCAGCGAACCGGCGAGCACCTCCTGCGTGAAGGTCTCGATGCCGTCCTGCTGGTTCAGGAACCGCTGCGCCGAGGCCCGGATCGCGTCCTCGTTGCCGCCCACCTTGACGATCGCAACACCCTCGAGGTCGCACTTGATCCCGGACGACGACACGGCGCCCCTGATGCCGACGGAGATGCGCCGGCTCGAGAGGTCCATGACGTGCAACTTCTGCACCACGGGCAGCACGAAGGTCGAAGCGCCCATGATCACCTTCTGCCCGGACAGGTCGGTGGAGATCTCGCCGGTCTCCGGGTTGTGGACGGCGCCCTTGCCCTTTCGTCCCGTGATGAGAAACGCCTGGTTGGGACCCGCCACACGGACTCGACTGGCGACCAGCATCCCGATGAGCAACACGAAGACGACAACGCCGACGACGATGGACATGAGTTCGGACATGAAGGCCTCCTCGGGCCAGGACGGTGCGTGTGGGGACCTCTGCTAGAAACCCGATTCGGTGACGATGACCGACGTCGGAGATGTCACGTCGACCACCACCACGGTGGTGCCCGCCGCGACAGGTCCGTCGGCGCGAGCATTCAACTTCAGCCGCTGACCCGAGGTGGTGACCGAGATCTCGCCCAGCCCGTTCGGCGGAATGCGGGTGACGACCGTCCCGATCGTGCCGACGAGATCGCCCGTTCGGGGCGTGGGATCAGTCGGCATGTTCATCAGCCCGCGGACCAGCCACAGGGTCGCCCCGCCAACCGCCGCCCCCGCCGCAACCCCACCCGCTCCTGCCCACAACGGGGAGAATTGTGGCCCCTGCATCAACAGCGCGCCGCCGAATCCGAAGGCCGCGAGAAACGCACCGATGACCGGCATCGACAACAACCCGTCCGAAAGCTCGAAGGGCGCGAACTCCAAGACGCCGTCGAGTATGTCGCCGAACAGCACGGAGATGACGACAAGCGCCACTCCGACTCCGCCGATGACCAGGAACACGTCCACGTGACCGACCCCTTGCCCGAGCCGCCATCGTACCGACCCGTACTGCTGCACGTGGTGCGTACTACGCTGCGGGTATGCCGCCGCTGCGACCACACGTCACGTCCGAAATCGGCACCCTGCGCGAGGTCATCCTCCACCGGCCCGGCCTGGAGTTGCGGCGTCTGACCCCGGCGAACAAGGACCTGCTCCTGTTCGACGAGTTGGTGTGGGTCAGCAAGGCGCAGGAGGAGCACGACGGATTCGCGGACCTCCTCCGGTCCCAGGGTGTCGTGGTGCGTCTGTTCTCCGACCTGCTCAACCAGACGCTGGACGACGACGGCGTGCGGCTGGAGATCATCGGGGAACTGGCGACGGCGGACACGTGCGGTGTCGAACTGGTCGACCGTGTGCGGGGGCATCTCAAGGACATGCCGACGGCCCAACTCGCCGAGCACCTGATCGGCGGGCTCACGGTGCAGGAGGTGCCGGGCGCAGGCGAAGGGTTCGTCGGTGGCGTGCTGGGCCCGGCGGCGTTCCTGGTTCCCCCCCTGCCCAATGCCGTCTTCACCCGCGACCCGTCGGCCTGGGTAGGGACCGGCGTCGTTCTGTCGCCGATGCACAAGCCGGCGCGCACCGCGGAGCGCCGGCTGTGGCGGACGATCTACCAGCACCACCCTGACTTCGCGTCCGCTCAAGCAGGCGCAGGCGGCCCTGATCCGGGCGACAGCGGCATCCACTACGGCGTTTCGGATCGTGACTACTTCCCGGCCACGCTCGAAGGTGGCGACGTCCTGGTGCTCAGCGCCGACTGCGTCGCGATCGGGCTGTCGGAACGAACCCACCCGATCGCGGTTGAGAACCTTGCGTCGCAGTTGTTCTTTGCGGGGGCGGCGAAATGGGTGCTCGCGATCGATCTGCCGAAGGCCAGAGGGACGATGCATCTGGACACGATCATGACGGTGGTCGACCGCGATGCCGTCGTCGTGTGGCCGCGGGCCAGTCGGCTGGTCGACGCGTACCGCATCGAACCCGGCTCCGACAGCCG
>WHTG01000270.1 GCA_009377835.1 Nitriliruptorales bacterium
GTGTTCGCGGAGCACCGGGTCACCGAAGATGCGGATCGGTAGAAGGGACAAGGTGTGGCCTCTCTACAGCAGCGGGTCGACGTCGACGCGGACCTTGCGGTCCTGCTTGGCCCAGTCCGCCAGCAGCGGCTTGAGGGCGGCCAGCGTGCCACGGCGGTCGGCGCTCTTCACAAGCACCCTGCCGGTCATGTCGGGACCCAGCACCTCGTCGTCCGCCGGCAGCACCGCTGTGAGTGTGTCGTGCACATCGCCCCCCGCCGAGCCGCCGCCGCATGTCAACTGGATCAACGTCGCCGACGGCGGCAGCCGCAGCTCAGCGCGCCGCTCCACCTCCCGGTCCCAGAACCCCGCTGCGTCCCATCGGACCAGAGCCTGCACCGCGTGGTGCGCTGGCTCCAGCGTCTGGATCACGACATGGCCGGTCCACCGCGCCACGGCGAACCACAGGCGCAGCACGTCCTCGGCCGCGTCGAACGCCGGCCGGTTCAGCATGGCGTCCGCGTCCGGCACCACGACCACGCTCGCCGCCGCGCCCCGCAGCCACCCGGGACGGGCCACGACGCTGCCGCGGGTCATGACTCCGATCGCTGGACGACGCTGAGGCCCTGGCGCGTCAAAGCCCTCCATTCGCACCACGTCGGCCGCCGGGTGCGTTCGCCGAAGCTCGGCCGCGAGCCGTCCCGCACCGGCAGCCAGAGGCGCGTGGCGGTCGTCGCCGCAGTGCGGGCATGCGAATTGCCCACCCCTCCACGCGCACGCGGGACACCTCCAGGACTCATCGCTGCGGTCGACGGCCAGCGAGCCGCTGCAGACGGGGCAGCTCAACCGGTTTCCGCAGCCACGGCACACCAGCGCAGAACCCTGCCCGCCCCTGGAGGCGAGGACGACGGCCGCACCGCCGGCGGATGCCGCGTCCCGCAACGAGCGAGCCGCCGGATCGCTGAACCGGGTGCGTCGCGTCCCGGGCCGCGGGTCGCTGAGGTCGACCGCCTCCACCCGGGGCGCCCGGTCCCGCTCCAGCGGGCGAACGACGTCCACCGGTGTGACGTGCCCGTCGCGCAGCAGGCCGGCGAGGTTTGCGCTGGGCAGGTCACCGAGCAGCACACACACCGCGCCGGCCATGCGCGCCCGCGCCAGCGCGACCTCCCGCGCGTGGTGCCGGGGGCTGCGCCGCTCCTTGAAGGCGGGATTCGCCTCGTCGTCCACAATGACCAGGCCCAGGTCACGTAGCGGAGCGAACGCCGCCGACCGCTCACCGGCAGCGACGCGAGCATCACCTGTTCGACAGCGCAGGAATGACCGGTACCGCGCCCGTTGCGCGGTCACGCGGAAGTCCGCACCATGCCGCCCTGCCACACCGAGCGCGCGTCCTGCCGCGGGAGAGCCGGGGTCGGGTCCCAGCACCAGCACCGAGCGGCCGGCCTTCAGGCAGCGCGCAACGAGATCCGCCACCAGGTCACCGGAATCGTCTCCGGGAAGAGGTCGCATCCAGAAGGCACCGCTGCTATTCGCGTCCACTGCCGCCAGCAAGGTGCCGCTGTCATACCCCTCCCAGTCGTGCGCTGTTTCATCCGGCCCGCTCCATGGCGGTGTCGCGCCGCGGCCCTCCCGCTCGACTGCGGCAACGCGCGGCGGCAGTGCGTGGCGCAACACGCCGGCAAGCGTTCCCGCGTAGCGGTCCGCGACCCACCGGTAGACACGCAGGTCGTCCCCGTCGAACCAGACGGTGTCGCCGTCGACGCCGGCGAGATCGCGGATCCTCGAGGTGTCCGTCGCAGAGCCATCTGCCGTGGCAACGACCCATCCGACACGGCGGCGCCCGGAGAAGACGACGCGCACGCGCTGACCTGTGGACACACTGGCGCCGTCGGGGATCCGGTAGTCGAACGGCCGGTCCAGATGCGCCGGCGCCACGTCGACGACGACCCGGGCAAAGCGGGGGGCGGCCGAACTCGCCACGCCGTCGGCAGTCATGCCGGTGTGCGGGTCGGCGCGTCAGGCGCCGGCGGCGCTCCGGAGGTCGTCACCCCGGTCGGGGTTCTCCCAGGTGAAGTCGGCCCCATCGCGGCCGAAGTGGCCGTAGGCCGCCGTCTGCTTGAAGATCGGGCGGCGTAGCTGCAGAGCCCGGTTGATCGCCGCCGGACGGAGGTCAAACACCTCCTGGACCCCGTTGAGGATCTTGTCCGGATCATGGGTTTCGGTGCCGAACGTCTCGAGCGTCAGCGAGACAGGATGGGCGACGCCGATTGCGTACGCGACCTGGAGCTCCGCCCGGCGTGCGAGCCCCGCGGCGACGATGGTCTTGGCCACCCATCGCGCAGCGTAGGCGGCAGAGCGATCGACCTTGGTGGAGTCCTTGCCGCTGAAGGCGCCCCCTCCGTGGCGGGCCATGCCGCCGTAGGTGTCGACGATGATCTTGCGGCCCGTCAGGCCCGCGTCGGCATGGGGGCCGCCGAGTTCGAACCGTCCACTCGGGTTGACGAGGACCTCGTCGGCGGTCCAGTCCAGTCCTTCGGGGATGACCGGCGAGATGACGTGCTCGATGAGGTCCGGACGCAGCAGCGTGGCGGTGTCGATGTCCGGCTGGTGCTGTGTGGAGATGAGCACCCGCGCGATGCGCACAGGCTTGTTGTTCTCGTATTCCACGGTGACCTGCGTCTTCCCGTCGGGGCGAAGGTAGGGGACGACTCCGGCCTTGCGGACTGCGGCGAGCCTCTCGGCGAGGCGGTGCGCCAGGTGGATGGGCATCGGCATGAGCACGTCGGTCTCGTCGACGGCATAGCCGAACATCATCCCCTGGTCGCCTGCACCCAGGATGTCCAGCTCGTCGCCACCGCCGGGCGATTCTCGCGTCTCGAGGGACTTGTCGACGCCGCCGGCGATGTCCGGCGACTGCTCGTCCAGCGCGACCATGACACCGCAGGTGTTCCCGTCGAACCCGGCGGACGCCCGGTCGTAGCCGATACCGATGATCGTCTCCCGGGCCACCCGCGCGATGTCAACATACGTCTCGGTCGAGATCTCACCTGCAACGACGACCATACCGGTGGTGACCAGCGTCTCGCAGGCCACGCGGGCCTGTTCGGGATTCGGGTCGGACAGCAGGACCTCGTCGAGCACCGCGTCCGAGATCTGGTCGGCGACCTTGTCAGGGTGGCCTTCCGTGACGGACTCGGACGTGAACAGCCAGCGACGGCTCATAGGTGGATGATTCCTTCCGTGAACAGCAGAACCGCGAGTGTAAGCGGCGGGTCAGCCGTCTGAGGAAAGCAGCTGCTCGACGTGGTCGCAGATGATCACCGCGAGTGCGGCCTTCGTCGTGAGCGACACCTCGGTGCGCGTTCCGTCGGCGCCGAGCAGCAGGGCACGGTTGGTGTCGACGTTGAACCCGGCGTCGGCCATGTCGACCCGGTTGACGACGATCAGGTCGAGCCCCTTGCGGTCGAGCTTGTCGCGGCCGCGTTCCTCTTCCAGGTCGGTCTCCGCCGCGAAC
>WHTG01000101.1 GCA_009377835.1 Nitriliruptorales bacterium
CAGGGCGCCGGACCCTGCACCAGCACGGAGGCCAGCACCCAGACCGTGAGAATGATCCCGGTGATGCCGACTGCCACACCTGCGGCACGGTCGAGGGTGTCCGCGCCGACGTTCGCCACGACGCGACGGAGCCGTCCACCGAGCGCGAGTCCAGCGGTCTGCCCGATTGCGATCGCCAAGAGCAGCAGACCCAGCGTCGCCAGCGCCAGTGCGGGCCCGGGTTGCTTCACCAGTTCAGCCGCGATCCTGGGCGCCAGGAAGGCGCCCCCGACCAGTCCGAGTGCGGCACCCCCGAAGGCCGCCACCTGCGACAGCGCGCCCTGCCGGTACCCGCGCAGGGCGGCGAACAGGAGCACGACGAGCAGGATGAGGTCGACCATGTTCATGGAGAAGCATCGTACGGACCCGGCGGGGTAGCGCCGTCCAGGCGCCGGTGTAGCGTCACGGCGTGATCGGGATCGACGACATTCGTGACGCCGCGGCCCGGCTGGAGGGGGTCGCGCATCGCACCCCCGTCGTCACGTCGCGCACACTGGACCGGCTCACCGGCGCGACGGTCTACGTCAAGGTCGAGTCGTTCCAGCGGGTGGGCGCCTTCAAGTTCCGCGGCGCGTACAACATGGTCTCCCGGCTGGATCGGCCGTCACTCGCGCTGGGGGTTCTGGCGTACTCGTCCGGCAACCACGCGCAGGCCGTGGCGCTGGCTTCCCGGCTGATGGACGCGCCGGCGACGATCGTCATGCCGGCGGACGCACCGCCCGCGAAGCTGGCGGGGACGCGCGGTTACGGCGCCGAGGTCGTCACCTACGACCGGGCGACCGAAGACCGCGAGACGATCGGCAACGGGATCGCCGCGGAGCGGGGACTGACGGTCATCCCGCCCTATGATCACCCGCTGATCATGGCAGGGCAGGGCACGGTCGCGACGGAGCTGATCGACGAGGTCGGCGACCTGGACGTCGTCCTCGTGCCGGTGGGCGGCGGCGGGTTGATCGCGGGGTGCGCCACCGCGGCGAAGGCGATGGTCCCCGGTGTGGAGGTGTACGGCGTCGAGCCGGCAGGTGCGGACGACACACGGCAGTCGTTGGAGGCAGGCCGCCGGGTCCGGATTCCGCCACCCCGCACGATCGCCGACGGGCAACTCGCCCAGACCCCGGGCAGGCTTACCTTCCAGGTCAACCGCAGACTGCTCAACGGCGTGGCCGTCGTGACGGATGAGCAGACCCTGCAGGCGATGACGTTCGCGTTCGACCGTCTAAAGCTGGTCACCGAACCGAGCGGTGCGACCGCCCTCGCCGCGGCGATGGCGGGTGGCGTCGACATCACAGGGCTTCGCGTGGGCGTCGTGATCTCCGGCGGGAACGTCGGTCTACACCGGTTCATCGAACTGCTGTCAGGGCATGGTGCCGTGGTCACACCAGAACGCGGATCTCGCCGTTCGTGATGTGAAGTACCGCCCGCGCCGCTTCGTGCAGCGCCATGTGGCTGCTGCGGAAGAGATCGATTTCGTCGTTCGACTCGCGCTCGATATCCGCATCAGGTGCGTCCATCGCCCGGAACTCGGCGTCCCAGTCGGTCGCAGCGGCGCTCTGCTTCAGGTGCATCCCCGGCGCCTGGAGCAGCGCGCGCTCCAGGTCCTGGATGACGGTGAGGACGACGTCGGTCGTGGTGCGGACACCGGGGGTCGTCAGCAGGTGCAGTGCCTGCAGCTTGCGCATGGCCATGGCCATGACAAGTTGCGGCTCGCCCAGTTCGGCCACCGCGGAGTCGACACTCCGCAGATCCAGCGTGACAGACTCAGGAACAGCGAACCACCGGCGGAGGAGAGCAAAGAGCTGCTCCGCCGCGGAGCGCGCGGCGAGAAGTTCCGAGGGCTTGGGGATCTCCTCCATTCGCCCGCAGGCTATACGGTTTGCACCGACGAGCAGCCGCGGACAGAGGTGACATGGACGACCCCACAGCCCTGCTGATCACCGTCACCGGGCGGGACCGGCCGGGACTGACCTCCGGCCTGTGCGAGGTGCTGGCCGACCAGGGAGCGCGCATCGTCGACATGGAACAGGTCGTGATCCGTGAACGTCTGATACTCGGGATTCTCATCTCCCTGGGGTCCGAGGAGGCGCCGGTCAGAGAGGCAGTGACGACGAAGGCGGGCCAGCTGGGCGTCCACGTCGAGTTCGAGGCGATGACCTCGCGCCGGCCGGGCGGTGATCCCATGCGGCACTACGTCACGATCCTCGGCCAGCCGTTGCGGGCCCGTGCCGTCGCCGCCGTCGCACGCAGCATCGCCGGATGCGGTGCCAACATCGAGCGGATCGTGCGGCTCTCGCGCTACCCGATCACCAGCTTCGAGCTGCTCGTGTCGGGGGGTGACCCGACCCGGCTGCGGGCGTCTCTGTCGACAGAGGCGGCCGCACAACGCATCGACGTCGGCGTCCAGCGAGCCGGGCTGTACCGGCGCGCCAAGCGCCTCATCGTGATGGACGTCGACTCCACCCTGGTGCAGGGCGAGGTCATCGAGCTGCTCGCGCAGCACGCGGGCTGCCGCGCCGAGGTGGCTGCGATCACGCAGCGCACCATGGCCGGGGAACTGGACTTCGAACAGTCGCTCCGGGAGCGCGTCGGGTTGCTGCAGGGGCTTCCCGAGACGGTGCTCGACAACGTGCGCGACCATCTGATTCTCACGCCCGGGGCCAACACCCTGCTGCGCACGCTCAAGCGCCTCGGATTCACGGTCGCGATCGTCAGCGGCGGCTTCACCCAGATCACCGACGACCTGCGGGAGCGGCTGGGCATCGACTATGCCCACGCCAACACGTTGGAGGTGCGCGACGGGTACCTCACGGGGCAACTGGTGGGGGAGGTCGTGGACCGCAAGGCGAAGGCCGACCTGCTGGAGCGGTTCGCGGCCGACGCCGGGGTCCCGCTGTCGCAGACGGTCGCCGTCGGCGACGGAGCGAACGATCTCGACATGCTCGCGCGCGCCGGGCTCGGCATCGCCTTCAACGCCAAGCCGGTCGTTCGCGACGCAGCCGACACGGCGGTCAGCGTGCCGTATCTGGACGCGGTGTTGTTCCTGCTCGGAATCACGCGCGAGGAGGTCGAGGCCGCCGACGCCGAGGACCCCTCCTTCCGCGCGCGGCCGCGCGTGCCGGTGCCGGACTGACACCGCCCGCGCTCGTATCATCCGTCCGGCCATCTCGACACGGCAGGACGATGATGCTCACCAGGAAGCGGACGAACCCCCTCTTTCACCCGGACGCGTTCCGGCTGATCGCGGGTGAGGAGCGCGCGCAGCGTGCGCTGGACGATGACGACAGCATCGACCTGCTCGTCTGGAACGTCTTCTCGACCCTGGAGCACCACAGTGACCAGCGGTGGCTGGCCGGAAGGCTGCAGCAGCTCGGTGGACCCGCCGTGCGGGAACCGATTCGGATCTCACTGTTCACCGGCGGTGAACGGGAACCGCGACTCGTGCCCCCGGCGTCGTACATCGCGTACGTGCGCGAGCGGGCGCAGGCCGTTGGCGGCGACGACGCCAGCGTCGCCGAGTTCGCGGCGCCGGTGACGGCGCCCGTGCGCATCGAGTCACCCGACGTCGTCACGCTGGTGGACGCGGTCGGCGACCGCACCCACCTCGGTCACGGCGGTCGCGAGCGTCTGGTCGAGTTGATCGATGTCGGTTTGGAGCAGGCGCGCAGAACCGGCAAGACCCTGGCCGTCGCCGTGATCTACACCTCCCGCTCCACAGCCGCTTCCGCCTTGTCGGCGCGGGTCAACGCGCTGCGCAACGAGGCGACACTTGCCGCGGCACTCCCCCACCGCCGCACCGTCCCGCCGGTCGTCCTGCGCGAGATGAGCTGGCAGCAACTCCTGCGCATCTGGCAGTCCGAGTTGCCGTACCTGGACCTGCAGGGCGCGCCGGTCAAAGCCTTCCTGGCCCACTGCCGCGACCGCGGCCTGTTGTGATCCGGCCAACCACCGCGCCGCGACACTCCTCGGCCTACCGCGAATGTGGTCGCGGAGGTGACGGCACGGCCGCGAGGCGCCATCGGCGTCGTGAGGGCCTATTCTGACCTCATGACTGATGCATCGGCCGCTGTGTCCGCCCGTGTTCGTGCCGTCGCCGAATCGGCGACGTTGGCGATCGACGCGAAGGCGAAGGCGCTGAAGACGGCCGGTGAAGACGTCATCGGCTTCGGCGCCGGGGAACCGGACTTCGCAACACCGACGCACATCGTCGAGGCGGCCCAGGCGGCGTGCGCGGACCCTGCCGCCCACCACTACTCACCGGCCGGCGGTCAGCCGGCGCTGCGCTCCGCGATCGCGGGGAAGACGCGACGCGACTCCGGCCTCGACGTGGAGCCCTTGGAAGTCCTGGTCACCAACGGCGGGAAGCACGCCTTGTTCAACGTGTTCCTCGCATTGCTCGACGCCGGCGACGACGTGCTGCTTCCGGCGCCGTACTGGGTGAGCTACCCGGAGCAGATCCGCTTCGCCGGCGGCAGGCCGATCGAGTTGAGCACCGGAGTCGAGACGTCGTTCCGCGTCAGCGTCGAGCAGTTGGAGCAGGCGCGGACACCGCGCACCAAGGCTATGGTGTTCGTGTCGCCTTCGAACCCGACGGGGTCCGTGTACCCGCCGGAGGAGATCGAGGTCATCGGACGCTGGGCGGCCCACCACGGCATCTGGGTGATTACGGACGAGATCTACGAACACCTGGTGTACGGCGACGCGAGACACGTGAGCATGCCGGTGGTCGTCCCCGAGGTCCGGGAGCGCTGTGTCGTCGTGAACGGGGTGGCGAAGACCTACGCGATGACCGGCTGGCGTGTGGGTTGGTCGATCGCACCGGTGCCGCTGACCGCGGCCATGGCGCGGCTGCAGAGCCACGCCACGTCCAACGTCAGCAACGTCGCGCAGGCCGCTGCGCTCGCTGCGGTGTCGGGCCCCATGGACGTCGTGGACGTCATGCGTTCCACGTACGACCGGCGGCGCAAGGTGGCGTACGAGCGCCTCAACGCCATCCCGGGCGTGTCGTGCGCACTGCCGCAGGGAGCGTTCTACGTGTTCCCGTCTGTTGCGGGAGTATTCGGCCGCAGCGTCGGCGACCGCATCGTCACGACGGCGCATGAGCTTTGCGAGGCGCTGCTGGACACCGTGCAGGTGGCGTTGGTGCCAGGCGAAGGATTCGGAGCGCCGGACGGTGTCCGCTTGTCCTACGCACTGTCCGACGACGACCTGGTCAAGGGGCTGGACCGCATCGCCGACGCGCTGTCGTAACACGTGAGCCGGCGGAGCAAGCGGCGTGCGATGTTCCGCCAGTAATAGCGAGTCGTGGTGCAGAGAATTCTGCCGGGATGCTGCGCACAGCCCATGGAGAACAGGCATGATGCACGCCGCGAATCAGCCACGGGGGCAGCCGCCCGCGTCCGACAGGAGGTAGCAACCAGCATGGCGGCCTTCCGCCTCACCAGCCAAGCATTCGCGCACGACGCGGACCTGCCAGATGGACAGCTCGGTGAGGACGAGGGGGTCTCACCGCCACTGGAGTGGACGGGGGTTCCTGACGGGACCAAGGAACTCGCGCTGGTGTGCGAGGACCCGGACGCCGATGCCGGCGTCATCACCCACTGGGTGATCTATGGGATGGCACCAACCGCCAGGTCACTGCCGCCCGCCCTGCCGCGCAGCGCGTATCTCGAGTCGCCCCTGGAGCTGTGCCAGGGACTGAACGAGTTCGACGACGTCGGCTACTCAGGACCTGAGACCGATGTCGACCGGGGACCGCACCGCATCTTCTTCCGCCTGTTCGCGCTGGACACCCAGTTGCTCGACCTGCCGCCGGGCGCAACGCGGGCGGAACTTCGCCAGGCGGCCAAGGGGCACATCCTGGCGACCGCCGAGCTCGTGGGGATTGCGTGACGATCTCGAAGTCCTCCGACGGCGAAGGGATCGCGACGGTCGTCATGGACGATGGCAAGGTGAACGCGTTCGACATCGCATTCTTTCGGGAACTCGACGATGTCCTCGGCAGCTGCGGTGACGACGCCGCAATCGTGCTGACCGGCCGTGAGGGCATGTTCTCGGCGGGCCTGAATACGAAGACGATGGCGACGCTGGACGAGGACGGCATGACCGACCTGCTGGTCCAGTTCGGTCGCACGATGCTGCGTGTGTGGCTCGAACCGCGGCCGGTGGTGGCCGCCGTCAACGGCCACGCGATCGCGGGCGGGACGATCCTTGCCATGGCGTGCGACCATGCCGTGGCTGCCACTGGCGACTACCGCTGGGGACTGACCGAGACCACGATCGGGTTCCCGCTGCCGTCGTGGATCATCGCGATCGCGCGCGGCAATGTGGGGGCGCACCACCTCGACGACCTTCTGCTCCCAGGACAGACGGTCGGTCCCGCGCGTGCGGTCGAGGTGGGATTCGCCGACGCGGTGGCGCCACTGGACCAGGTGCGCGACGCGGCCCGAATCCGCGCACTGCAACTGGCCGGACTGCCACGGACGACGTACGCCGAGACCAAGCGCCGGCTTCGCGGCGCTGCTGTCGACTCGGTGCTGGGCGGTATCGAAACCGACATTCGGGAGCTGCTTCGTCGGCGCGGCACAGCGACGGCCGCGCCCTAGCGGCGTAGCTCCCAGGGGCTATAGCTCCTGTGACCAGTAAGGAGACGGGCTCGCCCCGTCGCGGATCTGGCGGATCAGCTCACCGACCATCCACCTGCGGAACGCGACGACCTCCGGCGGTGCCGCCGGGGTCAGCAGATCCCCCCGCGCGCAGTACTCGTCGGCCTCCTCGAACAACAACAGGAAGTCCTCGGTCCACCGCAATGTGGAGTTGGGGATGCTCAGCTTCAATGTCGTGACGATGTCACCTCGCTCGACGGCGGCAGCGACACCTTCCCGGAAGGGCTCGGCGGCGTCTCCATAACGCTCGAATATCTCGTTGGCGAGCCGCAGCAGGTCGCGCGGCGCCCGGGAGTCCTCCAGATCCGTCGCGATGAGGGCGAACTCTCGCAGCAGGGCGTCATGGTGCTGTTGCATCTGCGCGTAGCGCGCGACGGGAAAGTCGACTAGTGCCACGTCGTGCAGTTCTGTCATCCGCGCGAAACTACTCCATCGTCGAATCGAGCACGGCGTCGAACCAGTGGCGTACGGCATCCGGCCCGTCCACGACCGGATCGACCACCGTGCCTGCAGCCCGCAACCGCGACGACGGCCGGTCGGAGACGACCAGCACCGGTCCCCCATGGGTCGCGGCCAGCATCGAGAAGTCGCCGTCGCCTGACACGACCACCAGCGGCTGCGTGCCGGGGCGGTACGCGGCAGCGAGCGCGAGATCCGCCTGCTGCCATCCTGTGACCTCGTGGATCACCGCGCCGATCGGCCAGGTCGCGCCGGCGACCGCGGCAGGACTACCCGCGACGACCATCTCGACCTCGTCGAACGGCACTGCGCGAAGAAACGCCCGCAGCCGTGCGGCAGTGACATTGTCCGCATCGACCAGAATCTGGATCACTCCGGCTGCGCAGGGTGCGTCTCGTCGTCCCCGAACCGCACCAGTGCGGTGACCAGCGCATACCCGACGACGGCCAGTGCCGCCACGACCACCACGTGGGCGGCATCACCGGGCGGTGTCTGCAGCGCGCGCGTCTCGGTCTGCCACGGCCACAACGCCCGCAACGATCCCGCCATGAGACCGACCAGAGCCGCCATGGTCGTGCCGTGGTGGGTGGCGAGCAGGTACGCCAGCACGCGGGAGAACACTCCCAGACCGACGGCGGCGCCGAGCACGAACACCGCGACGTAGACCAGGTCGAAGTCGGAGATGGCGTGCAACGTGACCTCGTAGACGCCCATTACGAGGAGCAGGAATGCCCCGCTGACGCCCGGCAGGATCATCGCGCAGATTGCGACAGCCGCGATGACGAAGACCAGGATCAGCGCCGGGTCGTCGACCGCGCGGGGTGGCAGTCCTACCAGCAGCGCCGCGACCGCCGCCGCGACGACGGCGACCACAACCGGCGCACCTGCGTCACGGTCGACGCGGCGCCACGGCACGACGAGGGACGCCACGATCAGCCCGAAGAACAGGCCGCGCATCTGACTGGGGAACTGTTCCAGCAGCGGCGGGATCACGACTGAGCCGATGCCGACGGCCAGCAGTATTCCCGCCCCCAGCGGCACGACGAGGCGCCACTCCACGTCGCGGAGGTGCGCCCGCGCCGCGGCTGTGTCCCCACGCAACGTGCGGACGACCGCGACCGCGAGGTTGCGGATGGCTCCGACCAGCCGCTCGTAGATCCCCAGGATCAGCGCCACTGTCCCACCACTCACGCCGGGGATGATGTCCGCGCCTCCCATCATCAGGCCGTGCAGGAAGTGGCGCGCGGGGTGTGCGGCACGCTCGCGCGGGTGCGCGGGCGTGGTTTCGCTGGTCGTCATGATCGGCGAGGCTAGCCCACCACCCGGTCCCACCTGGGACTGGTCCGCGGGCGACGCGTCGCGGGTGCTTGCCCCCGGACCGCAGCCCGTTACCCTGCGGTGCATGAGCAGTGTCACGCTGCCGGCGCCGCTGGACCGGGTCGGCGAACCGACCCCGCTGCGGCTGTCGTTTTCCCGCGTGGACACCTACGAGACCTGTGCGCTGAAGTACCGCTTCGCCTACGTCGACGAGTTGCCGCAGGTGCCCGGCCCTGCGCTGTCGTGGGGGTCATCGATCCACGCTGCGCTGGAGACGTGGTGGGACCAGAAACTTCCCGACCCGCCCTCCGTGGACGTCCTGCTCCAGGCCCTGTTCGACCGGTGGGACGACGACGGCTTCGCGGGCATGGACCGCGACGAGAAGGTGCGCTGGTACCGCCACGCACAGAACGTCCTGCGTCGCCACCACGATCGTCACGCGCGAACCTACGCGCCTGCTGTCGCGACGGAGCAGTGGTTCGAGCTGGAGGTGGGCAACGCGGTCACCGTTGTCGGGTCGATCGACCACGTGGCCAGGACGGACTCCGGCGGCATCGGCATCGTCGACTGGAAGACCAACCGCAAGGCGAAGACGCGGGCTGACGTGTCCGACAGCCTCCAGCTGGCGGTGTACGCCCTGGCGGCGCGGCATCTGTGGGGACACGATCCCGACTGGGTGGCGCTGGAGTTCGTCGTCCCCGGCATTCGTGTCACCGTTCCGCGCGACCAGATCGACGTCGATGCCGCCGTCGTGCGGATCCACAAGGTCGCCGACCGCATCCGCAGCGAGGCCTTCGATCCGCGGCCCAGCGCGTTGTGCTCATGGTGCGACTTCCGCGACGAGTGCCCCGCGTTCGAGGGCGACGGGCCTGACGTGGCGGGGACGGCACTGGTGGAGCTGCGGCGCCTGCAGCGCCGCAGCGAACGGGACCGGAAGCGGATGGAGTCGCTGGAGGCCGTGGTCCGCACCCGTCTGGGCGACGACGCCCTGGCGTAGAGTCGGGCGAGGGGAGTCGGGGCCAGCGCTTCAGGCCGTCGCCGGCAGGGCTCCTTGCTGGTCGGTGATGACCGCTTCGACGCCCATGGGGTCAGCGCGACGCGGTCCGAGTGGAAGGCCGAGGATCGTCGAGCGCTTCGTCAGGTGCATGTGGACCTTCTCCGGGGGTCGCCGTGGGTGGCCTGCTTGGGCGGGTGAGACAGCAGCAGCAGCATCGGCCTCTCACGCCCAAATCAAACCGACCAGGCACCTGGCCGAGTGGGCGTCGAGCCGCAGCCGGCGGCTTGGCTGTGGGGAGTCGGCCGATATGCCGGATTCCGCAGGCGGTACCCCTGAACGGTTCCCGTTCACACTCAGTACCGCCTCTGACCTGGGCGTTTGCGCGAGGTAGATTGCTCGACGTCCCTCGGCGAATCGCCTCGCTGCCAGACCTCTTGTGAGCCAATTGTGAGCCAGGGACGGCCATTGCCGAAGCTGCCGGTGTCGCCGGCGAGAAGATCTATCGTGGGTTTCAGCCGGAAGGCCGCGCTGTTCAAAGCGGTGGTCGGGCCGCGTCGCAGGCGGCGCCGCGCGCGGAGCGGGTGGTCGGACCGGCCGGCGATCCGGCCGTCATCGAGGAGACCGACCCGCGACGCAGCTCGAGCGTAGTGCGGTGACTCAGGTCGGCATTGATGCTCGCATCGGGCCGCTCATGCGTGTCCTGCAGGCGAAGATCGACGCCGACCCGTCACTCGACGCGGTATCGCGCCGCCTGGAGCGTCAACGGCTCGACGGCATGCGGCGCTTCGCCCGGCTGCTGGCCAGGAGAGGCGTGCTTCAACCCAGCGTCGATGTTGATCACGCCCGGGACGCTCTGTGGCCACTCGCGTCGCACGGGCTTTACGACAAGCTGGTCGTCGAGGGCGGCCGCCCGAGCGGTACGAGGGGTGGCTCGCACAGATGCTGGCGGCCACGTTGCTCCTGAAGCTCGCGTGAGAGGGTCGAGCCGGGCGGGCCTGGAGCCCGGGAACGGCTCATCGACGCGCCACCTCACGTCAGTAGTCGCTCACCTCGCTCGGGCCCGCGGACAGCTCAGAGCAGCAGTCGCCCGCCGACCGGGTCGCGCGCACTTGGCGATGTCGGCGCTACTGCTGGCGCAGGAACTGCAGCACGGCCAGCACCCGCCGGTGCTCGCGCTCGCCTGGTTGCAGCCCAAGTTTGGTGAACACGTTGCGTATGTACCCCTCGACCGTCTTGAGGCTCACGACCAGTTCCTCGGACAGCGCGGCGTTGGTCAGACCTTGGGCCATGAGCGCGAGCACCTGTCGCTCCCGGTCGGTGAGCTCAGCCAGCGGGTCCCGTTCGCGGTGCCGGCTGAACAGCCGTGACACCAGCTCCTGGTCCATCACGACCTGACCGGCCGCGACGCGACGCACGTCCATGGCGAAGGCGCTGAGGTCGGACACCCGGTCCTTGAGGAGATAGCCGACCGCGCCGTCGAACTCGTCCATCAGTCGCAGTGCGTGGTGCACCTCGACATACTGCGACAGGAGCATCACGCCGAGGTTCGGCGCGAACGATCGGATTTCAGCGGCTGCCTCGATCCCCTCGTCGGCGAAATGCGGTGGCATCCGCAGGTCGGTGATGACGACGTCGGGGGCGTCGCCTCGCACCTGTCTGACCAGTTCCGCGCCGTTGCGGGCCTGGCCGGTGACCTCGAAGCCCACCTCGGTGAGGATCCGCGCCATCCCTTCCCGGAACAGCACGGCGTCGTCAGCAACGATCACGC
>WHTG01000159.1 GCA_009377835.1 Nitriliruptorales bacterium
ACCGCAACCGGACCCGGGTCCTGGGGGTGGCCGGCGGGGATGGCACGGTGACCGCTGTCGCCGCCGTCGCGGCCGCTTACAGGACCCCGCTGGTCGTGGTTCCCGCCGGCACCCTGAACCGCTTCGCCCGCGACGTTGGGCTGACCAGTGCCGACGACTCCGCGCACGCGCTGGTCACCGGTTCGGCGGTCCACGTCGACCTCGCGACGGTGCAGGTCGACGGCGGGCCGCAACGATGGTTCATCAACACCGCCAGCTTCGGCGACTACCCCAACATGGTGCGCTTGCGCGAGAAATGGCAGCAACGGTGGGGCAAATGGCCCGCGGCGGCCGCCGCACTGATCACAGTGCTCGCCCACACCGAACCCCTGACCGTCCGCATCGGAGGAGTGAATCGCAAAATCTGGCTGTTGTTCGTCGGCAACGGCGCCTACCACCCCAGGGGTTTCACTCCATCCTGGCGACCCCGCCTGGACTCCGGCGTCCTCGACATCCGCTATGTCCGCGCTGACCTACCCTTCTCCCGCACCCGGTTCGCCATCGCCGCAGTAACGGGCGCACTGCTCAACAGCCGCACCTACGTCCAGGAAGTACACGACCGTATTCGCATCGACGCGCTCGGCGAACCCATCGCACTCGCCTGCGACGGCGAGGCGCACGCCGACGGGCACGTCTTCAACTTCGCCGCACACGAAGAGGCCATCCGCGTCTACCGCCCGCCAGACCCAGACGCCCAGCAGGACGCAAACGCCTGATCTGGTGCGTGCACTGCGGCTCCTGCACAGCCGCTCGCCCAGCAAGCCAACGATCCCGGCCCGCCGCGTGCAGGCACCCGTCCAAAAGCTCGAAGAGCTGGCGATCCCGCTCGCCACCGGCCCGCCACCCGCCGTCAGGGCCGGAAGACACGAGCAGGTGGCGCACGATCAACGGAATCAACGACCGGCCGCTGCCCACCCGCTGGGTCAGCGCGACCCGCCCCAGGCCGCTCCCCGGTCCCACCGCGCTGTCGCCGGCGCTCCTCCGCGCGAATGACCCGTCGCAGCCAGCGGCTGTCCGGATCGACCCGCAACGCCGCGCGGGCACAATGCGCCGCCACCGCCGACACCAGCGGCGGGTCGTTGCGCCGGACCGCAACCGGATATGGCGCCAGCACCGCCAGCCGCGACCGAGCCGCATCCGACATGTAGTCGTTCACCAGACGCGCGACGGCCGCGAGCATGGTATCGGTGCATCGTGGCTGGTCGGAGAACGGCTCCCCAGCCAGGTACGACACGTACTCCATCAGGCAGGCACCGTCGCTCGGGCTGCGATGTGCGCCGCGGGCCAGAATCGGCAGGAAGTCGGGTGCGGTTGACATGGTGTGCCCTTACCGAGTGCTTCGGCGTCGTGCACGCTGGTCGGGTCATCGTGAGCCGGGACATAAGACGGCGCCGTGCCGCCCAGCCGAGGAAGTCCGCGATCTCGTAGCGCAGCACCGGTGGGCCGGTTAGCAGCCATTGATCCATGTCGGCCTGGCGCATCTCGGACAGTCGAATGTTCGTGGCGCGTAACAATTCCAGCAGTCGTGCTGCGGCGCGTAGGCGCAGCGTCGCGTGTCGAGTGGTGGTGAGGGTCGTGGGCCGGGTTTGGGCGCGCCGCCGCGCCCGCTGCAACACGCGCCAGGTTGCGTAGGCGGTCAGCGTGTGTCGGTCCTCGACGACGGCGACATCGGCGAGCAGGTCCGACACCACACGCTCCAGCCGCGCGAGGGGCTCGTCACGGGCGGATAGGACGCCGTGCGCGACGAGCAGGGCGCGTAGGTATTCCGCGGGGCGCCGGTCGGAATGAGTGTCGAGTGTTTCGTGGGACAGTGCGAGCTCGCCTGTGGCCAGCGCGGCCAGGATCGGCGCACCAGCTCCACGACGCAGCCAATTCAGCGCGCTGCGGGGCTGGGGGCGTCCACGATCGCATCGCGGACGCGGACGAGCGCGGCGGGGACGGCGCCAGACCGGCCGCCGAGCAGCGCATCGGTGCGGCGAGCCAGGCTGCACCGGGCGCAGTAGCCGCGCTGGTAAAGCTTGTCCTCGATCCCGCAGCCGTTGCAGATGTGCCCACTGGGGCCGATCCCGGAGCATGCCGCGCAGGCCGTTGCCGCTGGGCCAGGTGGCGCGACCAGGCGGCGGTGATGCCCGCAGACCGCGCAGCTGCAGTGGTGGCGCAGCGCGGCGGTGTAGCAGGCATCACAGACCGGACCCTCCGGCCACCGGGCCGCGACCGGGCGGGTGCGCTCCGGCCCGTTTCGAGATCGGCCGCACCCGGCCACAGCGACCACACAGACGAGCGGCACCCGCACTCACCGGTCCTGCGCCGGCTCGGGAACGATGCGGGCGCGTTTGGGCCGCAGCTCACGCGGAACCGTCGTGGCGGAGCGGTCACCGGCCGCCCGCCGCGAGGCACGCTTGGCCTCGACCACCGGTTCCACCAGGTCGCCCGGTGCGCACTCGAGGATGTCGCACAATGCGGCCATCGTCTGCAACGACAAGCGCTCCGGCGTGCCCGCCACGAGCCGGTAGACCTGTTCGCGGGAGAGCGCGACACCGCGTTCGGCCAGCAGCGGCACCAGGTCGGTGGTGGCGAACATGCCCCGCTCGGCCATCCGCAGCCGCAGATGCCACCGGTAGCCGATGACGCGTCTCATCCCAACGAACTCCCTTCAGGCGCCGGTACAAACGCGCGGGCCAGCGCCGCGCGCAGCATGCGGTTGGCGTGATCAGCACCGACCGAGGTGTATCCGGCGGTCGTCGAGGCCCAGGAATGCCCCACCTGGCGTTGCACGAAGGTCGGATCAACCCCGTCCTCGATCGAATGCGAAACGTAGGAGTGCCGCAGACAGTGCGGGGTGAGCTCGACGGGCAGACTCGCGCCATCGCGGACGGGTGGTGGAGATCTGCACCGACCGGGACATCACGGTTCAGGAAGCCTGCGACCGGGACGTCGCCCAGGGGCGGGGCGACGTGGGTCCGCAGCACCCGACACACGCGCCGACCGAGGAGAGGGACATGGGCCAGCGCGACGCCACGGGTCGGCACCGGTCGGAGCCGGTCGAAGCGACAGGCCGTCCCGATCATGAGGCCGACGGAAGCGGTACCGAGATCGGGGACACCTCTACGGGAGCGTCGAGGGAAGCAAGGATCGCTCCAGGCCAGCCGCAGGCGCACCCGGAGGAGACGGTGGACTGTCTCGAGGAGAAGGTGCTCGGTGAGGTGACGTCGCAGGCCCGCGACGAGGACGAGGACATCGCCGGGTGCCGGGTTCGATCAGGACATCAATGATGAGGATCTCGCCGCTGGCCGTGCCACCTCCGAGCCATCCGACTGATGCGGTCTCGGCGAGACGGTTAGGCACGATAAGCCGCCCTCCCTACCGATCATGGACCGGTAGGGAGGCTCTCCGGGCCGCTGTGCGGTCTCGTTTCGGGAAGTTTCGGGGATGGGCGGGTCAGCTCGACAGCACGGCCTCGCGGCTACTGCGTCTCGAGGCCACGGACTCGACCCTGCGATCGGGTTGGCTTCGTGGATCCCGGCGGCCGGCGTGCGCGGCGCGATCAGTCTTGATCCACCGACTCGTTTGCGAGTGATCATCTTCCGGGCGGGTGAACCGCGCTGAGTTTCGTAGAGGCCGCGCATGCTCGTGATCGTGCCGGGCTTGTGGGCGTGATGTTCTGTGCCGGTTACGGTCTTCCGGCGTGTCCTTGGGGCTGCTCGGGGATCGGTGGGGGTGGTTGCGGGCCGCCCTGCGATGGCTTTGTGCCGGGCTGGGGGATCGGCGGCAGGTGCGCCAGCAATAACCCGGCGGAACCGTGCTGGATCTGTGACGTAGTCGCCGAGAAGTTGGTTCGTTGGCCGCCGTCGCGAACCGTTGGGCGACGCTGCTGTTCATCCGTGCGAGTGACGAGCGAGGCGTCCACCTTGTTGCCCGAGTTTCCGTGGTCCTCAGGTTTCCGGTTCGATCATCAGAGCCTGGACCGGGCAGAGATCCACCCCCTCTTGCGCGCGGCCCTCCTTGCCCGGCGGAACCTCTCGACCTCGCCCGATGTTGCTGTAACCATCCTCATCGAGAGTGAACAGGTCCGGGTCGACCGTGTAGCACACTCCGTGGGCCTCGCAGATCTCGTTGTTCACACTCACCTTCACCTCTGATCACCTTCATTCGTGACGGCGCGGCTCGGACTTCCAGGATGCGACGCAACGACCCTGTCCGCAGCGTGACCGTCGAGTCAGCCCTGCTGCCTCGAGGCAGGAGTCGGTGGACGACGCGTTCGATACCCCGACCCCCAATCATGATTGGCGGGCGGTGTGCGACGGGTACGCCTTGGTGTGCGACGAAACACGCTAGAGGAGGGATCATGGCCACACCGGAGCCGACCGGGACCAGGCCTGCGACCAGCGTCACCGAGCGGGAAGCCCGCCAGGTCGCCGAGGATGCGCGCCAGTCACAGTGGCGCAAGCCCAGCTTCGGCAAGGAACTGTTCCTGGGGCGGTTCCGGTTGGACCTGATCCACCCGTACCCGCAGGGTGACCCGACCACGCGGGCCCGCGGCGAAGAGTTCCTGGCTCGGCTCCGCGCGTTCTGCACCAGTGAGGTGGACCCCACCGTGATCGAGCGGGACGGCCAGATCCCCGACGAGGTGATCAAGGGCCTGAAGGAGCTCGGGGCGCTGGGCATGAAGATCGACCGGGAGCACGACACCGCCTACCTGCTCGACGGGGTCAAACTGTGGACCACCAACGGGGTGATCGCCGACCTGCTGGTAGTGATGGCCCATGTACCGTCCAGCGATCTACACCGCCGGTGGGATCACCGCGTTCGTCGTGGAGGCCGACACCGCGGGCATCACCGTGGAACAGCGCAACGAGTTCATGGGGCTGCGCGGCATCGAGAACGGGGTCACCCGCCTGTACCAGGCCCGGGTACCCGCGGAGAACCGGATCGGTGCAGAGGGCGACGGGCTCAAGGTGGCGCTGGCGACCCTGAATACCGGGCGCTTGTCGCTACCCGCGATGTGCGCCGGTGCAGCCAAGTGGTGCACCGAGATCGCCCGCCAGTGGTCGGGCGAGCGGGTCCAATGGGGCCGTCCGATCGCCGAACACGATGCCGTCGCAGGGAAGATCGCGTTCATCACGGCAACCACCGTCGCGCTGGGATCGGTGGCGGAGCTGTCCAGCCTGGTGGCCGACCAGGGCCGTCACGACATCCGGATCGAAGCCGCCCTGGCCAAGCTCTACAGCTCGGAGCTGGCCTGGCTGGTCGCGGACGACCTCGTCCAGATCCGGGGTGGCCGCGGCTACGAGACCGCTGACTCGCTGGTCGCCCGCGGCGAACGGGGTGTGCCGGTCGAACGGATGCTGCGTGACCTGCGGATCACCCGCATCTTCGAAGGTTCCACCGAGATCATGCACTTGTTCATCGCCCGGGAAGCGGTCGACGCGCACCTCACCGCGGCCGGAGCGCTGATCGACCCGGAGACCACTGTGAGCCGGAAAGTCAGGGCCGCCGGACAGGCCAGCCGTTTCTACGCGCGGTGGCTACCCAGCCTGGTCACCGGCCGTGGACAGCACCCCCGCGCCTACGCCGAGTTCGGCCCGCTCGCGACCCACCTGCGGTTCGTGGAGCTCGCCAGCCGCCGCCTCGCCCGGCAGACCTTCTACGGGATGATGCGCTGGCAGGCGCGACTCGAGCACCACCAGCGGTTCCTCGGTCGCCTGGTCGACATCGAAGCAGAGCTGTTCGCCATGAGCGCCAGCTGCGTCCGCGCCCAGCAGATGCACAGCAACGACCTGCAGCAAGGCCGCGACGCCCGCGACCTTGCGGACCGGTTCTGTCGCCAGGCCAGAGTCCGGGTCCAGGAGCTGTTCGAACGACTGTGGACCAACACCGACGCGCCCGACCGTGCCACCGCCCGTCGAACGCTCGATGGCCGCTACGAATGGGCCGAACAAGGCATTCTCGACCCCTCCATCGCGGGACCGTGCATCGCCGAAGTGCGCGGCGGACCCTCCGAGCTGGCGGATCAGCACCGCACTGTCTGACGAACCCCTGACCCTTGGCCAGCTCGACCGCGGCCCGCTTCACGAGACCAGGACCACCGGACACGAGGCGTGGTGTACAAGGCGCGTGCCCCGCCCCGTGTTGCCGAGGACCAGCAGTTCCGCCTGCTCGGCGAGGGCGTCGTCTTCCTCCTCTGCCATGTGTGCACTGTTGGCGACCCTGGCGACGGACGTACTCCCACCAGTCTGCGCTCCCGACCATGTCGCATGGCCTCGTGCACGCCGGCCCGGATGTCATTGTGGATCTCTGATGGCGTCCCACGGTCTCGCCCTCAGCGTCCTCCCCGCGTCGAAGCGGTTCCGGATAGAAGATTTTCTCCTCCGCGGCCGCATGCACTTCGAGCAGCACCGCGAGCGGTTCCCACGCCAACGTCAGCTCCGCGGGATCGGACAGGTCATCGAGGATCGCGAACCCACGACGAAACTGCTCATGATCGCTCAAGATCAGCGCCGTGGTGTCCTGCACATCGTCGGACTTCCAGTTCAGGGCGGCCACGTCCGATATCCTGTGAATCCGCATACCTGGAAAGAGCGCGGCTCAATCATCTGTCTGCGATCTGTCCGGCCGTCCATTGTGACCATCTCGGAAATTCTCTCCGGCGCGTGATCGTTGTAAGAAGTATGAGCGTGGCGTTCGTGTTTCAGGGCGGAGGCAGCTTGGCCGCCGTTCAGGTCGGCATGTTGCAGGCGTTGACCAGGGCCGGCATCCGTCCCGATCTGGTTGTTGGGTCCTCCGCAGGGGCGGTGAATGCGGTCCGCTTCGCGATGAGTCCTTCCTCGTCCGGAGTCGCCCGGCTGGTCAGAGCGTGGCGCGAAGTGCAGCGCGGTGACCTGATTCCTACTCGGGCCTGGAACCTGATCGGCGGACTGAGCGGGTTCCGCGACGGGGTGGCGTCCAATGTGAAGCTGGGGCAGTTCCTGGAGCGTGAGATTGGCAACGTGAACCTGGACCAGACACGCATCCCCGCGTACGTCGTGGCCACCGATCTGGCCAGCGGGGACCCGATCACCCTGTCCGTCGGCTCAGCGGTCCCGGCGCTGCTGGCCACCACCGCGTTACCGGGCCTGTTCGCTCCAGTCGAGATCGACGGACGACTCCTCATCGACGGTGGGGTGACCGCCGACACACCCATCCTGCAGGCCGAAATCCTCGGCTCGACGGAGACCTATGTGCTGTCGGCGATCGGCCCGGTGGCACCTGAGGCAGTCCCCCAGGGTGCGATCCCCGTCGCACTACGCGCCCTGACTCAACTGCTGGGACGGG
>WHTG01000146.1 GCA_009377835.1 Nitriliruptorales bacterium
GGCTCCGCGACGACGGTCTCGCCGTCCGCGACCAGGCCGGCGAGCACCAAGGCGGCACCGGCCCTGAGGTCGGTGGCCCGCACCTCCGCGCCGCGCAGAGCACGCGGTCCGCGGACCACAGCATGGTGGCCTTCCAACGTGATGTCGGCGCCCAGCCGGTTCAGCTCGTCGATGATGGAGAAGCGGCCGTCGAACACGTTCTCGGTGAGCATCGAGGTGCCGTTTGCCTGTGACAGCAACAGGAGGAACTGGGGCTGCAGATCGGTCGGGAACCCCGGGAACGGCAGCGTGACGACATCCACCGGACGAAGGTCGCCGGTGCGTGTCACGGTCATGCCGTTGTCGCGCTCGTCGACTGTGGCGCCGACGGCGCGCAGCTTGTCGATGACCAGCCGCAGATGCGCCGGGTCGACGCCGGTGATGTCGATCTGGCCGCCGGTGACCGCCGCGGCGACGGCAAAGGTCCCGGCCTCGATCCGGTCCCCCACAACTGCGTGCTCCGTCGCACCCAGATCCCGCACGCCCGTGACGATGATCTCGTCGGTGCCCTCGCCGCTGATGTCTGCACCCATGGAGCGCAGGAACCGCGCGAGATCGACGATCTCGGGTTCGCGCGCCGCGTTGCCGACCGTGGTGGTTCCCTCGGCGGTCACGGCGGCCATCAGCAGGTTTTCGGTCGCGCCGACGCTGGCGTAGGGCAGTTCGATCGCCGCGCCGCGCAGGCGCTGGGTCCGCGCCTCCACGAAGTCGGCGCCATACGAGATCTCCGCACCCATGCGTGCAAGGCCGGAAAGGTGCATGTCGATGGCCCGGTTGCCGAGGTTGCAACCTCCAGGCGTGGCGACGCGCACGTGGCCGCGACGGGCGAGTAGCGGCCCCAGCACGACGATGCTGGCGCGCAGCTTGCTGACCAGGTGCGGCGGCGTGGAGTCGCCGACCGCGTCGGGAACATCAAGCGTCAGCGTCTCGCCGTCGCGCTGCACGGCGACGCCAAGGTGCTCGAGGACGGCGGCCATCACCCGCATGTCTGCAATGTCCGGGACATTGCGGATGGCGAAATGGCCGGGCGTGAGCAGCGCCGCGGCGACGAGCTTTAGGGCGGAGTTCTTGGCGCCGCTGGCCCGGACGGATCCGGTCAACGGGCGGCCTCCCCGAACGATGAAGGCGTCCATCTTGGAGCCGAGGATACTCGCGGCCGCCGGGATGCCCCTGACCGGCAGGGTCATCGCGGCGGCGGTGTGACTACGGCCGACTGTGCCAGAGGTTGTAGCAGTAGAAGAAGAGTCGGGCGAACATCACATGATCTCCAGGATCTGGTCGATCCGGTCGAGCACGTCCTGCGCGGCGCTGGTGTCGGCTGCGACGACTGCCACAACCAGCGGCCAGGGCTCGATCGGACCACGCCTGCGGCGTGGCGCCTTCAGAATCCGTTCCCGGCGCACGGGGGGCTCCGTTCTCTTGTTCCCCCGGTGTCGTCTCCAGCGACTTATCCCCACCTGACGTGACTGCATTCCCGCGAAACCCTGATTTGTCATTGCTGACGCCGCCACATTGGCCTGAAGGACGAGCACTAAACCGTCACAAAGCGGACACAGGCGCAGCAACGCGACTTTCTGTCGGGGCTGCGATTTGGGGCGGTGATTGCGTCAGGTGCGGCAGTGCCGCAGCGAGTACCAGTAATAGAACAGCTTTGCCAACATCACGCCACCTCCAGCACCTCGTCGATGCGGTCCAGGACACGCCGGGCGCGGCCGGTGTCCATCGGGCGGGTTCGCACGACCAGTGGCGCCTCATCGACTGGGCGCCGACGGCGCCGCTTGGTCCGGGTGATCCGTTCCTGTCGCATTTGGCGGCCTCCTTGGCCGGTCCCCGATGATGCGGGATGTGGGACCAGAATGGTGGGAGGTCGGGCGATATGTCGTCATCTGAATTGATGAGATTCAGCTGCTCACGCACAAGATGACTCATCTGGGCAGGGGCCGGATGGCCCGAAATAAGTGTTCCCGAGATGGCCGGCCGAACTTGCCGGGCAGCGCCTAGTGCGCCTTGCAGTACCAGAGGCTGTAGCAGTAGAAGAACATGCGGGCGAACATCACGTCGCCTCCAGCACGGTGTCGATGTGTGCGACGAAATCGTCGACGTGCGCGATGTCACGTGCAGCGGTGACCAGGACGGGTGTGGGTTGCTCCGGGGCCGGCTTGCGGCGGCGGGGCCTGCGGGTGATCCGTTCCTGGCGCATCGGGGGCTCCTTCCCCATCTGCCGTGTACCGGTTATGACGCTGCCTTCGGCATTGTGGTTGCACTGCTTGACCCAATTGATCCTTCTACGCCCGCGAACTGCCCGAAGGGGCTATGTCGGACTGGTTGTGGAAACCCGGGCTGACCACGGGCCACGCATGCAGACGGGCCGGCCCCCCGCCGGTCGAGCAGCGCTACACGCGCCCGACGACGACCATCCGCGGCGTGTCGGCGGTGAGTTGCTCACCCTGCCCGGAGTAGCCGTCGACGTGGGTGAAGCCCGCTTCGAGCAGCCAGTCGCGCAACTCCGTGAACGTGAACATCCGCACCGAGAACTCGAACGTTCGCTGTCTCCCCTCACGGACGACGGTGCGCCGCGACGTGGCCCGGCCGACCACCGGGTGGTACTGGCTGCGGTCGATCATCAGGTGACCGCCGCGCTCGGTGACGTGCTCCGGACGGAAGTTCGCGAACAGCCACGGGAGGTTGTTCACGTCGATCCATAACCTCCCGCCGGGCTTCAGGACTTTTCGCACCTCGTGCAGAACTTGATGGTTTTCCGCGTCGTCGAAGTAGCCGAAAGCCGTGAACACGCACGTGACGGCGTCGAACGTCGACTCCCACGGCAACTGGCGCATGTCGCCGTGGACGTAGTCGACCTCGACGCCGCGCTGCCGGGCGTCGTCGCGAGCCCGATCCAGGAACAGCGGCGTGGCGTCCAGTCCCGTTACCGTGGCGCCCTTTGCAGCCAGGCGGTTCGCGATCCGTCCGTGTCCGCACGCCACATCCAGAACACGTGAGCCCCGGTCGAGTTCGAGCAGGCGCCACATGAGGTCCGCCTGCATGTCGCTGATCTCATCGGTGAGGATGCCGGCGTAGAAGTACAGATAGTCCTCGTCGAACAGTTCTTCGGTGTCGAAGCGCCACTGATCACCCATTGGCCGCCTCCTTCCAGCTGTTCACAGCGCAGCCGGACGACCTGCTCACTCCGACTCGACGGCCTCTGCCAGCACGATGAGGTGGTTCTCGCGGAACTCCAGGAAGCCACCGCCGATGTCGAACGCCTGCTCCTGCCCCCCCGTCGTCTTCACGCGCACCGGTGCCGCCTCCAGCAGCAGCAGTACCGGCTGGTGACCTGGCAGGATCCCGATCTCGCCCTCTGTGGAGCGGGCGTAGACCTCAGTGGCCTCGCCGGAGAACAGCTGCGCCTCGGCCGACACGACGTCTACCTGCATGGTCGCCACGGCTACACCGCCCCACCGCTGCGCTGCTCGAGGGCCACGGCTAACCCTCGAGCTTCTTGGCCTTGGCCTGCGCCTCTTCGATGCTGCCGACGTTGAAGAAGGCCTGCTCCGGCAGGCTGTCGTACTCGCCGCTGATCAGTCCCTCGAAGGACTCCACCGTGTCCTCCAGGGGCACGGTCACACCCGGCTGACCGGTGAACTGCTCGGCCACGTAGAACGGCTGGCTGAAGAAGCGCTGGATCTTGCGTGCGCGCTGCACGGTGATCTTGTCCTCCTCCGTCAGCTCGTCCATGCCCAGGATCGCGATGATGTCCTGCAGGTCGCGGTAGCGCTGCAGGATCTCCTGCACGCGGGTCGCCACGTTGTAGTGGCGGTCGCCGACGACCTGCGGGTCGAGGATCCTGCTGTTTGAGTCCAGCGGGTCCACCGCCGGATAGATGCCAAGCTCGGCGATGGACCGCGACAGCACCGTCTGGGCGTCGAGGTGTGCGAACGTCGCGTGCGGCGCCGGGTCGGTGATGTCGTCGGCGGGGACGTACACCGCCTGCAGCGACGTCACCGAACGCCCCTTGGTCGAGGTGATGCGCTCCTGCAGCTGACCCATCTCGTTGGCCAGGGTCGGCTGGTAGCCCACCGCCGACGGCATGCGTCCGAGCAGCGTCGAGACCTCGGAGCCGGCCTGAACGAACCGGAAGATGTTGTCGATGAACAGCAGAACGTCCTGGCGTGCCTCGTCGCGGAAGTACTCCGCCATGGTCAGTGCCGACAGCGCCACGCGCAGGCGCACGCCGGGCGGCTCGTCCATCTGGCCGAAGATCAGCGCCGTCTTCTCCAGGACGCCCGACTCCTCCATCTCGAGCATGAGGTCGTTGCCCTCACGGGTGCGCTCCCCCACGCCGGCGAACAGCGACACACCGCCATGCTGCTCGGCGACGCGGTAGATCATCTCCTGGATGACCACGGTCTTGCCCACGCCGGCGCCGCCGAACATGCCGATCTTGCCGCCCTCGACGTAGGGCTCGATCAGGTCGATGACCTTGATGCCGGTCTCGAACATCTTCGCCTGCGGCTCGAGTTCCGCGAA
This sequence comes from Nitriliruptorales bacterium, assembly GCA_009377835.1. GTDB lineage: Bacteria > Actinomycetota > Nitriliruptoria > Euzebyales > Egibacteraceae > WHTG01. The sequence continues at coordinate 4,567 of WHTG01000146.1, forward strand.
CGGCGGCGCGTCGCGGTGGATCGGCCAGTAGGCCTCGGCCGTGATCTCGGACGCGTCGACGTCCAGCGGCTCGCCGAGCACGTTGTAGATGTGGCCGAGGATCCCCGGGCCGACCGGCACGGCGATCGGCGCGCCGGTGTTGCGCACGCTCGTGCCGCGCACAACGCCGTCCGTCGGCTGCATGACGATGGCGCGAACGACCCGGTCGCCGATGTGCTGCGCGACCTCCGCGGTCAGCGTCTGCTTCTCGTCGCCGACGCTGCGTTCGAACTTCAACGCGAAGTTGATCTCGGGCAGCGATTCCGGTGGAAATTCCACGTCGATGACCGGCCCGACCACCGTGAGGATGCGGCCGTCCTCGAGCTTGCCGTTGGTTGCCGTGGGGGCGGTCTGCAGATCAGTCATCTCGCGATCCCTCTTATTTGCGTCCCGACAGGGCCTCGGCCCCGCCGACGATTTCGGAAATCTCGGTGGTGATGGCGGCCTGGCGTGCGCGGTTCGCCTCGCGCGTGAGGTCCTCGATGATGTCGCCAGCGTTGTCGCTGGCGGCCTTCATGGCGCGCTGGCGGCTGGCATGCTCGGAGGCGGCGCCCTCGAGCAGGCCGGCGAAGATCCGGTGCTGCACGTACCTGGGAATCAGCTCGGCGAGGATGTCATCGGGACCTGGCTCGAACATGAACTGCGGCGGGTACGCCGTGCCGCCTTCGAACTGCTGCGGCTGGACCGGGAGCACCTGGGCGACGGCGGTCACCTGCGTCATCGCCGACTTGAAATCGGTGTAGACCAGCCACACGCGGTCGACCTCACTGCCCGTGTACGCCTCCATCACCGTGTCGCCGACTTCGCATGCCGAGGCGAAACGCGGCTGGTCGGCGATGCCGGTCCACGAAGCGGCGGGCGCCTGCTGACGGTACCGGAAGTACGTCTCGGCCTTGCGGCCCAGCGAGTAGATGACCACCTCGCGGCCCGCCTCGCGCTCCTCCTTGGCGAGGCGCTCCGCCCGGCGCAGCACGTTGGTGTTGTAGGCGCCGGCCAGCCCGCGGTCCGACGTGACGACGATGATCCCGACGCGCCGGACACTCTCGTGGGGCGCGATGAGTGGGTGTTCGCCGACCTCCGACGCCACCGCGAGGCTCGAGATCGCCTCGGTGATCAGAACCGCGTACGGGCGTGCAGCCTCCACCGCCCGCCGCGCCCGGTTGATCCGGCTCGCGGCGATGAGCTCCATGGCCTTGGTGATCTTCTGCGTCGACTTGACGCTGCGGATCCGACGCCGCAGAACTCGAAGCTCGCCCGCTCCTGGCATGTGGTCGCGTTCCCTCCTAGGACGTCGCGGGGGCGTCGGTGTCCGCGGCCGGACCGCCCTCGTCGGCACCTTCGTCCGCGACGAGCTTCTGCGCGCCGCGGGACGTGTCGGGACCGCCGGCCTCCGTACCGCCGGCGTCACCCTCGCGGTCGCCCTCGTCGCGGCCCTGCAGCGTCGGCAGGTCCTCCATCTGCTGCGGCTCCTCCCTGGCCTCCTCGGCCGAGCGCTGGAACGTCGCGCGGAAGTCGTCGATCGCCTTCGCCAGCGTCTCGACGCGGTCGTCGCCGAGGTTGCCGTCGTCGCGGATGCCCGCCAGCAACTCACCGTGGCGGCTGCGCAGGTACTCGGTCAGCTCTGACTCGAAGCGCTTGACGTCCGCGACGGGGATGTCGTCGAGCTTGTTGTTGGTGACGGCCCAGATGGTCGCGACCTGCTCCTCGACCGGAACCGGCGCGAACTGCGGCTGCTTGAGGATCTCGACGACGCGCACACCGCGGTCGAGCTGCTGCTGGGACGCCCTGTCCAGTTCCGAGCCGAACTGCGCGAAGGCCTCCAGCTCGCGGTACTGCGCGAGGTCCAGGCGCATCGTGCCCGACACCTTCTTCATGGCCTTGATCTGGGCCGATCCACCGACGCGAGACACCGAGATGCCCACGTTGATGGCGGGGCGCACACCCTGGAAGAACAAGTCGGTTTCCAGGTAGATCTGGCCGTCGGTGATCGAGATGACGTTGGTCGGGATGAACGCCGAGACGTCGCCGCCCTTGGTCTCGATCAGGGGGAGCGCGGTAAGCGACCCACCGCCGAGCTCGTCGGACAGCTTCGCGGCGCGCTCCAGCAGGCGGGAGTGCAGGTAGAACACGTCACCCGGGTAGGCCTCGCGGCCCGGCGGGCGGCGCAGCAGCAGCGAGAGCTGACGGTAGGCGTCGGCCTGCTTGGACAGGTCGTCGTACACGATCAGGCCATGCTCGCCCTTGTACATCCAGTACGAGCCGATCGCCGCGCCGGCGTACGGCGCGATGTACTGGAACGGCGCGGGCGACGACGCCGGCGCGGAGACGACGACGGTGTACTCCATCGCGCCGGTCTGGGTGAGGCGGTTCACGATCTCCGCGACGGTCGAGCCCTTCTGACCGACGGCGACGTAGATGCACTTGACCTGCTTCTTGGGGTCGCCCGACTCCCAGTTCTCGCGCTGGTTGATGATGGTGTCGATCGCGACGGCGGTCTTGCCGACCTGCCGGTCGCCGATGATCAGCTCGCGCTGACCGCGGCCGATCGGCGTCATCGCGTCGATCGCCTTGATGCCGGTCTGCAACGGCTCCTTCACCGGCTGGCGGTCGACCACACCCGGCGCCTGGATCTCCAGACCGCGGCGGCCGTCGAGTTTCGCCTCGTCCAGCGGGCCCTTGCCGTCCAGCGGGCGGCCCAGCGGGTCGACGACGCGACCGAGGTAGGCGTCGCCGACGGGCACCGACAGGACCTCACCGGTCGGGCGCACCTCGGCGCCCTCCTCGATGATGGAGAAGTCACCCATGATCACGGCGCCTACGGTGTGCTCGTCGAGGTTCAGCGCCAGCCCGTACAGGCGCTGCCCGTCGTGGCCGACCCCGAAGTCGAGCAGCTCGTTGGCCATGACGTCGGGCAGGCCGGAGACGCGCGCGATGCCGTCACCGGACTCCACGACCCGGCCCACCTGCTCGCGCGAGGTCTGGAAGTCGTAGGACCCGATGCGTTCCCGCAGGACCCTGGTGATGTCCTCGGAGGAGATGCTGAGGTCAGTCATTGGTCTGCTTCCTTGAACAGAGGGGCGGGATGACCAGTGCCTGGCCTAGCCGCCAGTCAGCGCGGTGCGCATTTCCTGAAGGCGTCGGGCCACCGTACCGTCGATGACGGTGTCGCCCATCCGGACGATCAACCCCCCGACGACGTCCGGATCGACGACGACCTTCACGTCGATCTGGCGACCGCTGGACTGCCCGAGCGCGGTCGCAAGCCGCCGGGTCTGCTCTTCGTCCAGCGGTACGGCCGACCGAACCTCGGCGACGTCCCGGTTACGGGCCGACGCCGCCTTTGACACCACCGCGTCGGCGATCTCTGGCAGCTGCCGGGTGCGGCCCGACTGCACGATGTACGAGATCGCGCTGATGGTCTGCGGGTGGGCGCGACCACCCAGCAGGTCCCGCACGATCGCGAGGCGGGTGGGCAAGTCGATCGCCTCGTCGCCGAGCCGGCGGCCCAGGTCCGCGTTCGCCTCGAACGCACGGGCGAAGCGAAACAGCTCGTCCTCGACGCGGTCCAGCGCCTCCTCCGCCTGGGCGACCGAGAAGACCGCCTGGGCGTAGCCCTCGATCGTCGAGTCCCCTGACACCATCACCGGGCCCCAAACGATCGAGGGGGCATCACGCCAGCCCCTACCGCCGGCGCTGCTTGAGGGGTCATCACATCAGCCCCTACCGCTGGCGCTGCTTGAGGGGCCATCACATCAGCCCCTAC
>WHTG01000110.1 GCA_009377835.1 Nitriliruptorales bacterium
GGTTCGCGGCGGCGAACGTGATTGCGAATTTCGAGCCGCTGTGGGCACAGCGAAGCCCGGTCATGACGGAATTGACCGAACCACGGCTGGGCCCTGAGCGCAGCAGATGGCAGTACCCGATCGGCAGCCTGTTGCGCAGCGGCGCCCCCATCAGCTTCGGCAGCGACTGGCCGGTGTCGTCCATGGTTCCGATGGAGGGCATCGAGGTCGCGATGACGCGGCAGACGCCGCAGGCTCAGCCGCCCGCGGGGTGGCTGCCCGGAGAACGGCTCACCCTCGACGAAGCGGTCGCGGCCTACACGCGCGGAACCGCGTACCAGGCGTTCGACGACGATGCCGGGAGCCTTGCCGAAGGCGCCAAGGCAGACCTCGTCCTGCTCAGGGGGGACATCGCCATGATGGAACCTGCCGCGCTCAGAGGCGCCGAGGTGGTTGCCACCTGGCTGGAGGGAGTGAAGGTGTTCGAACGATGAACGCACCGGACGTCGCGACCACCTCAGCGCCACCTCGTCAAGGGCAGGCTGGCTCCTCACCGGCGGTGGAATTGGTGGGCGTCACGAAGCGCTTCGACGATGTGATCGCCGTCGACAACGTGAACCTGCGGATCAACGACGGAGAGTTCTTCTCGCTGCTGGGGCCGTCCGGCTGCGGCAAGACGACGACGCTGCGCATGATCGCCGGGCTGGAGTTCCCGACGCACGGCAGCATCCGGATCCACGACGAACAGATGTCGCTCCGGCCGCCGAACAAGCGGCCGGTCAACACCGTCTTCCAGTCGTATGCCCTCTTCCCGCACATGAGTGTCAGGGACAACATCGCGTTCGGGCTTCAGATGAAGAAGGTGGACCGTCACACGATCGGATCGCGGGTAACAGAGGCGGTCCAGCTCGTGCGGCTCGGCGGGATGGAGCACCGTCGTCCCAAGCAGTTGTCGGGGGGGCAGCAGCAGCGGGTTGCACTGGCGCGCGCGCTCGTCAACCACCCACAGGTCCTGCTGTTGGACGAGCCTCTGGGGGCGCTTGACCTCAAGCTGCGCAAGGCGATGCAGCTGGAGCTGAAGGAACTGCAGGAACGGGTCGGCATCACCTTCGTGTACGTGACGCACGACCAGGAGGAGGCGCTGACCATGTCGGACCGGATCGGCGTCATGGACGACGGCCGGTTGCTGCAGGTCGGCACACCGGAGGAGATTTACGAGCGGCCGGCGACGCGGATGGTCGCGGACTTCATCGGGGAGACGAACTTCCTCCCGATCGTCGTGACGGAACTCGATCGTGCCAGGATCGAGGGTGGGCAGGAGATCATCATCGGCGGCGACGGGACCCCCGGCACGAAGACGACCCTGACGATCCGCCCGGAGAAGATGCGCATCACCGCTCCTCGTGAACCCGTGCCGGAAGGCGACAACCAGCTCCTGGGGACCCTGCACCGGCGCGTGTATCTCGGCAATGCGCTGGCGCTGGAGGTGACAGCGGGGGCGGTGCGGCTGCGGGTCCGTCAGGGCAGCGCGGCGCAGGTGCATCGCTTCCGCGACGGCGACGAGGTCGCCGTGTTGTGGAGTCCCGCCGACGCTGCCGTTCTGGAGGACTAGATGTCGGCGCCCACCGCTCCGCCGACGCTGGTTCCGAAGCTGGAGGACGGGACCGGGGAGGAACTGGAGCATGCCGCGACCAGGGCCGACTCCCGGCGGGGGGCGCTGCTCGCGCTGCCCGGGTTCGCCTACCTGTTCCTGTTCTTCGCCCTGCCCCTGGGCATCGTGTTCGTCTACTCGTTCGCGACGCGAAGTTCAACCGGACGCACGATCCTGGGACAGTGGAGCGTCGACTCCTACACGAGGCTGATCGACCCGTTCGTGCTGCAGATCGCGTGGCGGTCGTTCGCGCTGGCCGCCGCAGCCACCGCGCTGTGTCTCCTGGTGGGCTATCCGTTCGCCTACTACATCGCGACACGGTCACCCCGTGTGCGCGGTCTGCTGCTCGTGATGGTGATGATCCCGTTCTGGTCGAACTTCCTGGTCCGCACCTACGCGTGGCGCGTCATCCTCGGGTCCGACGGTCCGGTGTCACGGTTGACGGAACTGGTCGGCATCGGGCAGACCCGTCTGATGTTCACGTCGACCGCGGTCATGATCGGCCTGGTGTACGGCTACCTGCCGTTCATGATCCTCCCGCTGTACGCGTCGATCGAGCGCCTCGATTTCAGCCTCGTCGAAGCCGGCCGCGACCTCTATGCGTCAGGGTGGGAGGCCTTCCGGCGGATCACCTGGCCGCTGAGCCGCGCGGGAGTCATCGCCGGTTCGATTCTCGTGTTCATCCCGAGCTTCGGTGCGTACGTCACGCCCGAGATTCTGGGTGGATCGAGGACGACCATGCTCGGCAGCTTCATCGTGCGCCAGTTCCTGGCGGCCAGGGACTGGCCGTTCGGGTCGTCGCTGTCGTTCGTGGTCATGATCGCGATGCTCGTTGCGGCACTGGTGTACTTCCGCGTCGGAGGCAAGACCCTGTGAGCCTGCGCGAGGGGGCACAACCCGGCGGGACGACCCGGTGGGCGCTCTCGGCGAACGCGTGGTTGGTGTTCGGATTCTTCTATCTGCCGATCGTGTTGCTGGTCGCCCTGTCGTTCAACGACAACCGGATGGTGGGGGTGTGGGGGGGAGCGTCTCTGCGCTGGTATCGAGAGATGCTCGGCAACGCCTCGGTCATCGCGTCACTGCAGAACTCCCTGGTCGTCGCGGGGATCTCGACGGTCCTCTCAACCGTACTGGGCACGGCCACCGCGATCGCACTGGAGCGGTTCCGGTTCCGGGGACGCGCTGCTTTCGACGGGCTGGTCTACCTCCCGGTCATCATCCCGGACGTCACCATGGCCGTGATGATGCTGCTGTTCTTCGCGCGCGCATTTGCGATGGTGTACGAGGCGACGGGCACGACGCTGCACCTGGGTATCACGACGATCACGTTGAGCCACATTGCGTTCAACATCTCCTTCGTCGCGATTGTCGTGCGCGCACGGCTCGCGGGCCTGGACCCGGCGCTGGAGGAAGCCGCTGCGGATCTGTATGCCGACCGGCGCAAGACGTTCCGTCACGTCACCCTGCCGCTGATCATGCCCGGCATCCTGGGCGGAGCCCTGCTCGCTCTGACGTTGTCACTCGACGACGTCGTGATCACCAGCTTCGTGGCCGGGCCGGGATCGACGACGCTGCCGGTCTACGTCTTCGGCCTCGTGCGCAGGGGCGTGACACCGCTGATCAACGCCGTGTCCACGGTCATGCTCGCCGCTTCCATGCTGCTGGTCTTGTTCTCCCTGCTCGTCCAACGGCGGTCCCAATGACGCCCGCAACACGGAGGTAGTCATGCAGAAAAGGTTGTTGCCCCTGTTCGCCCTGTTCGCTCTGATCGCCGCCGCTTGCGGGGGGTCGGGCCCGCTCGACGACCCCGCCGGGGGCGGTGACACGACGGCGGCCACCGATGGTGCGTCGGAGCCCGCCAGCGAAGTCGCCGAATCCACCTGTGGCGAGGGGGAAACCGACGGTGACATCGTCCTCTACAACTGGACGGAGTACATGGACCCGAAGCTCCTCAAGAAGTTCAAGAAGGAGCACGGGGTGTCGGTGACGGAGGACTTCTATCCCTCCAACGAGGAGCTGCTGGCAAAGATCCAGGGCGGTGCGGCGGGATATGACGTCATCGTCCCCTCCGACTACATGGTCTCGATCATGGTCAAGGAGGGGCTGCTGATGCGGCTGAGCCGCGACGCGATTCCCAACGGGGAGAACATCCACGCCGACTTCGCCGAGCCGCCGTACGACCCGCAGCTTGCGTACTCGATGCCCTTCCAGTTCGGTACCACGGGCCTGGGTGTTGACAAGAAGGAGATCGGCGAGGACTTTCCGCGCAGCTGGGGGCTGATCTTCGATCCTGAGATCGCCGGCCAGTATGAGGGTCGCATCTCGCTGCTGGACGACGCGAGGGAGACGATGGGCGCGGCCTTGAAGTACCTCGGCTACGAGCTGAACGAGACCGACGACGAAAAGCTGCAGGAAGCCGCCGACCTGGTCCGCGACGCCAGCCAGCGCGTCGCCGCCTTCACCTCCGACCAGTACTCGGACTTCCTTGTCGGTGGCGAGACGGTGATCGGCCACGGCTTCAGCGGCACATGGCAGTTCGCTTTCGTGGAGGCAGAGGACCCGGACCGCTACGAGTACTTCGTCCCGGAGGAGGGGGGCACGATCTGGACCGACAACATGGCGGTCCTCGCCGACTCCGAGCACCCATGCTCCGCGCAGACGTTCCTCAACTTCATCCTGGACGCGGACAACGGCGCCCAGTTGAGCAACTGGACGTACTACGAGAGTCCCAACGAGGCGGCCCGGCCGATGATCGACGACGTGGTCGTGGAGCTCTCGAAGATCCCGCCGGACGTGCAGTCCAAGCTGGAGTTCATCCACGACACCGGCAACGACGAGATCAAGTTCAACGACCTGTTCAACCGGGCGAAGGGATAAGCCCCGACACAAAGGGAGTGGCATGGCCGACGGTCGGGTGCGGATGCTCATCGACGGCGAATGGGTATCCGCCGAGGCCGGTGGCTGGATCACAGTCGACGATCCGGCCACCGAGGACATCATCGGCCATGTTCCCGCAGGCGGCGCGGCCGACATCGACCGCGCCGTCACAGCTGCCGCCGCGGCGTTTCGCGACTGGCGCTGGTGTCCGGCCGATGAGCGCGCGGCACTGCTGCACCGTGCTGCGGACAAGACCTCGGAGCACTGGGACGTCCTGCTGGAACTGCTGACGCGGGAACAGGGCAAGCCCCGTCCTGAGCAGGAGGAGGAACTCGAGTGGTCGGCGAGTCCCCTGCGCTACTACGCCGAGCTGGGCCGCAACAACCGTGGTCGCGTTATCCCAAGCGGTGAGCCGCGCACGCAGCTCAACCTCGTCCTGAAGGAGCCGTACGGCGTCTTCGGGCTGATCGTCCCGTGGAATTACCCACTGCTCCTGCTGTCATGGAAGCTGGCGCCCGCGCTCGCCGCGGGTAACGCCGTGGTGATCAAGCCCAGCGAGTACACGTCACTGATCACGCTGGAGTGGATACGGCGCTGCTTCGACCACTTTCCTCCGGGCGTCGTGAACGTCGTCACGGGGACGGGTCCCGACGCCGGCGAGGCACTGGTGCGCCATCCCGATGTCCGCGGGGTCGCTATGACCGGATCGGTCGAAACCGGCCAGCGGATCGCCGCGGTGGCAGCCCCGATGATGAAGCATCTGCACCTCGAGTTGGGCGGCAAGGACGCCTTCGTGGTTGCGCCGGATGCGGCGCCGGCGTCGGCTGTCGACGCCCTGGCGTACGCGGCGTTGATCAACACCGGCCAGGTGTGCACCTCGTCGGAACGCGTGTACGTTCCGGCGCATCTGCGCGACGGCATCGCCGAGGGACTGCGGGAGAAACTGGAGGGACTTCGTCTCGGCCACGGCCTGGATGACTCCACAGACCTCGGGCCCCTGCGTGCCGAACGTTTCCGCACCAAGGTCGAGCGGCACGTCGCCGACGCTGTCGAGCGGGGCGCCAAGGTCGTCGTCGGCGGGGCGCGGCCGCAGGTGCCCGGCCGCGGCTACTTCTACCTGCCCACGGTGCTCGTGGACGTCGATCACGACATGGTGATCATGAACGAGGAGACGTTCGGGCCGACGATCCCGATCATGGCCTACGAGGACATCGGCGACGCCATCGACTGGGTCAACGGCAACGCCATGGGGCTGGGTGCGACGCTGCGGTCGACGGAGCCGGCGACGATCAAGCGCTTCTTCGAGGAGGTCAAGGTCGGGACGGTGTGGATCAACGACCCGCTGACCGACAACCTCGCCGGCCCGTTTGGGGGCATGAGGATGACAGGAGGAGGGCGCGAGCTGGGTGAGGAGGGGCTGGAGGCGTTCTCCGAGACGAAGCACGTCCATTGGGACTTCAGCGACGCTCCGAAGGACTGGTGGTATCCGTACTGACGGGGCCGGTCATGGCACCGGACCGCGGTCGCGCTCCAGTAGCTCCAGGGCTGGTCCCGCGACGGGGTGGCCGCGGAGCCCGTTGATCGTGGCCGGGGAGAGCCGGGCGACGTAGTGGTGCAGGAGCCGGTCGGCCGCGGGTTCGACCTTCTTGACCTCGAAGCGCCACAGGTCGCCGGTCGCCTCACGCGCCTGCGTCGCCTCCGAGACCCGATCGCGTTCCTCCATCTCCTCGAGCAGGGCGTCTGCCCACTGCCGCATCGGCGTGGGCTGCGATGAATCCGAAAAAGCCCCGTTGAGCCGGTCACGCGCCTCCGGCAGCGGTATCGACCCCGCCCCGCTGTACAGCGTGTCGTGGGTGGCGGTCAGCAGTGCGATCAGTTCGGCCTGCTCGCGGAGCCCGCGCAGATCCTCGATCACCTCGCTGTGCGCGGCCGAGTTCCAGTATCCCGCTGCCAGCGGATCCGCACCGGCGACCTCGCGTGCGTCGTTCAGCGCGCGCTGTGATTGGCGGATGCCCTCCGCCGCGATCGCCGAGGTGGCGCCGGGGCCCGGATTGCCATAGATGTCCTCGCGTTCGCGCAGCTGCTCGATGGTGGAGGCCTGTGCGCCGTAGAGCGTCAGCGCCGCGGTCGCGTGGTCCTCGCTGACCACGTCGACCAGCTGCGCGTCGCCGGTCGTGGCGATGTTGCTGCCGCGCACGATGCCGACGACGACGAGGACGGCGGCGACGGCTCCGGCGGCGCGCATCCAGCCGGGGAAGCGCGACCGCTGCGGAGGTTCGGGTGGCGCGGCCCGCGGCGGCACCGGCCGGGCGTGCTCCGGCAGGCGGTAGATGTCACTGGGACGTGCGGTTGTCCGTGCCATGCTCGCTACGTAAGGTCGCGGTCCTCCACCTGGGTTTCGGCAACCTCGAAGTCTGCACGCGCAACCTCTCGTCCGTCGACTGCCAGGACCAGCTGATAGCCGCTATCGGCGTATTCGAAGAGCATGTCGTCGATCTCGTCGGCCAGTTCCTGGTTGCCGCCCACGACTTCGCGGTCCAGGCCCTCGTAGACGGTCCGCCCGTGGGGGTCCTGAATGCTCCAGGATTCGGTGAAGGCGCCCTCGACGTCGTACCACTGACGTCGGACCGTGAAGCTGGCGGCCTTGGCCGGCGCCTCGCCGAGCAGCGCGACCCGGTTGTCCAGACCCGGCCGGATCTCACCGCCGGTGCGCAGGAACAGATCGCGGTCCACGACCTTCGCGTACTTCAACCGTGCGCCCACTAGCGCGCTCCTTCCGTTCGTCGGGTCACCGCGTCGTCGATCTGCCGCCACAGGTCTTCGCGGACGTCCATCAGGGCGTCACGCAGATGCTGTTCGCCGGATGTGGCGACCAGCCTGGCGAATCCCGGTAGCTCACAGATCAGCGTCACGCTCTGGCTGGGATTGTCCCGCTCCTTGACCGACAGTTCCAGCCACGTCCCGTCAGCCGGAAAGCGCTTGAGCCGGCGGTTGAGCTTGGCCAGTCGCTCCACGATGCGGTCGCGCTCAGACTCCTCGAACCCGGTGCCCAGCACCAGCTGCTCGAGGCTTGCGTTGCTGCCTTCGTCCGGCTGCGGCGTACCGCTGCCGATACGCAGCTCCTCGACATCCAGCGTCCGCAGCCGCTGGATCGTGAGGTCGGCGGACATTCCGGTGGTCTTGTGGACCAGTTCGACCAGTCCGTCCCAGTCATCCCCGACGTGATCCAGGGCCCCCTTGTCGATTTCCGGCCACTCCCGGAGAACGCGAGGCCGGATCTCGGTGAAGTGCTTGGCCCACAACTGATGCGTGAGCGGTTGCATGGTTCCTCCTGATCGACTGCGCTGGCTACAGTGCTCCCCCCACAGCCTGCCGCACAATCGTTCCGGAGTGCAGTTGACCATCGACGTCAGGCGCAACCCCCGGCTGCGCGACGGCCTCGCCGACCAGCTCATCGAGCTGTGGCGCGTTGTCTCGGATGCGGGTGGCGCCGTGGGCTTCGCGCCGGGAGCAGACGTCGCCCAGGTCGCGGCCGTCGCAGAACCGGCTTTCGCGCGGGTCGAAGGGGGGCTGGACGACCTGGTGGTTGCCTTCCGGAGGGAGCGGCCAGTGGGCCTGGGGTTCCTGGCGGTAAACGACCTGGGCATTCACCGTCACTGGGCGACGATCAAGCGGCTACAGCGGCATCCCCGACTGCGGCACGCCGGCGTCGGCAAGGCGCTGCTGCAGGGCCTGGAAGGCGCCGCCTCAGCGCGAGGTATCGATCGCATCGTCCTTACGGTGCGCGGGGGGACCGGGCGCGAAGGGTTCTACGCCGAGCACGGGTACCGGGTCGAGGCGGTGCTGCCGCAGCGGATCCAACTGGCGCCCGACGACATACGCGAGGAGCTGGTGATGAGCAAGTCGCTGTCGGGCCGCGACGGCAACGTCCTACGCGTGCAGCGGCTTGATCCGGACCTTCCGCTGCCCTCGTACGCACACCCCGGCGACGCGGGCCTGGATCTGTACGCGCGGGGGCCCGTGGCGCTGGCACCCGGGGAGCGAGCGGTCGTGCCGACCGGCATCGCGGTCGCGGTCCCGGTCGGGTGCGTCGGGCTCGTGCATCCGAGGTCGGGTCTCGCCGCGCGCTACGGGGTGTCGCTGGTGAATGCGCCGGGCACCGTGGACGAGGGCTACCGCGGCGAGATCAAGGTCATCGTGGTCAACCTCGACAGGCGGGAACCGGTCCGGCTGGAACGTGGAGAGCGCATCGCGCAGCTCGTGATCCAGCGCGTCGAACCGGTCCATGTCGTCGAGGTCGACGCACTGGACCGCACGCCTCGCGGAACGGGAGGATTCGGCTCTTCCGGGCGCTGACAGGTTGCGAGCAGGGGGTGCCTGCGGCAGGATGAGGTGTCGCCACCGGGCTGTCGTCCCGGTCGCTTCTGCGGACGTGGCTCAGCTGGTAGAGCACCACCTTGCCAAGGTGGGGGTCGCGGGTTCGAATCACGTCGTCCGCTCCACATAGCCGCTGGTCAGCGGCCTGTTGGGATCGCCGTCTGGACTCCCGGATCCGGAAATGGTTCTGTTTGGTTCCCCGGCCGGGCCCTTCGTGGGTCCCCGTCCCGTTCGTGGGTGAGCCGTCCGTCGAGCTACATGTCGTCCTCCAGCGTCGGTCATGGAGGAAGTTGCACCACGCGCGTCTGAGTTGTGACACGCGGTTCGACATCCGTCCGGGGTTGCGGTAAGCCCCAGCGCCGACGGCCGAGCAATGCCGGCCAGGACGTCGCTTCTCAAGCCGCCACCGTGAGGCCGTTGGGGTACCGGTATCCGGGATCCCAGAGGTGAGCCCGAGGAATGGGCCGCGCCGCGCCCGCTTCCCCGCGCTGCGCCTCGAACCGCCGGGGCGGGGCCCACCCCGCACCTCGTCGGTCTGGTCGTGTCGGTGGCCTCAGGAAGTTGGTCGTTGACCGCTACAGCGAATGATGTTGGTGTGGAGGGGGAAGGCGAGGCCGGTCGGATCGACATACGGCTGGAGGGCGGTGGCGGCGTCGGCGACGATGGCGGCACTGGTGGCGGGTTCGAGGGCTGAGACGGCCGGGACGGGCGCGGCGCCGAGGAACGCCTCCACCCATGCCACAGCCGACGGGAACCTCACCGTCTTGGTGCGCCGCTCGACGGCGACGTCGTCGAAGCCGGCGGCCTCGACGAGCTGGGTGAGTTCGGTGCCGTCGCTGAGGCCGAAGATGGCGGAGATGAACGCGAGTGGGCCGGGGTCGTGGGGCCGGTGGCGTCGAAGGGCCTGGGTGATCGGGGTGTAGCCGGCGTCGCCGGCGTCGGCGGCACACCAGGTGGCGATCACCGCCCGGCCGCCGGGCGCGAGGACACGGCGGAGCTCTCGCAGGGCGGCCAGCCGGTCGGGGAAGAACTGCAGGCCCTGCTGGCAGAAGGCGACGTCGAAGGAGGCGTCTGCGAGGCTGGTGCGGCTGGCTTCCGCTTGTCGCCACTCGATGTCCGGACCGGCGCGTCGGGCGAGGGCGAGCATGTCCTCGTTCACGTCGACTCCGCACACGTGCCCGCCTGGGGTCACGCGCCGGGCGGCAGCACGGGCCATCACGCCGGTGCCGCAGGCCAGGTCGAGCACTCGTTCGCCCGGCCGCAGGCCGGCGATGTCGACGAGCACCGTGGCCCACGGCTCGAACAACGCCGGCACGAGGCCCCGCTCGTAGCGCTCGGCGCCCACGGACACGTCCTGCCAGCTGTGGCCTTCGCGATGCGTGGCGGGTGTCGTCACGGCCGGCTCCCGGCGTGTGTTGGAGGTCATGGCAAGACCATCCGGCCAGGCGACGGAGATGACAAGTACAACATCTGAACTCCGAGGTCCGAGCGGGAGTTCAAAAGGTGAACTGGCGGCGATGGCCGGGAGCGGCGCACAAGCGCGGGCCGACGAATGGCCGGTTCGAGGTCCTGTCGCCAGGACGCCTCAGACTCCGCTAACCATGACCAGGTCACGTCCCTTACACAAAGACGCTGACAGGTCCCGGCCCAGCCGTCGCATATCCGCACCGTCCGGGGGGTGGCTACCGGGTACAACCGACATGACCCGGTCACCGCTGCGGACATGCCGCCGCGGCTAGATCATCCTCAGACCAGGTGGTGCTCGAACGCGAACGCCGCGGCCGCGGTCCGGGACCCGACGTCGAGCTTGGCGAAGATGTTCGACAGATGCCGGGCGACCGTCTTCTCCGAC
>WHTG01000201.1 GCA_009377835.1 Nitriliruptorales bacterium
CTGGCGTTGACCGACACCGCCAACGCCCAGTTCCTCGCGGCGATCGCACCGCTGAGCCGCAAGACCGCGGCTGACGACGACCGGTCACCCGCGCAACGCCGTCACGACGCGTTGGCGACGCTGTGTCAGCAGGCCTGTGATCGTGGCGACCTGCCGACCGTCGCAGCGCAGCGGCCCACCAGATTCTCATCCGCACGGAACAGCCGGATGGGTCGTCCACGGCGACCTTGGACGGGGTCGGCGTCGTGTCGAGCGCGACCGCGGATCTGGTCGGCTGTGACGCCGACACCACCGTCGTGCGTCGTGACGAGCGGGGTCGGATCTGGGACGTGGGGAGATCCGACGGGGACCCGTCAACCAACCAGCGGCGTGTGGTGATCGCACGCGATCAGGTGTGTGTCGGATGCGGCGCCCCCGCCACCAGATGCCAGCTGCATCACATCCGCTGGCGACGCCACCAGGGCAAAGCGGTGGTGGACAACCTGGTACTGGTGTGTTGGTCGTGCCACCACGGCATCCACCACCTGGACTGGCGAATCACCGGCGACGCCCTGACCGGCTTCGCCATCAACCGCCACACCGATGCCCGCGACCCGGTTCACGGGGCGCAGCCATCGCGACATACCCACTGACCCGACAACCCGCCCCACCCGGCGGGGGGCGCAGCACGCCGCAAGACCACGTGGACCTACACGACCGGTTGGAACGGCACCCGAACCAGACGGCACGAGGCGTCACAGGCGGGCACCACTCCAACCCCGCTCCATGACAACTCCACAGAGACAACTGCAACAGCCTGGGGCTGGCGGCATCCGCGCTCGTGGGTGCCGCCGGCCGGACGGGCATGCAGCGCCGCGGGCTTGCTGTCCGCGCCGCGCGAGTGTCTACCAGGCGTACGCCTGGGGTGCGGGACCCGGGCCCGGGAAGATCTCGTCGAGGCGTGCCAGCGACTTGTCGTCGAGCGTCATCTCCAGCGCGTGCAGCGCGCCGTTGAGCTGCTCCATCGTGCGGGGGCCGATGATCGGCGCCGTCACCGCCGGCTGGTGCAGGAGCCAGGCGATGCCGACGTCGGCCGGCTCCTCGCTGAGGTCCTCGCAGAAGTCCTCGTACTGCTCGATCGATTCACGGTTCTGCTCGAGGCCTTCCTTGGCTCGACCGGTCGTGCGGCGTGAACCCTCACGCTCCTTGCGCAGCACACCGCCGAGCAGTCCACCGTGCAGCGGACTCCAGGGGATGACGCCGAGGCCGTAATCCAGGCACGCGGGCAGGACCTCGAGTTCCGCCGACCGCTCCAGCAGGTTGTAGATCGACTGCTCGGAGACCAGGCCCAAGAAGTTGCGGCGCCTGGCTGCCTCCTGTGCCTTGGCGATGTGCCAGCCGCCGTGATTCGAGGAGCCGACGTAGAGGATCTTGCCCTGCTGGCGCAGCACCTCCATCGCCTCCCAGATCTCCTCCCACGGGGTGTTCAGGTCGACGTGGCGCATCTGATACAGGTCGATGTAGTCGGTCTGCAGGCGCTGCAGCGACGCGTCGCAGGCGCGCCGGATGTTGCGCGCCGACAGGAAGGTGTCGTTGGGCCAGTCGCTCATCGAGCCGTACAGCTTGGTGGCGATGACGGTCTTCTCGCGGCGGCCGCCGCCCTGGGCGAACCAGCGGCCGACGATCTGCTCGGTGATGCCCTCGCCCTTGCGCCGCCCGTACACGTTGGCGGTGTCGAAGAAGTTGATGCCCTCGTCCAGCGCGCGATCCATGATCGCGAACGAGTCCTCCTCGGAGGTCTCCGGCCCGAAGTTCATCGTGCCGAGGCACAGGCGGCTGACAGACAGGCCACTGCGGCCGAGGTGCGTGTATTCCATCGTGCGCTCCTACAGATCAAGGGACCTCGACCCTATGCCCCGAACGCCGCGGGGTAATACCGCCACTGGTGCGGGTGGAGAACGGCGGACCTGTCGCAGGTGCGTCGTACGCTCGCGGCACATGAAGATTCTCCACACCTCCGACTGGCACGTCGGCCGAACGATCCGTGGTCGCAGCCGCGCTGTCGAGCACCAGGCGGTGCTCGACGAGATCGTGCGGATCGCCGGCGACGAGCAGGTCGACCTGGTCGTGGTGGCGGGCGATCAGTTCGACACGGCTGCGCCGTCGCCTGAATCGGAGCGCATCGTGTGGCAGGCCTTGCTGGACCTGGCCGACACCGGTGCCCATGTCGTCGCTGTCGCCGGCAACCATGACAACCCCGGCCGCCTGCAGGCCGTGGCGCCGCTGCTCGCTCTCAGCCGCATCCACACCGCCGCGCATCTCGCGCGCCCCGACGAGGGTGGCGCAGTCGATGTCACGGTCAGCTCAGGTGAGACCGCGCGGATCGCGCTGCTGCCATTCCTCTCCCAGCGGAGCATCGTCCGCGCCGACGAATTGATGGCGTTGGACGCAGACGAGCATTCACAGCAGTACAACGGCCGGGCGCAGCTGATCCTGCGCCGGCTGTGCGCAGGGTTCGCCGCGGACACCGTCAACCTTGTGGTCACGCACCTGATGGTGTCGGGCGGCATGCTCGGCGGCGGTGAGCGCAACGCCCACACGATCTTCGACTACGCGGTCGCGGCGCAGGCGTTTCCGGTAACCGCGCACTACGTCGCGCTGGGACACCTTCACCGTGCTCAGCAGATCCCGGCGGGGGCGCCCGTCCACTACTCGGGGTCGCCGCTGCAGCTCGACTTCGGCGAAACCACGGACACGAAGTCCGTGACGCTGGTCGAGGCGTCCCCCGGTCACCCCGCGGAGGTCCGGACACTGCCGCTGTCGTGCGGACGCCGGCTGCGGACACTGCGCGGGACGTTGGACGACCTCGACGCCCAATCCGGTACGACGGGCGAGGACTATCTTCGCGTGATCGTCCGCGGCGACCGACGCGCCGGGCTCGCGGACCAGGTGCGCGAGTGGTTCCCGCACGCGGTCGACGTGGCGATGGAGGCCGGCGTGGGCGACGACGGGCCGACCCGTCCGGAACGTGGACTGGGTCGCCGGCCCCACGACCTGTTCGCCGACTACCTGTCGGAGCGCGGTGCCGTCGACGAGCGGGTGCTGGCGCTGTTCGACGAGCTGCTGGATGCGGCGACCGGCCCGGCGTCGTGATCCGCCGGGCCGGGCACCGCGACGCCGGCTCAGCCGGATCAGTCCCTGCTGTCCAGAACCGCCGGCAGACTCACCAGCGCCCCCACCACGAAGATGGCCGTGGCGGCGTACACCAGGCCAAGGTGGCCCAGCGTGTCGAAGTTGTTCGGGTAGTGCGCCGGCAGCGCGACGGCCAGAGCGAGGACGGGTGTTGCGACCGCTGTCGCCCAGGCCCAGAACTCACCGCGGCGAACACCGAACCAGCTGAGCGCGGCGACGGCGAGCCCTGTCGCCGCGATGAATCCCGAAACCGCGATGTGCAGATGACCGATGTAGTGGAACAACGGAGGGCTGAAGTCCACGATGGCGGCCTTGCCGACGTTGACTTCTCCCGGGCCGATGCCCAACTCCAGGAACGAGTCAGTGAAGTTGCGCACGAAGAAGATGACGGCGTAGCCGATAAACCCGATCGCCGCCAGCGTCATGATGCTCCCGCCGACGCGCAGCCTGGAATCGGCGACGTCCAGTGTGTTCGGTACAGCTGTGGTGGCCATGGGTCCTCCCCGCGCGAGGTGCTGTGGATGCATTGCAGTGGTAAGGACGCGCGGAATGGTCGCGGCAATGCGCTCGTGTGCGTATCCAGCCTGCACCGCAGCGATCGGTGCGCGGGACGCGGCTGCTGATGCGCCCCCTCCGGCTCGAACTGCACGGCTTCACGGCCTTTCGCGAGCAGGTCGTCGTCGACTTCACCGGCGCGGACCTGTTCGCCCTGTCGGGCCCAACCGGGGCGGGCAAGAGCTCCATCATCGATGGCATGTGCTTCGCGCTGTACGGCAGCGTGCCGCGCCTGGACCGCCGAACGGTCGCGCCGGTCATCTCCATGGGGAAGGTGGAGGCGCGCATCCGCTTCGACTTCACCGTTGCAGACCGCGAATTCTCGGCGGTCCGGGTTGTGCGGCGGACGGCGAACGGTGCGAGCACGAAGGAGGCGCGCCTGGAGCACGAGGGGCAGGTCGTCGCCGGCGACGCCGACGGGATGACAGCTGCGGTGGAACACCTCCTCGGGCTGGGATTCGAGCAGTTCACGAAGTCGGTGGTGCTGCCCCAGGGTGAATTCGCGAGGTTCCTGCACGACAAGCCGTCGGCGCGCCAGGAGTTGCTCGTCAAGCTCCTGGAGCTGGGTGTGTACGAGGGGATGCGTGGCGACGCCAGTTCCCGGCAGTCGGCTGCCCAGGGCGCAGCTGACCAGATCCAACGCCAGCTGGACACCCTCGCCGACATCACCGGTGAGGCCCGTGACGCGGCGGCGGCGCGGGTGGAGCGGCTGACCGCCCTGCGCGAAGAGATCGACCAGGCGCAGCCGCACCTCGACGCGTTGCTGCGCCGTTGTCAGGGGGCCGAGCGGGAGGCCGCCGAGGCCGAGCAGGCGGTCGAGGTGCTGTCTGCGGTGGCGGTGCCGGACGGTCTGGTGGATCTGAGCCGAGCGTGCGATGCGGCCGAGGCCGCGGCACGGACGAGCGCCGAGGGGGCCGACGCCGCAGACGCCAGGGTGGTCGCCGCAGAGCAGGCCCGCGAGGCCGGGGGTGATATGGCGGTGCTGCAGCGCCTGCTGGAGGACCACACGACCCGAACGACGTTGTCACAGCGAATGGCGAGGGGCCGGGAGGTCGTCACACAGAAGCTGGCGGCTGAGGAGCGGGCACTTGCGGCGCTCAACGCGGCCGAGGCGGCGGCGGAACGGGCGGCTGCGGCGGTGAGCGCCGCGCAGCGCGAGCACGCCGCGCATGCCGTGGCCGCAACGCTGGTTGCCGGTGAGCCCTGTCCCGTCTGCCTCCAGATCGTGGACGATCTCCCGTCACGGCCGACGCCGGCGGCGATGGAGACCGCCGAAGCCGCGCGGGCCGCGGCCGAACGCGAACGCTGGGAGGCCGCTGCCGCAGCCCGCGCTGCGGAGCAGGACCGGACGAAGGTCGAGCAGCATCTGGACCTGCTGGGCGAACAACTCGACCAGGTCGAGCAGCGGTTGGTCGACGCGCCCCCCGAGAACGTACTGGCTGAGCAGCTGGCCGCGATCGCCGGACTGGAGGCCGCGCTGGTCGCGGCCCGCAAGGCGGCACGCGCCGCACGCGCCGCCGCGGCGCGGGCCCGTCAGGCGGCCGAGGAAGCGCGACGTCTGCGTGACGGCGCGTGGCGCGTGTTCGACGCGGCGCGCGACACC
>WHTG01000057.1 GCA_009377835.1 Nitriliruptorales bacterium
GGCGAGATCCAGTCGTTCGCCAAAGGTGACGCCGGCAACGGCCATCTCGCGGTCGAGCGCGAGCGCCTCGGCGCAGCCCTGGACGAGGTCCAGGGGATGCTCGGCACGCTGGTCGGCTTCCTGGACCAGGACATCTACCTGGCCGGGCTGAACACGACGCCCTTCCTCTTCGCACTCGCCGAACTGGTCATCGGCTGGCTGCTGCTTCGCCAGGCGGACGTGGCGGCCTTCGAGGCGCTGCGCGCGACCGATCTGAGCGACGACGACCGCGCCTTCTACGACGGCAAGGCCGCGGCCGCCCGATGGTTCACCGCCAACGTGCTGCCGAAGATGGCGGCCCACCGTGCCGCCATGGACAACACCGACCTCGGTGTCATGGAACTGGATGACGCCGCGTTCTAACGGGGCTCGGCGCGCGTGCGAGCATGCCGCGCGTGAACGGTCCCCGTGTGCTGCGCGTCGATGTCCTCCGACCAACCCCCGGCGCTCTCGACGAGGGCGCGGCAGCGTTACGGTCGGGCCAGCTCGTAGCCTTTCCCACGGAGACGGTGTACGGGCTGGGTGCCAACGCGTGCTCGGCGCCGGCGGTCGAGCGCATCTTCGCGGTGAAACAGCGCCCCGCTGACAATCCCCTGATCGTCCACGTCCACTCCCTCGAGGCCGCGGCAGAGGTCACGGCGCGGATCACACCGCTGGCGCGCGAGCTGGCCGGCCGTTGGTGGCCGGGCCCGCTGACGCTCGTGCTGGAGGCCGACCCGGGGCTGCCGGACGTCACCACCGGTGGGTTGTCGACCGTGGCCGTGCGGATGCCGGGCCATCCCCTCGCACTGGCGCTGCTGCGGGCCGCCGAGCTTCCCGTCGCTGCGCCGAGCGCCAACCGCTCGGGGCGCCCGAGTCCCACCACGGCCCAGCACGTCGTCGCGGAGCTGGGCACCGGTGTGGACCTGATCCTCGACGGGGGGCCGTGTTCCGTCGGCGTGGAATCGACGGTGGTGGACGCGCGCGGGGAGCGTCCGATCGTCCTCCGTGAGGGCGCCGTCAGCCGCGAGCATCTCGGTCTCGGCACGGATGACGCGCAGGAGGGGGACGTGCGGGCGTCACCAGGGACGCGATATCGCCACTACGCCCCCGCCTGCGCCGTGGAGCTGGTAGCCGCCGGGGACGGTGTCGCGCGGGCGTCGCGGCTCGCGCAACAGGGTCGGCGCGTGGGTTTGATCGGATTCACAGCTGCCCACCCGCCCACGCGGACGGTCGCGGTGGTCCGGGACGCCGCCGACCTGGCGCAGCGTCTCTACGGGGCGCTGCGCGACGCCGAAGCCGCGGGCCTGGAGATGGTGGTGGTGGAGGCCGTCGAGGAGGTGGGAATCGGTCGCGCCGTCATGGACCGCTTGCGGCGGGCGGCTGCGGGATAGGGCCGGTCAAGCGGGAGAGTTTTCCAGATTCGCCCGCAAGAACTCGAGGGTGCGCTCCCACGCGGTCTCGGCGTGGTCAGGGTGATGCGCCTCCGGGCGGGAGTCGTTGTAGAAGGCGTGACCAGCGTCCGGGTAGATGTGGAACGTGCACTCCTCGCCGGCCTGGTCGCGGATCGTCTCCTCGAGGTCGTGAACCTTCTCCGGCGGCGCAGAGTCGTCCTCTTCGCCGAAGTGTCCCAGGACGGGGCACTCGATCCCTGAAAGGTCGGGTGTCTCGCCCTTGAACACGCCGTAGAACGAAACCGCAGCGCCGATCTTGGCGCCGTTGCGTGCGGCAAGCACGAGCACCAGGCCGCCGCCCATGCAGAAGCCGACGGCACCCAGCTTTGACGTGGTGACCGCCGAGTGCCCCTGGAGGTGGTCGACAGCGCCGCTCATGTCCTTCGCAGCGCGCTCGATGTCCAACTCCATCATCAGCTTCGCGGCCTCGTCAGGCTCCTGTGTGGTCTCGCCGTGGTACAGGTCCGGCGCCAGGGCCACGAATCCCTGGCCGGCCAGGCGGTCGCAAACCTCGCGGATGTGGTCGACCAGTCCCCACCACTCCTGGATGACGATCACCCCGGGCCCGCTTCCGCCCGCGGGAAGCGCAAGGTATCCCTGTGACTGGTGGCCGTTGCTCGGAAATTGGACGCGTTCACCCTTGACCATGAGGGGCCCCTCAGCTCGGTACGTGCATGACGCTGTCGCAGCCTAACGGGGGCGAGGGCGATGGTCATCGGCGAGCGGACCAGACGGGTTCACCGCGGTAGCGCAGCGGCCGGGGGAACTCTCCGAGCACCCGTTCGTCCAGTCCGGCGCCGGACGCGGCCACGTCCAGGTCTGCCGCGTCGGCGTCGCCGACGACGTAGTCGCGGAGCACCTGCACGAACGAGGGCAGGAACAGCGGAAACGCGACGTCGATGACCCTGCCCTGGAAGTCGACCCAGACGTGGTCGATCTCGCTGCCGAGCAGATCCAATGCGCCGCGGTACAGCATCACTTCCAGGCCGAGGTCCTCCGCGATGCCTGTGGTGCGCCTCGCGGCGTGGCGCGGGTCGAGCGCGCTGAAGGGGTCGTCACGATGCGCCTGCGACAACCGCTCGCGCAGCGCCGAGGACGCGGCACGGGGCAGCGGCTGCGAGCGAAACGCGATCGGTGCCACGACAACCTCCTGGCGGCATCCGGCGGATCTGCCTTCATTCTGCCTGTTCCGCGACTCTTTCAAGCGTCGGCATCACCGCCCTGCGCCTGTAGCGCATCGACCAGTCGCTGGCCGAGCAGTGTGCGGCGCGAGCGCGCGCCGGACCCCGTGCGCGCCGCCGCCTGCGTGAGCAGATTCGGCGACCCGACCAGCAGCAGTCCGCGTCGTGCGCGTGTGATCGCCGTGTAGACCAGCTCGCGCCACAACATCGCACGGTGACTGCCGTCGAGAACGAGTACGACGACGGGCCACTCGCCGCCCTGGGACTTGTGCACCGTGAGGCACCACGCGGGTTGCAGGTCGGCCGCATGATCCAGGTCGTACGTCACCGTGCCGTGCGGATAGGCGACCTCCAGCGTCCGCTGCACGGGATCGGTCGCCGCGACCTGGCCGATGTCGCCGTTCGCGACGTCGAGTTCCGCGTCGTTGCGCGTCTGGACCACACGGTCGCCTTCGTGAAACCCCGCAACCGCACGCCGGCCCGCCGCGGGGTTGAGCCGCTCCTTCAGCGTCGCATTGAGGTTGTCGACCCCAGCGGCCCCACGGTACATCGGCGCCAGGACCTGCACGTCGGTGGGCGGCAGTTCGTAGAACCGGGGTGCGCGCACCGCGACGATCTCCGCGACGCGGTCCGCGATGTGCGCCGGATGCTCGGGCACCACGAAGACGTCGTTACTGCGCCCTTGCAGCGGCGGGACTTCGCCGTGATTCACCTCGTGCGCCAGCGTCACGATTCGGGATTGCGCAGCCTGGCGGTGGATCACCGTCAACCGCGACGCCGGGATCACCTCCGACGCAGGCGCGTTGAGCAGGTCCCGCAGGACCGCGCCGGCACCGACCGAGGGCAGTTGGTCGGAATCACCGACGAGGACCAGGTGCGCACCCGTGGGCACCGCCTGCACGAGGGCCCACGCCAGACGCGTGTCGGTCATCGACCACTCGTCGGCGATGACGACGTCGTGAGGGAGTCGGCGCTGTGCGTCATAGCCGAAGCTGAACCCGTGACCGGGTTCACCGCGCGCCTCCAGTAGCCGGTGGATCGTCGAGGCGCCATGGCCGGTCAGTTCCTCCATTCGCTTGGCGGCGCGCCCTGTCGGCGCGCACAGCGACACGCGAATGTCGTGGTCGAGGCAGGCGGCCAGGATTTCGACGATCGTGCGCGTCTTTCCGGTTCCCGGTCCCCCGGTCAGGACGGAGACGGTGCCGCTCACGGCAGCGGCAACAGCCGCGCGCTGCTCCTCGGTCAACTCCTGGGCGGGAGTCCAATCCCGCACCGCGGCGGGCAGCGCAGACTTCGACGCGACCAGACGCGCCAGTTCGCCCGCGAGTCCCTGCTCGGCCCGCAGGTCCCCGGGCGTCCACCACAGGTCACGGTCGAAGACCAGCCCACCCGCAGCGACGGCGAGGTCCAGTGCACGCCTGGCATCGACGGGGCCGATGCCGAGCAGGCGTCCCGCCTCGACGACCAGGTCAGGCGTCCCGACGGCCATGTGCCCACCGCGCCCGCACAGATCGCGCTGCGCTGCGATGGCGGCAGCCCGCAGACGCCGAGGGTCGAGTCGGTCGACTCCCGCGGTACGGGCCAGCGCTTCGGCGTGAGCCCAGCGGACCCCGCGAACGACGAGGAGTGCGTACGGGTCGTCGACGAGGATCTCGCCGGCCCGGTCGCCGAAGTGACGGTGTACAGCGGCGGCCACTGCGGGCGGCAGCCCGACGCGATTCAGCTCGCTGACCAGACCCGCCAGCGCCCCCGCCGCGCGCCACGACTCGGCGATCGACGCGGCCAGCTCTTCGCTCACCCCCTTGACCTCGGCAAGCCGGTGTGGCTCCGCGGTGATCACCTCGCCGATGCCGAGCCCGAACATCGTGACCATCCGCTTGGCGAGCGTCTGACCCACCCCGGCAAACCGCTCCGACGCCAGGAAGGCCACCAGACCGGCCACGGAGCGCGGTGTGGCATGCTCGTACGCGACGGCCTCGAACGTCTCACCGTAGCGCTCGTGGTCCTTCCACGTCCCCAGCAGCCGGACCGACTGCCCCGCGACCAGCGACGCCAGCGGGCCGCTCGCCCGTGCCCCGTCCTCGCCGCCACGAGGGGCCGTGAGTTCGACGACGCCGAACCCGCTGTCGGGGTTGGCGAAGACCACGGCCGCGACCTCACCCGTCAGTTCGGTGAGGTCCTGGCCGTGAAGGTTCGCAACCGCACGTGCCGCCACGCGCCGAGTCTGCCAGCCCCCCGTGACACTCCGGGCGGGGAATCCTCAGGCTGAGGCGGTGACCTGCAGATCCACGTCCGTGACGCCCTCGACGCCCTCGATCACCGTGCGCAGCACGTCCTGGTCGACGTCGCTGCCCACCGTTCCGCGTACGAAGACGGTGCTGCCGACCACGTTGACGTTGAGCTCCGGCAGTGACGACGTCCGCGGATCCTGCCCGATCGCCTCGCGGACGCGGGCATCCAGCGGCAGGGCGGCATTGGGTGCCGTTGTCGGTGTCCGGTCAGGCAGCGGCGCTCCCTCGGCGGGACCCCAGATGTCGTCGTCCAGTTGCTGCGGGCGGCGCCGGCCGGCGAGGACCCCCGCGGCGACTCCGGCCGCGGCAACACCGGCGGCGGCGATCGACCAGGGGTTGACACGGCGGCGACGGCGGATGCCGAGCCGGTCCCCCACCGGGGTGTCCTCCAGCCACTCGCCCACGGCGTCCAGCGTTCGGTCCGCCGCCTCCCGGGCGCTGCCGGCGACATGCGCGGCCGTTTCCGCGGCTTCCTGCGCCATCGCACTCTCGCGGACCCGCGCCACGATGTCCGTCGCCCAGTCCTCGAGACCGGTCTCCTGCGCGCGCCTGCGGGCCGCGGCGACGAGTTCAGCCGCGCGCGCGTCCAGCTGCGCGTCGCGCACCTTTTCGCGGGCCATCGACGCGAGATCGGCGGCCCGTTCGTCCAGCCGCGCGTCACGCACCTTCTCCGCCAGCGCGGACGCGGTGTCCTGCATCTTGACCACAGGGTCACTGCCGTTCTTCGCGACACGCTCATTGCGCTTCATCAAGCACCCCTTGGACAGCTTGTGGCGTACCCAACCGGCCATACCCCGGCCGCAGAGACCGCAACCACCCGCCGGGCGCCGGGCGGGCGACGCGGCGGGCAACTAGGGCGGGCCGAGCTCGGCGTCCAGCTCGGCGAACAGTGATTCGGCGTCGAACAGGTCCGACGGTGTGACCGCTCCGGTACGCACCCCTCCCGCCATCAGCCGCTGTGCCCCGGTGATCGCGATCACTGCCGTGGCGCCGTACAGATCGTTCAGCTTCGCCCACCGAACGGCGGAGATGCCGTCGACACTGCTGACCTCGGCAAGGACGACTGTCCGGGCCTTGGTGCGCTGCTGCTCGTGGGGTCCTTGCGGGAGACGGTCGACCGCACGTTCGAGCAGATCCCACATCGGCGACCCCGACAAGACGGAAGCGAGCCGCTGCGCAGGCGCTGCGATCGATGCGACCGCGCGACCCGCGGGGACGACGAAGAAGCCTCGGGCGACCTCCGCACCGACCGACCGTCCCAGTGTGACGACCTCCGGCAGCGGCGCGGACACGGCGATCGTCGGCCCCGGGGGTGTCGGGAACGGCACATGCCACTGTTCGACGCCTGCCGGTTCCTGCGACACCCGGCCGTTGCGCCACACCGCTCCGCCACGCTGCAGTGCTCCGAGGGCGGTGCGCGCGGTCCCGGCGCTCACCAGCGCCGACTCGACGTGGTACGCCACCCGGGCGTGCTGAACGGGCCGGTCCAGCGCGCGGGCCGCGATGGTCGCGAGGAGATCGCCCGGTACCCCGTCGAACCCGGCGCCGGTCGCCAGAGAGATCCCTCGCTCCTCGGCTGTCGTCGCCAGCCCGTAGACCCACTTCATGAACTCCACCTCCCCGGTGACGTCCACGTAGTGGCAACCCGCTGCCAGCGCAGCCTCGACGGGGGCACGGCCGAGCTGCGCGTAGGGACCGACAGCCGACAACAGCACGGTGCTGCGTTCACACAGGTCCCGCAGGGACCGGGGGTCTGTCGCATCCGCGGCGGCGACGCTGATCGCAACGTCGCGGTCGGCGTACGCAGCGGCAAGTTCCTCAAGGGCCTGCAGTCGGCGTCCTGCGATGAGCAGTGGCTGGCCCCGTTCGACGGCTTGTGCAACACAGAGCCGACCGGTGTACCCAGTGGCTCCCAAGATCGTCAGTGTCCCGTTCACGGGCGCACCCTATCCGGCACGCGGCCGGCCCCTGCCCGTCAAGAAGTCGCGGACCACGATCTGCCCCAGGTCGTCGAGGTCCGGGTAGAAGATCCGCCCGGAACAGGCCTGAACCATTCGCTCGATGAACGTCGCCGCACCCGGGTCGTGGTCGAGAAGGAACACGTTCAGGGTGGCCCCGGCCCGCGCCAGCCGCCGTGCCTCAAGCAGCGCCAGCCGCAGGGTCTCTGGCTCGGGCGGCCACGCGAACCGTGATTCGGCACCCTCGAGGTGAGCCGTCGGCTCACCGTCGGTGACCATGATCACCTGCGGCTGTGCGTCAGGGTGCGCCCCGAGCAGCCGGCGCGCCATCAGGAACGCGTGCTGCATGTTCGTACCCATCACCGGTTCCCAGCCAGTGGCAACCAGGTCACGCGGCTGCAACCGCCGGGCGAAGTCACTGAACCCGACGACGTAGAAGCGGTCCTCGGGGAACTGCCCGTCGATCAACGACTGCAGGGCCAGCGCCACCCGCTTCGCCGGCACCCAGTTCCCGCGCAGCGGCATCGAGAAGCTCATGTCCAGCAGCAACACAGTCGCCACCCGCACCCGCTGCTCGGCCTCGGCGAGTTCGAAGTCCTGGCCGGTGAGCGATACCCCGGTCGGCCTGAGGGCGCTTGTCCCGGCCTGTCCGGCACGGAGTGTGGCGTTGCGGATGGTCCGCGTGATGTCGATGCGGAACGGGTCGCCGAACTGCCACGTGCGGGTGGCACCGGTGGGCTCGCCGTCGCCGCCAGTCCGCAGCGCGCGATGGGACCCCACGCCGCCGTCGATCGCCTGCCGGTAGATGTGGGCCAGGGACTTCTGTCCAAGGCGGCGGATGCCGTGCGGTGTCAATTCGAGTCTGCCGTGGTGCCGGCCGGCTGCCCCGGCCTCCTCCAGCACGCGCTCGACCTCACGCAGCGCCCGGAGGTCGTGGAGCCCTTCATCACCGACGGCGCGGCGAAGGGCCGTCTCGTCGATGTCGTCCAGGCGCGCACCGGGATAGTCCTGCCCCAGCGCCTGCGCCAGGTCCTCGTACTCCTGCAGTCGTTCCATCCACTCGACCGTGCCGCTGAGGCTCCCGCTGGAGTCGCCGGTTGGCATGCCGCCCTCGACGGGCGAGTCCCACCCGAGCCCGGGGTACGACGACTGCAACGACCGCCGCAGCCGGTCCGCCTGGAACGACAGATCAATGTCGCCGAGAAGCTGCTCGGAGAGCGCGGACAGCTGCGCCCGCTGGTCGGGCGTCATCCCGGCCAGCAACCGGGACATGGCCGCCATGCGACGGGCCAGGTCCTCCAGCAGCTCGTCCAGCGACTCTGCGTCGCTGCCGAGGGCGTCGCCGTACCGTGCGCGGAACCGGCGGAAGTCGGCGTCGACGTCTTCGCCCCGCTGACGACGGTCGACGAGGTCGTTGAGCTCCGCGAGCATGTCCTTGGTCCGCTGCACCGAATCGCCGTCCATCGACTGGAGGGCACCCGCCAGTCGACCGAACGTGGCCTCGGCAGCATCGCGCTGCAGCTGCTGCATCAACTCGGTGAAGGCTGCTGCGGCGCGCTGGTCGAACCAGTCGTAGTGCTGCAGCGCTGCGACGCGCCCCGCCACGTCGGACGGGAGCATGTCCAGCTCGGCGTGGTGAGCCGCGGCGGTCGCGGGCTCGCCTGCCAGGTCCAGCGCCGCACGTTCGGCGTCGACGATCTCACCCAGCCGGCGCTCGATCTCGCGCAGCGGTCCCTCCAGACCCATGCGCTGCAGCTCCCGCCGCCGCGCCTCCTCGACGCGGCGGCGCAATCCTGCAAGGCCCGACACGCCGCTCGCGCGCCCGGACAGACCACGCTGCAGAAGGCGGTTGAGCGCCTCGTCGGGCGACAACCCCTCCAGGACGTCGTCACCGATGGCATCGAGCACGTCGTCGGCCGACACGTCGGCGGGAAACGGATCCTGGGTACCGGTCCAGCGGCCGTAGCGGACGCGCACGTCAGCGGCTTTCGAACCGCACGGTGCCCGGGGCGACGTCGTGACGGTCGATCCGCCGCTGCAGATGCAGGCCCTCGAGGGCGAACTCCACGGCGGCGGCGGCGAGCGGTGGAGACTCCTCCTCGACCCCGAGCGCGGTCAGCAGCCGCGCCAACCCGGGCAGCGGCCCGAGTTGTCGCAGCAGCTCCTCTGCGGGCACCAGGTCCCCGGTCTCCACGGTTAGGCCCTGCTCGAATTGCGAGACCAGCGACGAGAGGTCGAGTCCGGACGTGTGGCGGCGGAACACCTCCTGAACGGCGCGCCGCAGCAGCCTCTCGAGGATCTCTGCCTCACGCCCCTCCTCGAACGTCTCGAACTCGACCTTGCCCACCCCGGCGGTGACGACGTGCCCGAGATCGGCGGGGCGCGCGACGGCAGTCGCCTCGTGGGTCCGCAATGCCCGTCGCACCGCCGAGCCCGTCAGCGTCTCGTAGTTGGCGATCGAGAACCGCACGGAGACGCCGGAGCGGTGATTGACCTCCGGTGCGCCGCGCAGCGCGCGCGTGAAGGCCGCGAGAACCTCGGCCATGAACTCGGGCACGACCACAGGTGGGAGGTCCGTGCTCTCCGGTACGGTCGCCTCCTGGCGCATCACGGCGACCTCGTCCGCCAGATCCGTCGGATAGTGCGTGCGCACCTCCGCCCCGAAGCGGTCCTTGAGCGGCGTGATGATCCGGCCGCGGTTGGTGTAGTCCTCCGGATTCGCGGTCGCCACGACGAGCAGGTCCAACGGCAGGCGCAGCGAGTAGCCGCGGACCTGGACGTCGCGTTCCTCCATCACGTTCAGCAGTGCGACCTGGATGCGCTCGGCCAGATCCGGCAGTTCGTTGATGGCGACGATCCCCCGGTTGTGCCGCGGCACGAGCCCGAAGTGGATCGTCTCCTCGTCTCCGAGGTGCCTGCCCTCGGCGACCTTGATGGGGTCGACGTCCCCGATGAGGTCGGCCACAGCGATGTCCGGGGTCGCAAGCTTCTCGGCGAACCGCTCCTCCCGCGACCGCCACTCGATCGGCGTGCCATCACCCAGCTCCTCCACCAGGCGGCGCGCGTGGGGGCTGAACGGCCGGTACGGATGGTCGTTCACCTCCGACCCGGCGACGACGGGTGCCCACGCGTCGAGCAGATCCACGAGCGACCGCAGGATGCGGCTCTTCGCCTGCCCGCGCTCCCCGAGCAGTATCAAGTCATGCCCTGCGAGCAGTGCTGTCTCCAGCGCCGGCAGCACCGTGTCGGAGAACCCGACGAGGCCCCCGACGACAGGCAACCCCTGCCGCAGCCGCGTCGCGGCGTTGGCGGCGACCTCCTGCTTCACGGTTCGATCCCGGTAGCCGGAGGCGCGCAACTCGCCGATGGAAGCTGGGCGTGTGACCATGACGTGCCTTCTGTAGGTCGTGGCACCGGTCTACAGCGTGACGCACCGTGGCGCCACGGTCGAACCTCCCCCGATTTGCTCCCGGCACCCCGCACAATGTCCGCCCTTGCGATCGGGAGGCGGTCGCAACCGATGGGTGGGTGCAATGGCGCGACGGCGACATGGCGGGGCAAGTGCGGTGGCCGCCACACGCCGCCGCGACGGTGTCCTCGCGCGTCTCGTCGTCACGGACGGCCCGTGGGCGGAGACCATCCCACCGGTCCCCAGTGGGTTCGACGTCACCGTCTCGTTCAGCTCCGAGGCGCTGGGGGACGAGCACGCCGAGGCGCTGCAACTGCTCGGCTACCGGGTGGTCCACCCGCCGCCGGTCACTGCCATGCCTCTCCCGCCCGTCGCAGACTTCCTCATCGGCGAGGCCCTGCTCGACCGGCACCCGACGTACGGGCGGTCATTCGCCGAGCAGGCGAAGCGTGCCTACAACCTTGCATTCGGGCCGGCGGCTGCGCTCGTCGCCGACGTCGTCGAAGCGCACACCGGGATCGCATCCAGCTGACGTGGGCTGCGGTGTCAGGTGGACGCCGGTGCCACCTGATTGACGTCCCATGTCTTGGTCAGCCGCACGTGCGTCCCGTCGTCGGCGCGGACGAATTGCAGATCGTCGACAAGTTCTTGCATCAACTGCAGCCCGCGGCCGCTCTCGTGTTCCGCTGCGGTGGGGGCCGGAAAGTCGGCGGGCTCGAACCCGCCGCCGAGGTCGACGACCTCGACCTCACACCGTTCGTCGCCCAGTGCAAGCCGCACGACGTACTCCCCGACGTCGGAGTGACGCACCGCGTTCGCGCACGCCTCGGTGACGGCCAGCTGAACGTCGTTGTTCGCCTCCTGCGGGACACCCATGTCGGACATCACCGCCGACGTCACGGTGCGCATCATGCCGACGTAGCGGGCTTCTGTCGGGAGCGACAACTGCATTTTGACATGCACCTGGGCGGCTCCTGACGCGTCATACGGGGTCTGGGCGGGCACTCCTAACACTTCCCCCTGCTGGTCGGGGGCTAACCGGATTGCGTGCTTCGCCCGAATTGCTCCCCTTCCGGGCCGGAGCCCTTCACGCCCGTCGGTCGGGGGCACATCACGCTCGGCGACCTCCGGAATCCGCCGCCACTTTCGCCGACTCCTCGTCGGTGGACGTTGGCCGCCGCATCGGGTCGGTCGCGCAACGGTGCTCCTCGTTCACAACGTAGACACTGGCGACGCCCCCCGCCCCGCCTCCTACCATCGGGACGCGACGGGCAGAGCCATGGCCACACATGACTACAGGGAGCAGCAGATGACCGACGCACTCGTCACGACCGACTGGGTAGCCGAGAACCTCAATGCCCCGGGGATCGTCATAGCCGAGGTCGATGAGGACGCCTCGGCATACCACACCAACCACATTGCCGGAGCGGTCGGGTTCGACTGGAAGGCAGACTTCCAAGACTCTGTACGACGCGCATTCTTGGACCGCGAGGGGTTCGCAAGACTCATGGACTCACGTGGCATCGGCAACGACGACCACGTCGTCCTCTACGGCGGCAACAACAACTGGTTCGCGGCCTACGCGTACTGGTACTTCAAGGTCTACGGCCACGACAAGGTCAGCCTGATGGACGGTGGCCGCAAGTTGTGGGAGCTGCAGGGTCGCGAGCTGACGGCCGACGAGACGAAGATCGCTACCTCGTCGGGTTACCAGGCCTCGGAGCCGAACACCGCGATCCGCGCGCGCCGCGACCAGATCCTGGCCGAATTCGTCAACGCCGAGGGCAACAAGGCCACGGTTGACGTCCGCTCGCCCGCCGAGTTCGCCGGCGAACTGATAGCGCCGCCGCATCTGCCCAACGAAGGTGCGCAGGTTCCCGGTCACATCCCGGGTGCGGCGAACGTCCCGTGGGCGACTGCAGTCAACCCCGATACCGGTGCGTTCCTGCCGGCGGACGAGCTGCGCGGGATCTACGGCGACAAGGGCATCACAGAAGACAAGGAAGTCGCGGCCTACT
This sequence comes from Nitriliruptorales bacterium, assembly GCA_009377835.1. Classification (GTDB taxonomy): domain Bacteria; phylum Actinomycetota; class Nitriliruptoria; order Euzebyales; family Egibacteraceae; genus WHTG01. The sequence continues at coordinate 12,330 of WHTG01000057.1, forward strand.
GCCGGATCGGCGAACGCAGCGCGCACACCTGGTTCGTGCTCCACGAGATCCTCGGGTTCCCCAACGTGCGCAACTACGACGGCTCCTGGACCGAGTACGGGTCGCTGGTCGACGTCCCGGTCGAGCGCTAGGACCGTGCGCCGCCGCCCGCGCGGCGGCGTGCTGGGCCCGGATGCCGGGTGTGAGGCCGTCGCCTCGCGGGGACACACGCTGTAGCGAGCAGGAGGCGTTCACGCATGGCCGACCACGAAGTCCCGTCGCAAGAGGCGCTGCGCGAGGAGGCCGATTCCGCGGTCGTCGGCCCGGGTGTCGTCGCGACCAAGAGCCAGACGCAGGGCGGGATCCTGGGCACGATCCTCGGTGCGGTGATCGGCGCCGTCGTCGGGCTGGTTGCCGGCCTGCTGTTCTGGAATGGCAGCACCCCCGCGGTCGTGATCGCCGTCATCGCGTTCGCGGTCGCCGGCGCGACCGCCGGCGGCACCGCCGGCGGGTTCCTGCGCAACCGTCGCCGCCTGGAGCGGGGCGATCCGGACGTCTAGCGAGGGTGTTAGCCTGCCGCCGACGTTCCCGCGCGGAGGTGGCACATGGTCGACGTCAAGCCGGGATGCGAGCCCTGGTCATGTGACGGTACGGGCGCCAACGCCGACATCGGCGTCCTCCTGCTGCACGGATTCACCGGCAGCCCCGCGAGCATGCGGCCACTGGCGCACGACCTCGCCGCGCGCGGGTTCGCCGTCGAGTTGCCGCTCCTGTCCGGACACGGCACGCACATCCAGAACGTCATGAACACGACCTGGCAGGACCTCGCCAGGGACACCGTGACGGCCTTCGAACGGCTGCGTGGACGCACCAGCAGGCACATCGTCCTGGGCATGTCCGTGGGCGCCGCGATGGGGACGCGGCTGGCGCAGACACGCAGCGCCGATGTAGCCGGGCTGGTGCTAATCAACCCGTACCTCGGAACGGATCATCCGTTGGGGAAACTGCTGCCCCTGCTGCGGTTCGTGCTGCCGACCTACAAGGGTGTGATCAACGACATCGCCAAGCCCGACATGGACGAGCTGGGCTACGATCGGCTCCCCGTGCGGGCGCTGCACTCGATCTCGCTGATGCAGCGCGACGTCATCGCGGCACTGCCGTCCATGACCGTGCCGACGCTGCTGATGACGTCACGCGAGGACCACGTCACCGGCACCTTCAGCGCGAGGCTGATCGACGAGAAGATCGGCGCGAATGACTTCGAGCACGTCTGGCTCGAGCGCAGCTACCACGTCGCGACGCTCGACCACGACTACCCGATCATCCTCGAGGAATCTGCGAAGTTCGTGGAACGAGTGGGCCACGCGGCCCGATGACAATCGCGCGGCACGCAGCGATGGCTGGGCTGTGGCGACAGGCCGTGGACCTCGCCGAGAGCCTGGACACCCAGGCGTGGGGCCGCCAGGTTCCGTGGACGCCGGCGTGGACCGTTGCGGATCTGGTGTCACACCTCTCCGGCCTGCAGTCGATGATGAACGGCGAGTCCCAGCCCGCTGCGCCCGCACCGGTCGAGGTCACAGAAGGCGGCTCCCCTTTCGACCACGCGATGGCAGGGACCGTCGCGGCACGCCGCGGATGGACTCCTGCGCAGCGTCTTGACGAGCTGCACCGGGTCAGCGAGGCGCACGTCGCGACGCTCGCCGCGACGACGGACTGGCTGGAGGAGACCCAGGGCCCGGTCGGGACGACGACGAAGGACGGGCTGTTCCGCGTCCGCGCCTTCGACGTCTGGGTCCACCTGCAGGATCTGCGCGAAGCGCTCGGGCTGCCCGTCGACGTCGACGACGCGTCCGACGGTGCCGCCGCGGCGCACCAGTACGTCCTGGGGCTGGTCCCGTGGATGTTCGCCAAGCGAGTGGGTGCGTCCGAAGGCGCCACGCTGCGTGTCACGCTGGGGCCACCGCTGGATCACGACAGCGTGCTGGCGGTCGTGCAGCGGCGCGCGACATGGGATCCCACGGCCGATCCCGGCGAGGACTTGGTCAATGGATCGCCGGGCGCGCTGACGCTGCTGGTGGCGGGGCGCGGGACGGCGCAGCGATGGCGTCACGCCGGGGCGCTGGCGTGGGCAGGTGCGCGCGGCGGGCAGTTCGCCGAGCGCGCCAGGTTGTTCTGACCGTGCCCGTCCGGTTCGAGATGTTCCAGGCGGGAAGCGTCAGCAGCGACGTGTTGTGGGGCCTCGTCGGCGACCTGCGGCGCCTGCCTGAGTGGACCGACGTGGAGCGTGTCGCCGACATCCGACCGGAACCGGTCGGCGTCGGCTCCCAGGTCGAGACGGTGGAGGCCGGGAGCATGCGGCTGTGGCGGATCACGACGTGGGAACCCCGGCTGTACGAGATGCGCACGACGACGGAACGCGGCGAGGTTCGATTCGGGTGCCGGGTCGTACGTGACAACCGCGGGGGAAGCCGCATCATCCTCGCCGCGGGATTACACGCGGCGGGCCTCGCCGGCGGTCTGCGGGCGCGGTTGCTGGACGGGCCGGCGCTGCGTCGCCGAATGGACGATTGGGCGCGCCATGCCGTGCGGGTTGCGGCCGCATCCGCCGGGTAAGAAGGCAAGCATGAGCGATCCGCAGTACGCGCGGGACCCCTCGAGCCTCACCGCGATCCTCGCCCAGTTCGAGCAGGACGGCTTCACCGGCCAGTTCGCCGTACACGACGCGGGGATGCTGCTGTGCCTCCAGTGCCGGCAGGAGCATCCCGCCGCGTCATTCGTGATGACTGCGCTCCGGCGGACCGAAGGCGCCTCCGATCCGGCCGACATGGCCGCTGTCGTCGCGCTGCTGTGTCCCCGGTGCGGCACTCGCGGGACGGTGGCGCTGAAGTACGGTCCGGAGGCGGGAGCAGAGGAGTCCGAGGTGCTGCTCGCGCTCGAGGATCAACGCGAGGGGCACGGGGTCGTCGTGGACCGGTCGGCCGATACGCTGACGGCATCGTCAGACGAAACGACGGGACGCACGGGCGAGTGACGGCTCGCAGCACGTCACGGTGAGCCGTGGCTCTTCTGTAGCCCGCCGTCGCGCGGCCACTGGCGCGATGCGCACTACGGCAGATTCCTGGAGATCCTCGGGGAGTAACCTGACGACGTGGGTCAGGACTGACCCACAACGCGGAACGGCAGCGGCTTGCGGGCATGCGCGCGACGGTCGCTCAGGTACGCGGCCAGCTCCTCGTACACCCGGTCACTGCTCATCGCCCGCAGCTCCTGCTCCATCGACACGTACACGGGATCCACACCGACGTGTGCCATGGGCGACTCGGTGCACCACCACGGGAAATTCGAACCGCCGGGACCCCACGCCCCTCTGTCGTAGGAGGTGATCGTGGTGGTCCAGCACGGCTCGCCGTCGTCGGCCACGCCCTCCTCGACCTCCCGCCGCAGCGGGACGATCCAGCAGACCTCGGGTTTGTAGGTCATGTGATGTTCTCCGCGCGCGACGGCGTAGTGGTGCATCGCGCAGCCGGCACCTGTGGGCCATTCCTGCCGGTTGAGAAAGATGCACGCACCGTCGCGCACCCGGGTGCGGTACTCGCCGTCGGGCATGCGCGCCGTCACCCCGCGGCGCTTTGCGTCAGCGTGGTTTTGCATGTACGCGGGGCCCAGGACGTCCACCATCGCCTCGACACGATCGCGGTCGTCATCGTCGACGTAGTGGGCGCCGAGCGCACAGCACCCGATCTCTGGATTCGCGCTGCTTCCGATGCCCGGGCAGCCGCGCCCGTAGATGCATGTGTAGCTCGACAGCATGAAGCTGACGTCGAAGACGTAGCGGTCATGAGGATCATCAGGGTCCGTCAGGGACACCCATTCACGTTCGAGCATCCTTCGAGGGTAGGTGGTTTTGCCGCGATCGTGGATACTGCGTCGTCATGGACCATGACTACGAGCTCGAAGAGGACTATGCCCCCCGCGTTCTCTGGGGCCGCATCGCCTTCTTCGTCCTGGCGCTGCTCCTCGCGTTCCTGGTCGGCAGGTGCACAACCAGCGACGGCGCCGACCCGCAGGAGTTTGCCGAACGAGGCCAGCAGATCGCAGAGCTCACCCGGCAAAACGAGGTGCTCGAGGCGCAGCTGCAGGCGTCGGGCGCGAGCGAGCCAGCCGACGGAGGGGGCAAGAAGAAGGACGACGGGGCCGATGATGAGCCCACCGAGGAGTCGGTCAGCGGCGACGGTGAGAAGTACACGGTGCAGTCGGGAGACACGCTCAACGGCATCGCCAAAGAGTTCTACGGTGATGCGGCGAAGTACACGCTGATCACCGACGCGAACAACCTGAGCCAGGACACGCCCTTGCGGGTCGGTCAGGAACTGATCATCCCGCCCGACGAGTAGGCATTGGAACGTCGCTGGCGGACGGTCCCGCTGAGCACCCTGGAGCGGGGACGTCGTGACGTCGACGTCCACACCGCCTGGTGGTCGGGGGCGGAGTCCGGGCCAGTCTTCGTGGCCGTGCACGGACTGGGGGGCTCGCACGTCAACTGGGCGCTGCTGGCGCCACGCCTCGCACGGCAGGGCCCGGTGTGGGCGCCCGATCTCGCCGGCTTTGGCTTGACCCCGCCGACAGGGCGCCGCCCCACCGTTGCCGACAACCTCGACCTGCTGGCCGGTTTCATCCGCACGGTCTCGCCCCGGCGACCCGTGGTGCTGCTGGGCAACTCCATGGGGGGGACCATCGCGCTGCTGCTTGCCGCGGAACACCCGCGTCTGACCGCCGGGGTGGTGCTCATCGCGCCCGCCTCCCCGCGGCCGTTCCGCGCGCCACTTGACCGGCAGGTGCTGACGAATTTCGCGACGCTGGCGGCGCCGGTGGTGGGAGAGAGGATTCTGGCGTACCGGCAGCGCCGGACGACGCCAGACGAGCAGGTCCGCCAGACGATGCTGCTGTGCGCCGCTGACCCGGCGAACCTTGACCAGGCCGCCCTGGAGGAGCACGTCGAGATGGCCAAACAGCGACGGGGACTGCCATACGCCCGGGCCGCC
>WHTG01000133.1 GCA_009377835.1 Nitriliruptorales bacterium
GTTACGCCGGCACACCCGAACCCCACGCATTGTGGGGCGACGACGGGATGGAGTTCTCGTCGTTGCTCGTCGACTTCGTCCTGCCCGCGGGTGAACGCGCGAGCGTGGCTTTCTTCGACGTGCCCCCCGTTGCCGTTCCCGCTCGGGCGTTGCTCGACGCCACCCTCGCCGTCGTGACGACGGAAGGAGACGACGAGCTTCCCTACCCCGACGTACCCGTGCTGCTCGAGACGGCGGTCCGCCCGCCCGTGTGACGGCTGCGCCCGGCCGGTCGGGTGAGGTATCGTCGGGGGACAGCGCCTTTCGGGGTGCTGCATGGTGCTTGCGGACCGGCCGGACCGCATTCCCGTCCACGGACCGATGTGGGCGCGCCGAGACCTCAATCGGCGGCACTGACGGCGTTCGCCGGCGACGCGAGAACAGGCAGACCTATGGCAGTGAGAATGCGCCTGCGGCGCGAAGGCAAGAAGAAGCAACCGTTCTACCGGGTGGTCGTTGCAGATGTGCGGTCACCTCGCGACGGGCGGTTCATCGAGGACATCGGCTACTACCAGCCGTTGCACGACCCCTCGACGATCTCCATCGACCGGGACCGTGCGCTGTACTGGCTGCGCAGCGGCGTGCAGCCGTCGGACGCGGTGATCAACCTCCTGCGGATCAAGGGCATCTGGGAGGAGTTCAAGCCTGGTGACCCCGGTCGGGACCGCAGCGCCAAGCATGCGGCCCGTGAAGCCGACCGCCAGGCGAAGCAGGCAGAGCGCGAAGCAGCCGAAGCTCGTGCGGCAGCCGACCGCGCAGCTGCCAGAGCTGACGCCGAGGCCGCGCGGGAGCCGGCGGCGGACGCCGACGCAGCCGCGCAGCAGGCGCATGAAGAGAACGTTCAGCCCGATCCTGGCCCCACCGAAGACACGGGAGCCATCGACGAGGCCACTGGTGAGCCGACGGAGGAAGCATGAGTGCGGACAAGGTTGAGGAGGCGTCCGGTCCGATGAGCCACGAGGTCCTGGAGTATCTCGCGAAGTCACTGGTGGACCACCCTGACCAGGTCTCGGTCACCCCGGTCGACGAAGACGGCGAGACCGTGCTCGAGTTGCGGGTCCATCCTGACGACATGGGCAAAGTCATCGGCAAGCGCGGCCGCACCGCCAAGGCGATCCGCACGATGGTGAAGGCCGCCGCGACCCGGGAGGGCTCGATGGTCGCCGTCGAGATCGTCGAGTGAGCCCAATGCGGCAGCCGGCTCGAGGCTGACGGAGGTCGCCGTGGCGTCGGACGTCGACGTCGTCGTCGGCGTCGTCGGCAAGCCGCTGGGTCTGGCCGGCGAGCTGTTCGTCCGCCCTGACCCCGACCTGGAGTACCTGGTCGAGCCGGGAGACGTGTTCGAGACCGCGGGCGGCGTGACGCTGGTGGTTGCGGCGGCGCGTGAGCATTCCGGACGGCAGGTGATGCGTTTCGAAGGCGTGCAGACGCGGGACGCGGCCGAGGCGCTTCGTGGCACCGTGCTGCGCGTGGCGCGCAATCGGATCCCGCTGGCGGAGGACGCGTTCTGGAGCGACGAGCTGCTCGGACGCGAGGTGACAGACGACTCGGGGGACGTGGTCGGCGTCATTGAAGCGACGCTGGACGGAGCGGCACACGACTACCTCGTGGTCGCGCGGCCCGACGGCGGTGAGGTGCTCGTCCCGGCCGTTGCCGAGCTGGTGGACGTCGGCCCGGACCGCATCGTGGTACGTCCGCTGCCGGGGCTTCTCGACGACGAGGCCTGGTAGCGCCCGTGCGTGTCGACGTGCTGACCCTGTTCCCGGGCTACTTCGACGGGCCGCTGCGCGCGTCGCTGCTCGGCAGGGCGCGTGACTCGGGCCTTCTGAGCGTCGCCGTGCACGACCTGCGGGACTGGGCCACGGACCGGCACCGCACGGTCGACGACGTGCCGTACGGTGGTGGCGCCGGCATGGTGCTGAAGGCCGAGCCGTTCTTCGCGGCTGTGGAGGGACTCTACGGCGGAATCGAGCAGCGGCCGCGCACGATCGTGCTGACACCACGCGGCGCACCGCTGGCGCAGGAGCGTGTCGTCGAGTTCGCCGCCGAGCCGGGACTGCCGTTGCTCTGCGGGCGCTACGAGGGGATCGACGAACGGGTCCACGCCGCGCTGGCGCACGACGAGGTGTCGATCGGTGACTACGTGCTCGCCGGCGGAGAGGCCGCCGCCGCGGTGGTGGTCGAGGCGGTGACGCGGCTGCTTCCCGGCGTGATGGGCAACACGGCCAGTGGTGCCGACGAGTCTTTCAGCCGGGGTCTGCTGGAGTACCCGCAGTACACACGTCCCGCCGAGTTTCGCGGCATGAGGGTGCCCGATGTCCTGCTGTCGGGCGATCACGACGCCGTGGATCGGTGGCGAACAGAGCAGGCCGAGGAGCGCACGCGGTCCACGCGGCCCGATCTGTACCGGGCGTGGTCGCAAAGGACCAGGCCGTGACCGGCCAGATCCCGTCGGCGCACCGCCCGGTCCGGCCGCCGGACCTGGACGCCTCTACGCGACACGACCCACGAGCCGCCGCTGAGGCGCCAGGGCGCCACCCCCGCCGGTCGATCGCCGGCGTGGTCGAGATGTGCGGGCTGGTGGTCGTGGCGCTGCTGCTGGCGTTTGTGATCAAGACCTTCCTCGTCCAGGCGTTCTACATCCCGTCGGGGTCGATGATCCCGTCCCTGCAGATCGGCGACCGCGTGCTCGTCGAGAAGCTCAGCTACCGCATGCGAGAACCCGAACGGGGTGAGATCATCGTCTTCCAGCGGCCGGGCTCCGAGGCAGCACGTGCCGGCGTGCGCGGCCAACTGCGGTCGTTTCTCGAAGGCCTCGGGCTCGCCCAGCCGGATGCCGACATCGACCTGATCAAGCGTGTCATCGGGCTGCCCGGCGAGACGGTGCGGGTGCGTAAAGGGGTCGTGTTCGTCGACGGCAAGCCGCTGCCTGAGGAATACGCGCAGCCGGAGACCCGCAGCTTTCCAAGGACGAAGGTGCCCGCGGGAGAGCTGTTCATGATGGGCGACAACCGGATGAACTCACAGGACAGCAGGTTCCCGGAGCTGGGTACCATTCCGTTGCGCAACGTGGTCGGACGATCCTTTGTCATCCTCTGGCCCCTTGGACGCGCCACCACCGACATGGATCGTGACTACCCCGGCGTCGGGGAACGACAGGTGTCTCGCGACGAACCCCGCGATTGACCCCACCGAAGGGCCGCGGATATCCTCAAAGTTCGGCGCCTGCGTCTTTTTGAAAGCCTGCGCCTGCCGTGCGTCCCTTTGCCACGTACCCTGAAGCGCCGGCCACTTGAAGAATCACTGCGTTGGAGACTGCTGCCCCATGAATGCCACCGACCTGGTCGACGTCGACTCGCTGCGCGACGACATCCCCGAGTTCCGCGCCGGCGACACCGTCAAGGTCCACGTGAAGGTGACGGAGGGCAACCGCTCCCGCATCCAGGTGTTCGAGGGCGATGTGATCGCGCGCCGCGGCAGCGGCGTCCGCGAGACGTTCACCGTCCGCAAGATCAGTTTCAACGCGGTCGGCGTCGAGCGCACCTTCCCCGTTCACGCTCCGGTGATCGACCACATCGAGGTCGTGCGCCGCGGCAAGGTTCGCCGGGCGAAGCTGTACTACCTCCGCGACCGCGTGGGCAAGAAGGCCAAGATCAAGGAATTGCGCACGCCTACAGGCGCGTAGGCGGGTGACCAGGACGTCGACGCCGGACAACTGGTCCGCGGATCCGCCCGACGGCGACGTGTCCGGGTCCGAGGAGGCGAGTGAGGACCATCACCGCAGCTTCCTCGCGGAGCTGCCGGTCCTGATTGCCATCGCGTTCATCCTCGCGCTGGTGCTCAAGACATTCCTGATCCAGGCCTTCTACATCCCGTCGGCCTCGATGGAACCGACCCTGCTCATCGGCGACCGCGTGCTGGTCAACAAGGTCGTGTACAAGGTGCGCGAGCCGCGGCGGGGAGAGGTCGTCGTATTCAGCAAGGACGACGGTGGCATCGAGGAGGCAGAGGGCAACGTCATCACCCGCTTCCTGCGCTCGTTCAGTTCCGGCCTCGGGGTTTCTCCGTCAGGGGAGAAGGACTACATCAAGCGGATCATCGGGTTGCCGGGCGAGACGATCGAGATGCGTGACGGCGTCGTCTTGGTGGACGGCCGCAAGGTGCCGGAGGCGACGACGAACGAAGGCGGCTACCTCGCCGAACGCGACCCCAATGACTTCGGGCCCGTCACCGTCCCGGACGGGCAGTACTTCATGATGGGCGACAACCGCCAGAACTCGTCTGACAGCCGGTTCCCGCAGCTGGGGACCATCCCGCGCGATTCGATCGTCGGCCGCGCCTTCGTCACGATCTGGCCCGTCGCACGCGTGGACACGCTGCCGGGTGCGAGGTATGCCGGCGCGGGGCTGCCGGCCGCACAGGCGCCAGCTGCACCGGTCGGGACGGTGTCGCAACCCGTCGCTACGCTGGTTCGATGAGCGCGGAGGACCTCGAGCGGTACGAGACGGAGATGGAACTCCAGCTCTATCGCGAGTACCGCGACGTGGTTCGGATGTTCACCTACGTCGTGGAGACAGAGCGGCGGTTCTACCTCGCCAACGACGTGACGGTGACCCCTCATCGTGAGGAAGACGACGTGTGGTTCGAGGTGCAGCTGCGGGATGCGTGGGTCTGGGACATGTACCGGCCTGCCCGTTTCGTCGCGAACGTCCGCGTGCTCACGTTCCGCGACGTCAACGTCGAGGAGTTGACCGCCGAGGACCAGGCGCCGCCGTTCCTCGAGACGAAGGCGTAGCTGCATGGGATTCAACGCGACGCGTCGTTACCGCGACTCGAAGTGGCATGACATCGCCCTCCTCGTGTGCGCGGTGGTGGTCATCGGGCTGCTGGTCGGGTGGGCGGCCGGGCTGCTGGGTTGAGCCGGAACGGACGGCCGCTGCACGTCGCGGCGGTCGTCATTCTGCTGGTGCTGGCGTATCGCGCCGGCGGAGGATCATTGCCGGCAGTTGACGACTTCGTCGTTGGCCCCGACGGCGTCGCGGCCGAAGTGCCGGCTGACGTCCCCACGTCTGCACAGCGTGGCGTCGTGGAAAAGATCGTCGATGGTGACACGATCTGGGTTCGCATCGACGAGGCCGGCGGGCCGCTCGTGGCCGGCGCGACGCACAAGATCCGGCTGCTGGAGATCGACACGCCGGAGACGCAGCACCCGAACCTGCCGGTGCAGTGCGGCGGTGAAGAGGCGACGGCGTTCGCGCAGCGGCTCCTCCCCGTCGGATCGACGGTCTTTCTGGTCGCCGACCGCGAGGACACTGACCGCTACGGCCGGTTCCTTCGCTATGTCTGGACGTCCGACGGGCGTTTCTTCAACCTGGATGCGGTCCGTGCGGGGGTGGCGCGTGCGGTGCTCTACGAGCCCAACGACGCCTATATCGACCTGCTGCGTGACGCCGAGGCGGAGGCCCGTTCGGCAGGACTCGGGTTATGGGGCGAGACCTGCGATGCCCCGCCGTCCTGAGTGCCATGGCCCGGCCGGGTGGGCAGGCCTGCCACAGCACAAGTGCGCCAACAGCCGTCTTCCTGCACCCCGCCTGAGATGACTCCGCCGTGGCGGAATGGGCGCCCCAAGGCGGCTGCCCGTCAACCGGCGGGGACGCTCGTCCACAGGCTGCACCAGTTCATCCGCCGCGGCGCCACCGTCGGCGCCTAGCGTCGCGCGGTGATGACGCAGTCGACGAACCGCCTCGGGCGTATCGGTGAGGAACTGGCTGCCCGCCACCTGGCCGCACTCGGATACCACATCCGGGAACGCAACTGGCGTGGGTGCGAGGAGGCAATCCGCGGCGAGGTCGACATCATCGCCGAGGACGCATCCACGGTCGTCTTCTGCGAGGTGAAGAGTCGGCGGTGGAGCGTGTGCGACGAGGCGTTCGCCGCAGTCACGTATGCCAAGCAGCGACAGATCCGGCGGCTCGCAGCGCTCTATCTAGCCGGCAACGGGCGCCACGCCGACGTGCGTTTCGACGTTGTCGCGGTCGCGTGGCCCGCAGCGGGAGGCGATCCGCTGGTCCATCACATCGCCGGCGCATTCTGACAATGGTGGGTCGCGCGTCCACTGTCGCCGTGGTTGGACTCGAGGCGGTGCCCGTGACGGTGGAAGCCCACGCCGGCAACGGCTTGCCGGGCTTCCACGTCATCGGGTCGTCGGGTGTGGCCGCCGGCCAGGCCGCCGAACGGGTGCGGACGGCCCTGTCGGCGGCCGGTGTGCAGGTGCCGAGCCGGAAGTTCCTCATCTCGCTGGCGCCCGCCGACGTCCCGAAGATCGGCGCGCGGTTCGATCTGGCGATGGCCGCCGCGGTGCTCGCCGAGATGGGCGCGATCCCGGCCGACGCGCTGGATGCGGACGCCATGATCGGGGAACTGGCGCTGGACTCGACGGTGCGGCCTGTCCCGGGCATCCTGCCGTCGGCCGCGGCCGTCGCACAGAACGGAGGGCGGCTGTTCCTCGCCGACGCGAACGCCGGAGAAGCAGCACTCGTGGGCGATCTCGACGTCGTCGGGCTGGCCACGCTGCGCGAACTCATCGGCATCCTGACCGGCGAGGAGCAACCGCGCCCGCTGTGCGCGGCCAATCCGCCGCCGTTCCCGCCGGTGCCGGAACTGGCCGACGTCCGCGGTCAGCCAGAGGCGCGGCGGGCGCTGGAGATCGCCGCCGCAGGGGGTCATCACCTGTTGCTGCTGGGACCGCCCGGCTGCGGCAAGTCGATGCTCGCGAAGCGGTTGCCGTCGCTGCTGCCTCAGCTGAACGACGAGCATGCGCTGGAACTGGCTGCCGTGCGCTCGGTGGCGGGGGCAGGCTCACCCGTGCTGGATCGCACACCGCCGTTTCGGGCACCGCACCATTCGGTATCCGCTGCCGCGCTGTTCGGCGGCGGTTCCGGTGTCGCACGTCCGGGTGAACTGTCATTGGCGCACCGCGGCATCCTCTTCATGGACGAACTGTTCGAGTGGCCGCGCTTCGTCGTGGAGGCGCTGCGCCAGCCGCTCGAGGACGGCGTCGTGCGTGTCGCGCGCTCGAGGGCCACGGTCACGTATCCCGCCCGTGTGCAGTTGGTGTGTGCCGCGAATCCCTGCCCCTGCGGCGGCGGCGACCGCTGCGCCTGCAGCGACGAGGTGATCTGGCAGTACCGGTCACGGCTGTCAGGTCCGCTGGCGGATCGGCTGGACCTCGCCCCGTCCGTGCACCCACTGACTGCGGCGGACCTGCTCGGCGAACAGGGCGGGGAGGCCAGCGCCGCCGTTGCCGCACGTGTCACCCAGGCACGTGCCGTCGCCGCCGAACGCTGGCGAGGACGCGCGAACGCCGAGGCGCGGCCCGCCGAACTCCGCCGCACGGCGCGACCTGCGGCCCTGCGGATTCTCGCCGACGCAGTGGAGGTGGGAGAACTGACCGGCAGGGGCTACGACCGCGCACTGCGCGTCGCGCGCACCTGCGCGGACCTCGACGGCAGCACGCACATCGAGTCGCACCATGTGTACGAAGCGCATGCGCACCGGATGGGGCTGCGCGCTGCCGGCGCTGCGGGAGCCCTGCGATGACAGCCGGGTGGGCCGCCGAGCTGGCCGCAGGTGGTGATGCCGATCTCGTGGCGCGGATCGTCCGGCTGGCGGCCAGTGGTTGGGTGACCCCCGAGCGGCTGCGCCGGGCCGTCGTTCCGCTTCTGGTCGAGGCCGACGTCAAGGCTGAGGCGGTCGTGGCGGGTGTGGAAGCACAGGCTGATGTCCAGCACCGTCTTGCGGACCCGGCGACAACCGAGCGGACCGCCCGGGCGCTGCTGTCGCACGGTGCCGTCGTGCGCGTCGCCGCTCATCCCGGATACCCGCCTCGGCTCGAGGACGCCTGGCCTGAACTTGGTGCGCCACTGTGGTTGTTCGTGCGTGCATCGGAGGGTGTCTTGCCAGACGCTCCGGCCGCGGCGGTCGTCGGGACGCGTCAACCGACGCTGGACGGCGCCCGCACGGCGAGGGAGATCGGGGCACTGCTCGCCCGCCACAGGGTGACGGTGGTGTCCGGAATGGCGCGTGGGATCGACCAGGCGGCACACATGGGGGCCGTTGAGACAGGCGGCAGCTCCGTCGGCGTCCTCGGGACCGGCTTCGGCGTGGACTATCCCCGTCACGACGGTGGTGTGCGAGACGCCGTCGCCGCGTCCGGGGCCCTGGTCACCGAGTTTGCGCCCGACACACCGCCGCACAAGCCGGGATTCCTGTGGCGCAACCGCATCATCTCCGCACTGGCCGACGTGACCGTGGTCGTGGAGGGCAAGGCCCGCAGCGGCGCCTTGCACACCGCACGGATGGCAGCGGCGCAGGGCCGGGACGTGATGGCGGTGCCGGGTCCGGTGCGCGCAGCGACCAGCCGCGCGCCGCTCGACCTGATCCGCGACGGCGCGCAACCGTTGACGCGGCTTGAGGACCTGCTCGACGTGCTCCGCGTGGATCCCGTGGAGGAAGTCGCAGTACCGGCGCCTCGGGTGCCGGCGAACCTGGGCCCCGTGGCGACGTCTGTACTGCCGTTGCTGGGCGCAGTTCCCGCCGCCCCCGCGGCGCTCGCCGCCGCGACGCGTGCTCCCGTCGGCGCCGTCATGGCGGCTGTTGCCGAATTGACCCGCCAGGGCCTCGCCGCCGCCACACCCCGCGGCGTGGTGCGCGTGAATGCGGGTGGCCGGTGATCGCCAGGAACAACCTCAGGCGGCAGTCGTCGGCCGGTCGCGTCGATTGACCACATCCGGCAGCAATATCAGACTGACGACACCGGGCGGCGTGGTCGCTGTGCTTTTGGACGTTGCTGCTCGCAGTCGGTTGCGCGACAGCCCCCCGCGCCAGCAGCCTGACGTTGCCGGGACCATCTTGGCAGTGACCGAGATCCCGTCATCGCTCGTCGCCAAACGCCAGTCCTCGCCATCGTTCACGCCATGCCAGCCCGCGAGCAGTTTCTGAGGTGATAGCGATGCCACGA
>WHTG01000087.1 GCA_009377835.1 Nitriliruptorales bacterium
CCGATGGCGAGGTGGTCGGCACCGACATCGACGACACCATGCTCAACGCCGCCGGCCAGTTCGTCGCGTCGCAGCGCTTGCACAACGTCACGCTGGGTCCGCGACGACCTGTTCGCCAGCCAGCTCGAACCGTCCACCTTCGACCTGATCCACGCCCGGTTCCTACTGGGACCGCTCGGACGGGTGCACGAGCAGCTGGACGCGTATCTTCGGCTGGTCCGACCCGGGGGCACGATCATCTCCGAGGAGCTCGATTACCTGTCCTGGCACTTCGTCCCGACCGCGCCGTCCATCGGCATTGGCGTCGACTCGCCGCCGGAGCGGCAGCTGCTGTGCCTGATCAGGGAGGCGTTCCGCCGCGCGGGCGGAGAGCCCGAGACGTTCGCGGCCCAGCTGGCGGCCTTCCGAAGGGCTGGCATCAACCCTGATGTGCGGGCAGAGATCCAGGCGCTGCCCCCGGGGCACCCCTACGCGTCCTTGCCACTCCAGTTCGCCAGCGCGCTCGGTGAATTGATCCGAACCTTCATCGACCCCGAGGTGTTCGAGGCGATCATCGAGCGGGCCAGGGAGGAGCTCGCCGTCCCCGACCGATGGGGCTTCACGTTCACGCTGACCCAGTGCTGGGGTCGCCGCCAGTCATGACGAGGCCTTTGCGTACATCAAACTCTATGGACCGCTCGGAGGCCACCCCTTCATCTCGGACCACGGCGTGCTGCCATCACACGGGGGGGTTGGTTTCGAATGGCCTTCAGATCTCGTGGATATCGACGCTGACACCAGCGGACTCGATCAAGCACGCAGGTCACCGGCATCGCTGCTGACGATCGCGCCAGCGACCAGCTGTGCGAGCACAACCACCGAGGCATCGACCACGTCGGCCGTCCCTGCTTTGGCGCAGAGCGTCCCGCTCGACCGCGCGAGCCCTTCATCGAGTGGAGCCACGGTGCAACCAGCCAACAGTCGCGACAGGTTGGGCTGGGGGCCGCCGCTCCACGCCTGTGCCAGGACACCGGCGGCCCTCCCTATGCGGTCCTCCCGGCGAATGCGTTCCAGCGCTTCCTTGCAGCCGCCAGTGGGAACGAGATGTCCGTCAGACCCGCCCTCTCGAGGAGACACGAGGCATGCCTGAGATAGGTGTCGCACTGTCCAGTGAGGACCATGGCCCCAAGGATTTGGTGGAGCAGGCGCGTATGGCTGAACAGGCCGGATTCACGGCCGCCTGGATATCCGACCACTATCATCCGTGGACCACGTCGCAGGGGCACAGCCCCTTCGTCTGGTGCGTGCTCGGTGGGATCGCTGCGGCCACCAACCTGCGGGCCGGTACCGGGGTGACCTGCCCGACGACGCGCATCCACCCGGCGATCATCGCCCAGGCGGCCGCGACCACCGCGGTGATGTTCGACGGCCGGTTCTACCTGGGCGTCGGCTCTGGTGAAGCGCTCAACGAGCACATACTCGGCGACGTCTGGCCGGGCGCCGACATCCGCCTGGAGATGCTCGAGGAGGCGATCGCAGTGTTACGCCTGCTGTGGCAGGGCGGCACACAGAGCCACTACGGGGAGTACTACACCGTTGAGAACGCGCAGGTCTTCGACCTCCCTGACAAGCCGCCGCCGATCTACATCTCAGCCTTCGGCGAGAAGGCGCTGAAGTCGGCAGCGCGGCTGGGCGACGGCTATGTCGGCACCTCACCTGAGAAGGACATGGTCGACACCTACGTGTCACTCGGAGGCCGCGGACCGAAGATCGCCGGGATGAAGTGCTGCTACTCGACCGACGGGGCCGAGGCGCGCAGGCTGGTCCACACGCTGTGGCCGAACATGGGTCTGCCGGGGGAGCTGGCGCAGATCCTGCCCACGCCGGCGCACTTCGAGCAGGCGGCTGAACTGGTGACCGAGGCAATGGTCGCGGACCCGATTCCGACAGGGTCGAACCCCGAGGACTACATCGCGTCCATCTCGCAGTTCGTCGATGCCGGCTACGACGAGATCTACATCCACAACATCGGGCCGCACCATGAGGAGTTCTTCAACTTCTTCGCCGAGACTGTGGGACCTCAGCTCCCCTAGCTCGAGTCTTTCTGCTTCATCACGAGGTCGACCGCGACGGCGGCCGTGAACGCAAGCGCACGCAGCGTCTCGGACAGTCCCTCGTTGAATTCGACCGCGTAGCTGTCGGCGTCGGTGAACGCCTCGGTGAACAGCCCGCGCCATTTCTTCGTGACACGCGCGACCTCGCTGCCGGTGGTGTCGAAGACCCTGAAGTCGCGTGCCCGCCAGTTCTGGGCGTGAACCTCGCCTAGTTCCTCACCCTGTGGGCCGAGCAGCGCAAAACGCCGCTTCCCGAGGCGGACCTTCCATTTCACCGAGCCGAGCATCTGACCGTCGGGCGTCCGTGCCGAGACCGTGGTTGTGAACCACGGTTTGTGGACCTCCAGCACCGGCATCTGCGCCGCATCCCGCACGACGATCGTCGAGGGCAAGGTGACGTCAAGGTCCGATCCGAGGCGTGCGAGGAACGTCAGGATGCTCTGGCGTTCCTGATTCGCCGTGCCGATCGTGGTGCCGGACTGGTCGACCAGCGTGTACTCGTTGCGCAACTCGAACAGCTTGCGCTTCTGGTGGATGCCGATGCCCGGAAGCTGCGAGAAGAACGCGCCGTTCATATCGGGCGCGGCACGTACGTCGCATGCGTGATCGCGCCGTTCTCGGTGTGCAGCACCCACGTCGATGCCTTGCGCCACTTCCACTCCGCCAGGATGTGGACGCCCTCGGACTCCAGCGCCTGGAGCAGTTCCGGCACGACGTCGCCGTGGGTGCACAATGCGGCGTCCTCGCCCACGATGTCGTGCACCAAGCGGAGGGCGTCGCGCGCGTTTCCCTCGGCGAGTTCGTCGACCGGCTCGACCTCCAGGCCCAGCACCGCCGCCAGCGGTTCCATCGTCTGGACGCAGCGGGTATGCGGTGACGAGAGGATGCGCTTGAGGGGTTCGTTACGCCACAGCGCGACGAGGCGAGACGCCTGGTCATGCCCGATGTCGCTGAGCGGTCGCAGGTGGTCCTCGCCCGCCCAGGCCGTAGGGTCTCCGGCCTCCGCGTGGCGGATCAGCAGCAGGGTCACGAGCGGTCCTCCAGCGAATTCGGATGCGTCCAGCGTGCAGCATGCCAGGCTTCGACAGGCCATGCGCGAGACACCACCGCCGGTGCCCGATTTGCCCCCCGAGACCGGCCCATTTCGACTAATCGGGACGTAGCCCCACACCCGCTGAAGATGGCCGCATCGGGCCATTGCCCGTTGAGTGTGTCAACGGCAAGGTGGGACGTGCTGCGGCCCGTAGACGCTGCCAAAGGGGAGCGGCGATCCCAACCACTGCGCGGCTCCCCGCCGTCGGGGTGATTGCTCCGCTGGAGCCATCGCCCCGGCGGCGTCTTTCTGTGCCCGAGCTCAGCGCCCTCGGCCTCTCCCAAAGGGCGCCACTCGGCGAACCCCGCGCGGTGGAAGCGGCACAAACCGTGCCGACCGCGTTGTTGCACCCCCGACGGGTCAGCGCGAAGCTGCCCTGCACAGGCGCTTCATAGCGGTGGCGCTCCGGACAGTGTGCCGACAGCGGCTGCCGGCGATGACAAAGGAGAAGGGCTTTGAGGGTCCTCAATCGATGGCTGCGCCACCTGCTCGATGCACCGGTGCGGATGGCCGTGCAGGAGGCCATCGCCGCGGCATCTCTGAGCGCGGAGGACTCGCTGTACACGCCCATGGTCCACGGCGATCGAGCGCGACTGCACATCGATTCCACGGCCGTGGTCAACAACGCATTGTTCAATCTGTCGTCTGGCCATGTGTGGGTGGGGCCCTACGCCTTCTTCGGTCACAGCGTGGCCGTGCTGACCGGCACGCACGACATCACCAAGTTCGGCCGCGAACGCCAGCTCGCTATACCTCGCGACGGCCGCGACGTGAGAATCGGTGAGGGCGCGTGGCTGGCCAGCCATGTGCTGGTCCTGGGCCCGTGCACAATCGGCGAGCACAGCGTGGTGGCCGGCGGGTCGCTGGTCATGAGCGACGTGGAGCCCTACACCGTTGTCGCTGGACGGCCGGCGCAGATGCTGCGGACCATCCTCCCAGAAGAAGCGGATGAGACCATCCGGCGGGGAGGTGGGAGTGAGAGTTGAGATCGGCGCCGGCGAGCACCCGGACCCTGACTACGATCTCCACACTGACATCCTGCCCCTCCCCGGCATCCAGGTCCTGTGCCGGCTGGACCGGCTGCCTTTCGCCGACGCCAGCCTCAACGCGCTCCGTGCAAACCATGTGCTCGAGCACCAGAGCTATGAGGTCGTCGACGAGACGGTCGCCGAGTGGGCGCGCGTTCTCCGGCCGGGAGCGACGATCGACATCGGCGTGCCGGACGCCAGGTTCGTCGCGCGCCAGTGGGTTTGCGACGACATTGACACCCATGAGGCCAACTACTGGATTCTCGGAGGCCACTCGGACCGACCGGCCCACCGCGGCAGCGACGCCGGCGGCACCCCCCGCTGGATCTGGAACGCCCACCACACGATCTTCGACGAGACGTTGCTGCGCGAGGTCATTGAGGGCGCCGGGTTCGCGGACATCTGCATCCACAGGTACGACATTCGCAACCTGCGGTGTACGGCAGTCCGCTGCTGACGGGGCCACCCACGCGGGCCGCTTCAGGTGCGGACGTGCAAGGGCAGGTCAGCTGCCGGTCGCCTCGCTGAGCAGCCCCCGGATGTGGGCTCGGTAGATGTGTTCCCAGGTGTAGCCCCGCACGACGCGGTGGTGGAGCTTGTGGGATTCGAGCGTATCCAGGTAGGTGAGCATCTCAGCGGCGATCTGCTCGGGCGGATGGTCGAGCGGAAACCGGTAGGCATGGTGGCCGGTGATCTCTCGCAATGACGGGATGTCGGCGCACGCGACTGGCAGACGGCTCAGGCTGGCTTCCAGCAGCGGCAGGCCGAAGCCCTCGCTGAGGCTTGGCAGGAAGAGCACGTCTGCCACCTGGTACAGGTCGCGGATTGCGACCTGGCTGACTGTCACGGGCCTGCCGTCGGCCAAGACGTGGTCGCCGAGCACGACCACGGCATCGGTCAGGTGGAGCCGCACAACGAGGCCATGAAGGCTGCTGGCGTATCCCGCGGCCGCCGGGTCGTGTGGGTCCGGTGGGCCGGTGACGACCAATCTTGCGTCCACATCCCGGTCGCGCAGCGCCGCCAGGACGTGCAACGACAACTCGATGTTCTTGCGAGGATGCAGCCGGGTGGGTTGCACGAGGACCAGGTCGGCGGCGAAGAGGCGCTCCTCGCGCACCAGCGTCGAGATCGATGGCTCCAGCTTGAGAAACGAGTGCGGATCGATTCCGTTGGGCACGACCTGCGGGCAGAAACCGTCGTAGAGCCGGGCGAATTCCAGGGCCCGGGTTTGAGAGATGGTCACCCAGCGGACAGTGGGGGCGGCGTCGCGCAGCACCCGCCAGGGGTGGCGGTCCAGCCGCCGATCGTAGTTCGGATAGAAGTAGGGTGAATCGTGGTTCCAGCCGATCACAGCCGGCCTCTCCGAGTCGCCCCGAGCAGCGATACGGCGCACAGCGACGGTCAGCGGCAGGTTGAACGGCATGCACAGCACATTGTGCGCAAAGACCACGTCCGTGCCGTGCAAGGCCTCGTCCAGGACGGCCTCCACCTGCGCGCACACTCGGTCCAGCGCGGCCGAGGTGCCCTCAGCCGCGGCCGCGACAGCTTCGGGCGCGCCGGATGCGAGCAGCGGATGGAGGCGGACCGTGACGCCGCCCCGCGCTAGTGTGTCGGCCCCGTCGGTCGTCCCTCCGTCCCCAGAGACCACCCGCGCCTCATGGCCGTGTTGGGCCAGCACCTGTGCCTGATGGCGCACGACCTCTTCGACGCCGCCGACAACGGGTGGACAGGAGTAGTGCAGCAACGCGACCCTGGTCATTGCTGGCGCCCGCCGAACCCTTTCCGAATCCCCGGCCGTATGGTGACCAGAATCGGCCTACTGGACGCCATGAGGCTATATGGTCTGCCGGCCAATCACCCTGTTGCGTTCAGCGAACAGGTGTTCGATACTGGGGGGATGCAGCGCCTTGCCGACCTCCAACGCGCGCCTGGAGCCGCACCCCGCGGGTTACCGCAGCTCCCGCTGAAGGTCGCGAACGTCCGCACCTTCGACACCCCGGAATTCGCGGGCATGAAGTTCCTGGAGGTCGAAGCGTCGACGGCCTTGAACCGGGTGAAGGGCATGCCGTTCGCCTGGAGCATCAACCCCTACAGGGGCTGTTCGCATGCCTGTACCTACTGCGTCGGCGGCGAGACACCGATCCTGATGGCGGACGGACGCACCCGTCCTATTGCCGATCTCCGCATCGGCGACCGCATCTACGGCACCATTGAATCGCGGGCGTGTCGGCGCTACGCCGTCACCGAGGTGCTCGACCACTGGCAGACGGTGAAGCAGGCCTACCGCGTCATCCTTGCGGACGGCACGTCAATCATCGCGAGTGGGGATCACCGCTTCCTGAGCGACCGTGGCTGGAAACACGTCAAGGGCGCTGAGCATGGCCCACCGCAGCGGCCGCATCTAACGACCGACGACCGCCTGATCGGGACTGGTGCGTTCGAGGAGGCGCCAAAGCAGGATGCCAACTATCGCCGCGGCTACCTCCACGGGATGATCCGCGGCGAGGGCCACACCGCATCGGAGGCCTGTGCTCGCGTGCGCGAGTACCGCCTGCGGGAACGCCCGCCGTACGACTGGCCGGACAGTCCCGACGACGAGTGGGCGAAGGGGTTTCTGGCCGGGGTCTTCGACGCCACGGGGAGTTACAGCGACGGCGTGCTTCGCATCCACAACGCCGCTGCAGTGGTCGCGGAGAGGGTGACGAGTTCACTGAAGCGGTTCTGCATCCCCCACGTGGTCGAGTCGCCGCGCAGCAATGGGTGCCGCGGTGTGCGGGTGTGCGCGGGCCCGCGCCAGCACCTGCGTTTCTTTCACCTGACGGACCCTGCGATCCGCCGCAAGTGCAGCCTCGGGGGCCGCGCGGTGAACGGTCCTTGCGACCTTCGGGTCGAAGCGATCGAGCCACTGGGCGTGGAGCTGCCCCTGTACGACATCACCACCGGAACGGGTGACTTCATCGCCAACGGGGCCATCAGTCACAACTGCTTCGCGCGCCCCACCCATGCCTACCTCAACCTCAGCCCCCGCGGCGACTTCGAGAAGACCGTTGTCGTCAAGACCAACGTCGCGCAGGTGCTGCGCCGTGAGCTCGCCAAACCATCATGGAAGGGGGAGCGGGTCGCAATGGGCACGAACACCGACCCTTACCAACGGTGCGAGGGCAGGTATTCGCTCATGCCCGAAATCATCTCCAACCTCGCCGAGAGCCGCACGCCGTTCTCGATCCTGACCAAGGGCACGATGATCACGCGCGACCTGGGCGTGCTGAGCGAGGCCGCCGAGCAGGTTCCCGTCACTGCCGCCATGACGATCGGCATGCTCGAAGACAAGCTCTGGCGTTCCATCGAACCGGGCACGCCATCGCCGGCGGCACGACTCTCCGCCGTGAAGGCGCTCAATGAGGCGGGCCTCCCGACGGGCGTCATGCTCGCGCCGATCATGCCGGGACTCAACGACGACCGGGAGCAGCTGGCATCGCTCGTGGATCGTGCAGCGGCGGCCGGGGCCACACACGTCACGCCGATCGTCTTGCACCTGCGGCCCGGTGTGCGCGAGGTGTTCTGGCCGTGGCTGGAGCAGGAGCACCCGGAGCTGGTGGACCGCTACCACTCCCTGTACCGCCGTCGCTCCCAGGCGGCCGAGGAGTACCGCAAAGGCGTCACCTCGTTCGTCGTGGAGCAGCGCAAGCTCGCATGGCACCGCCACGGCAACCCGAAGGACGCCGGAGTGCACGGCGAGCAGGCGCGGAAGACCTGGACGGCGAGGAGCGGGGCGTTCGCTGAGGATCCGGCCGAGCAGTTGAAGCTCCTCTAGCGTTGCAAACGGCAATTGCTTGAGGTTTGGCGCTGCTGCAGGTGCGTACACTCACGCGGGCCCACACTGGAGGTTGCCGATGGGGCGCGACATCGACACCACCGAATTCACCCGCGAAGACCGCGCGCGATACCGCGAAAAGGTGAAGGCCAACCTCGCGGCCCTGCACCAGCTGGTGGAGACCAACCGGTTCGAGACGGGGAAGCGCACCCTGGGCGTCGAGGTCGAGGTCTACGTCACGGACCGCCACGGCGACGCCGCGCCGATCAACCACGCCCTGCTCGAGCGGATCGCCTCGCCCGACTTCCAAACGGAACTCGCACAGTTCAACATCGAATTCGACGTCAGGCCCCGACGGCTGGCTGGCAAGTGTTTCGCCGAAATCGAGGACGAGCTGCGGCGCGCGCTCAACTACGCGCAGGAGCAGGCACGGACGCTGGACGCCGAGGTGCTCATCATCGGCATCCTCCCGACATTGACGGACTTCGACGTTACAGAGCAGAACCTGTCCGCAAACCCCCGGTACAAGGCGCTCAACGACGTCATTCTCAACCAACGCGGTGAGGACATCCTCATCCGCATCGAGGGCGACGAGACGTTGGAGACGACCGCCAACTCGATCGTCTTCGAGGCCGCCTGCACATCGATGCAGCTGCACCTGCAGGTCGACCCACTGGACTTCGCGCGTTATTGGAACGCCGCGCAGATCCTCTCCGCGCCGTTGCTGGCCGTCGGCGCGAACTCGCCGTTCTTCCTCGGCAAGCAGCTGCACCACGAGACGCGTATCGCGCTGTTCGAACAGGCGACGGACACCCGCACCGAGGAGCTGGCATCACAGGGGGTCCGTCCTCGCGTGTGGTTCGGGGAGAAGTGGCTGTCAGAGGGGCTGTTCGAACTGTTCGACGAGAACGTGCGCTACTACCCGTCGCTGCTGCCCATCTGCGACGACGAGAACCCGCAGCAGGTGCTACGCGCCGGTGATGTGCCGCGGCTTCCGGAGTTGACACTGCACAACGGCACTATCTACCGCTGGAACCGACCGGTGTACGAGGTGTCGCGTGGCCGCCCACACATGCGCATCGAGAACCGCGTCCTGCCGGCCGGTCCCACGGTGATCGACGCCGTGGCCAACGCGTCGATGTACTACGGGATGCTCAACGGCATCGCATCAGGGACACCACCGCTGTGGGACATGATGAGCTTCGAAGCGGCGCGGGACAACTTCTTCGGTGCCGCGCGACTGGGCTTCGGGGCCAAGCTGTTCTGGCCGCGGGTCAGCCACGAGGTTCCCGTGACCGAACTCCTCCTCAAGTACCTGATCCCGATGGCACGCGAGGGGCTGCAGGACTGGGGCGTCGACGCTGACGACATCGACCTGTACCTGGGCATCATCGAGGAACGGACCCTGAACCAACAGAACGGCGCCGGGTGGCAGATCCGTACCTGGCACAAACTGCTCGACGAGGACTACGACCGCCCGGATGCCGCCAGGGCGCTGGTGCGTCGCTATCTGGAATTGGCCGACCAGGGCCGGCCGGTGCACACCTGGCCGGTGTGACGCACCGGCGTGTGAGCAGCGACACCGTCCGGTCGTCCGCGTTCACGTCCGCGTCCAGGCGGGGGTCGTCCCCTCGTCGAGGAACGTGGCCCGGTCGAAGGTCAGGAACGACAGCGCTGCGGGGTCGTCGGCTTCCGCCTCGGGCGGCTAGAGGACGTCAGACGGCGGCAGGACGTTGCGCGCCACGTCGATATTTCCCACGATCGCGTTGGAAAAGGGACACACCTTGTGTGTGGCCTCGACCAGTGCCTCCGCCTGGTCCGCCTCGAGGTCCGGCAGCACGATGTCGAGCGCGACATCCATGCCAAAACGCCCTCCGCCAAGAACACCGAGGCCGACCCTGGCGGTGACGCGGGATCCGGCTGTCGACTGCTTCATACGACGCGCGACCAGAATCATGGCGTTGTCGAAGCAGGCGGCGTAGCCCGCCGCGAACAGCTGCTCCGGGTTCGTCCCGGCTCCCCCGGGTCCGCCGAGTTCCTTCGGCAGGCTCAGGTGCATGTCGATGTGACCGTCGGCCGATTGCACACGCCCCTCGCGCCCGCCGGTCGCCGTGGCCTCCGTCGTGTACAGGATGTTCACGTCGTTCCCTCCAGTCACCGCTCCACGCAGATCATCTCAGGCTGGGCAGTCCGGCGCATCGGCCAGGCCCACGATGCACGGGATACCCTCCCGCCCGATGCTCACGGACCTGGACCTGTACCTGCGCTTCGACGGATACGACGAGCTTAAGCCCATCCTGGCGGGCACCGACGAGGACGTTCTCGTGGCGCTGCGCAAGCCCACACTGATCCGCATCCCCGGGACCGAGACCCATCCCACCGTCCGCTTTGTGTCCTGCCTGCTGCACGGCAACGAGGATTCGGGTTACCGCGCGGTGATCGGCATGCTGCGCAACGGCGATCACTACCCGTTCGACCTCTGGGTGTTAATCGGCAACGTTCGCGCGGCGCACCAGGAGGGATGGTTCGCGCACCGGTACCTCGACGGCCAAGAGGACTTCAACCGGACGTGGGGACTGGCCGCGCCGACCACACGGATGCGGCGCTGCTCCGACGCTGTGTTCGAGGTGTTGCGCGAACTCGACCTGGAGGCAGCTGTCGACATCCACAACAACACCGGTCTCAACCCCTACTACGCGATCACTCCCGACCCGACCGAGGACGCCCTGCGGCTCGCGGGAGCCATGGCTGACACGATCCTGCGCTGGCCCATGAGGGCCCACACCCTGATGGAGGTTCTCTCCCCGATCTGTCCGGCGGTGTCGGTGGAGTGCGGGTTGCCTGCGCTCGAGGAGAACCACGCCTATGCCGCCTCGGCATTGCGCCGATTCCTGCGGCTGGCGTCGTTCGAGGAGGCGGGAGCCGGTCCACGCCGCGTTTTCGAGATGCAGCATCGCATCGTCGTGCGACCCGAGGTCCGCTTTGCGTTCGGCGGCGTCCTCACGGAGGACCTGGACCTGGTCCTGCACCCCGGCATGGACCACTACAACTTCGGCATGGTGTTGGCAGGGACGGAACTCGGCCTCGTTCCACCCGGGGCCGCGATGCCGCTCCTGGTCACCGACATGCGCGGCCGTGAAACCACGGACCGGTTCTTCGAACTCCACGACGGGTCGCTGATCGTCACCGAGGACGTCACCCCGGTCATGCTGACGACGACCGTGCAGCAGACCAGGCGCGACTGCTTCTTCTACATCGCGCGGCGGCGCGCGTGAGTCATTCCAACCCGGCGAACAACGAGTACTCCGGGATGTCCGGCGAAATGGTGCTGCGGGCCAGTTCGAAGTCCTCGAAGGGATAGACCTCGCGCACGACGTCGTCGGGGACCTTGAACCACAGTCCTTCGGGGTCGATCTGCGTCGCGTGTGCGAGCAGCGCCTGCGTGCGCTGTGTCAGGTAGTCGCTGACGTCCACGTGCGTCGTGGACGGGTCGACCTCGTCGGGATCCCATCGCTCCAGCCACCCGGTGAAGGGGGATTCGATGCCGCGCTCGAGGCACACCTCGTGCAGGATCTCGACCTTGCGGCGGTTGAACACTCCCGAGTAATACAGCTTGCGCACCTGCCACGGCGCGCCCGCGCCGGGGAACGCGTCCCCGTCGGGGGCGGCCTCGAACGCGGCCACGGTGACGTCGTGGCACTTGATGTGGTCCGGGTGCGGGTATCCGCCGCCCTCGGGATACGTAATCAGGACGTCCGGCCGCTCGCGCCGCACGATCTCCACCAGGCGACACGTGACCTCGTCGGAGGGGACGTTGAAGAAGCAATCGGGCGCCAGCAGGCTGCCGTCGCCCTTGAAGTCCTCGACGTATCCGGAGTCCGGATAGCCGAGGTCGAAATGATCCTTGACGCCGAGAACTTCGAGCGCCCGCGCCAACTCCTCCTTGCGAACGTCGACCATGCGGTCCAGCACTCCGGGCCGATCCATCGCCGGGTTCAGGATCTCTCCCGCCCCGCCGTCGGTCAGTGTCACGACGGAAACGCGGTACCCCTCCTTGGCGTACCGCGCCATCGTGGAGGCCCCTTTGGAGGATTCGTCGTCCGGATGCGCGTGAACGA
>WHTG01000023.1 GCA_009377835.1 Nitriliruptorales bacterium
AACCAGTACGACGTCGTCGCGCGCATCCACGGCGGCGGTGTCGCGGGTCAGGCCGGCGCGCTGCGCCACGGGATCGCGCGCGCGCTCGAGGGCGATGACCCTGAGCGGCGCGCTCCGCTGAAGCGTGCGGGGCTGCTGCGCCGGGACGCCCGCGAGACGGAGCGCAAGAAGTACGGCCTTAAGAAGGCCCGCAAGGCGCCCCAGTACAGCAAGCGCTGATCGCCGGCCGGCGATGCCGGGTCTGTTCGGCACCGACGGGATACGCGGCGTGGCCAACGCCGAGTTGACCCCCGAGTTCACCGTCGGGCTAGGCCGTGCCGTTGTACGCACCCTGCGGGAGGAGGGCAACGACCGACCGCACATTGTCGTCGGCCGCGACCCGCGGGCGTCGGGCGAGATGCTCGAGGCGGCGCTCGTCGCCGGAATCACGTCGGCCGGCGGTGACGTCACGGCCATCGGGGTGCTGCCGACGCCTGCGGTGGCGTTCCTGACCGTCGAGCTCGGTGCCGATTCAGGCGCCATGATCTCGGCGAGCCACAACCCCGTGCCCGACAACGGGATCAAGTTCTTCGGCTCCGATGGTTACAAGCTGACCGACGCGGAGGAGGAGCGTGTCGAGGAGCTGCTGCAGCGACTCGATGAGGATCGGCCGGTGGGTGTTCACATCGGTCGGCTCTGGGAGCGACACGACCTCCTCGCTCGGTACGTGGATCACCTCGCGGAGACTGTGACGGGCACCCTGTCCGGCCTGCGGGTCGTGGTGGACTGCGCGCACGGTTCCGCGTCCCCCGTGGCCGAGCCGCTGCTGCGGCGGCTCGGGTGCGACGTGGTGACCATTCACGCCGAACCCGACGGCTTGAACATCAACGAGCGGTGTGGCTCGATGTATCCGGACGTGGTGGCACGCGCGGTCGTGGAGCACGGCGCGGACATCGGCCTGTCCCACGACGGCGATGCCGACCGTCTGATCGCCGCGGACCGTACCGGGACGGTCGTGGACGGGGACGCGATCCTGGCGATACTCGCGGAACGGCTGCACCGAGAGCGGGGGCTGGAATCCGTTGTCACCACCGTGATGACGAATATGGGCTTCAAGCAGGCCATGGGGCGCCTGGGGATCCAAGTCGTGGAGACGAGGGTCGGCGACCGTTACGTTCTCGAGGCAATGCGGGCCGGCGGCCACCCCATCGGCGGCGAGCAGTCCGGGCACGTCATCATGCTCGACCACAGCACCACGGGCGACGGTGTGCTGACAGCGGTGCACCTGCTGGAGACGCTGGCCGCCACGGGCAAGCCGCTTGCGGAACTCGCAACCGTGATGCGCCGCCTGCCACAGGTGCTGGTCAATGTCGGGCAGGTCGATCGCGAACGCCTCGACGATGCTTGGGCACTGTGGCAGGCGGTGCAGGAAGAGGAGCGCGCCCTGGATGGTGCGGGCCGGATTCTGGTTCGAGCCTCCGGCACCGAGCCGCTGGTTCGCGTGATGGTGGAAGCGGACTC
Organism: Nitriliruptorales bacterium; assembly: GCA_009377835.1. Classification (GTDB taxonomy): domain Bacteria; phylum Actinomycetota; class Nitriliruptoria; order Euzebyales; family Egibacteraceae; genus WHTG01. The sequence goes on from WHTG01000023.1 coordinate 1,501, forward strand.
CGAAGGCCGTGCGACGGAGATCGCGCAGCGGCTGGCGAAGGTTGTGGCGGAGGAACTGGCGCCGGCCTGAGCGGCGGTGGGGATCGGGTGTGCGGCTCACGGAGTGCGTGTCGTGTGAACTGTCCGTCCTGTGGGCATCACGCCTGCGACCGCCGGACGCCGCCCGGCGACGCTAGACGAGGAGCTCGCGATGCGCACGAACGTGCTGCTGACCGTCGTCATCGCCGCCGTTGTGGCGTCGCTCACCCCTGGTGCGGCCGTCGCTGCGCCGTCCGCACCGGCGCGCATGGCCGCCATCGGGGACTCGATCACGCGTGCGACGGATGTGTGTTGCTGGTACGGGGACCACCCCGGGAACTCATGGACGACGGGCGGGGCGTCGTGGGACGGCGTCCGCAGCCACTACGAGCGGCTGCGGACCCTGAACCCGAAGCTTGCCGGCAACAACCACAACGTTGCCCGGGCGGGTGCGAAGATGAGCGACGCCCCCTCGCAGGCTGCTCGTGCCGTCGAGCGGAAAGCGCAGTACGTGACCGTCTTGATGGGCGCGAACGACGTCTGCACGTCATCGATCGATTCCATGACGAGCGTCGCTGCATTCCGCTCACAGTTCGCGTCAACGATGGACACGTTGCGGGCAGGCATCCCCAGGGCGCACGTTTTCGTGGCGAGCATCCCGAACGTCTATCACTTGTGGCAGCTGTACGACGGACACGCCACTGCGGAATGGGTGTGGTCGACGGCACGCATCTGCCAGTCGCTGCTGTCCAATTCGCGCACCGAGGCGCAGCGCCAACAGGTGCTCACCCGCGTCCGTGCGCTGAACGAGGTGCTTGCCCAGGTGTGCGCGGAGTACAGGCGCTGCCGATTCGACGGGAATGCAGTCTTCAACTATTCGTTCAACCGCTCGCACGTGAGCAAGCTCGACTACTTCCACCCGAGTCTTGGCGGCCAAGCCGTACTTGCCGATGCGACGTGGCACTTGACACCGTGGGGTGGACAGTAGCCGCGGCAGCGTCAGCCACCGGCGGTCACCGGCGGTTCCGCCGACATCCCGGCGAACACGCACGAGCTGTCTCGCCTCGGTAAGGTCCCACCAGATGTTCTTCCGGCAGTTCCATCTCGAAGCCCTCGGCCACGCGTCATACCTCGTGGGGGACACCTTTACCGGGCAGGCGCTGGTCGTGGACCCTCGACGCGATGTCGGGGGGTACTTCGAGTCCGCCCGCGCCCAAGGACTGCGCATCACCCACGCGGTCGACACCCACGGGCACAACGACTACCTGTCGGGCCTGTCGGAACTCGCTGCCCGGTCCAATGTGCAGCTGCTGGGATCGGCGGAAGCACAGCTGGGGTACGAACACCGGCCGATCAAGGACGGAGAGGTCCTCGACCTGGGCGACGTGGGTGTGGAGGTCCTCCACACGCCCGGGCACACGCCCGAGCACATCAGCCTCCTGCTGCACGACCGGGAGGCGGGCGACGAAGCCGCCTTGCTGCTGTCAGGCGGTGCGCTGCTCGTCGGCGACCTCGCGCGGCCCGACCTCCTGGGCGGCGAGGACGAGGCCCGCGCCGCGGCGCGGGCCTTCTGCAAGACGCTGCAGGCCAAGATCCTGACGCTGCCTGACCACGTCGAGGTGTGGCCGACGCACGTCGCAGGATCGTTGTGCGGCGCGAACATCGGCAGCCGGTTGTCGACCACGGTCGGCTACGAGCGGCGCACGAACCCGGTACTCGCGGAACTGGACCGCGCCGGCGAGCCGGTGACTGACTGCCTGCGGCTGGAGAACCTGCCGGCAGTGCCGCCGTACTGGCGGCGGATGCGGGCGCAGAACATGACCGGCGTCGCCGCCCTGGGGGTGCTGCCGGAACCGCCGGCGCTCCTCCCCGACGCGTTCGAGAGGGCTGTGTCCGCCCCCGGTGCGGTGGTGGTCGACACGCGGCAAGCCGAGGCCTTCGGCGGCGGACACATCCCGGGCGCGCTGAATGTCGGACTCGGCTCGTCGTTTCCCACCTGGGTCGGTACGGCACTGCCGGAAGACGCCCGCGCCCTCCTGGTTCTCGACGACCCGTCGGACCTGGTCGCCGCAACCTGGCATCTGCTGCGGATCGGGTATCCGCCACCGGCAGGATGGCTCGCGGGCGGGATGTACGCGTGGCGCACCGCCGCGAAATCACTCGAACGGGTCGAGCAGATCACGGTGCACGAGCTGCGGGACCGGCTCGGCGATCTGCGTGTGCTCGACGTGCGACAGCCAGCAGAATGGGCAGCAGGGCACATCGAAGGGGCGACGTTCATCACGGGCGCGGAACTGCCCGGGCGTCTGGACGAGGTGCCGGCCGGGTCGGTGGCGGTGGTCTGCGGCAGCGGCTTCCGGTCGTCCGTCTCGATCAGCCTGCTGCACGCGTCCGGCCGGGACGACGTCGTCAACGTCCTCGGCGGGATGTCGGCCTGGAATGCGGCCGACCTGCCCACGACCGACGGTGTCTAGCCGGCAGCACACCGTCGAGCTGGCGGACAACACCCAGCGCGGCCGCCCCGATTCGCGGCAGCCTGGTATCGCCGACTGGTGTGGTGACACTGCCCAACCGGCTCGTGACGAACGCCAGCGACAGGCCCGTCTCCGGGTCGGCCCACGCCCCCGAACCGCCGTACCCGAAGTGGCCGAAGGCCTTCCATGCGGGGCGGCCGGCGGTGAAGGCCTGGTGGTATCCCAGTCTCCAGCGCATCGGCAGTCCCAGCACGTAGTCACGTGACCGGTTCTGCACGCGTCCCGCCTCGCGCAGGGTCTCCGGCGACAGGACCTGAACACCGTCGACGCTGCCGTCGGTGGCCAGGGCCGCGTACATCTTCGCCAGCGCCCGCGCGGTGAAGACGCCGTTGGCCGCTGGCATCTCGGCGCCCAGGATTCGACGGGCCGGGTCGTCGAACACCAGCCGTTCCCAGCCGTCGACGATCAGGGCCTCCGCCAGGTACCGCGTCGTCGAATACCGCTCCGCGCGGGCGGCGAACCGCTCCGCCCTGAGCACCTTCGGCGTCGGCGGGAACAGTTGCGCGACCCGGTGCCATTCGGCTTCGGGGGCGCCGATCCAGAAGCCGTCCAGTCCCAGTGGTTTCGACAGCTCCACCTCGACGGCTTCCCGCAACCCCATCCCGGTCACCTGCTTCACCAGCCCGGCCACGAGCCATCCGAAGGTGAAGCCGTGGTACCCGGTGCCGCCACGGTCCGGCCGGTGGGGGACCTGCGCCGCGATCAGGTCCGTGACGTTGACATGGTCCAGCAGCTCCTCGGCGGTCGGCACGACGCCACGGATGCGGTGCAACCCGGCTTGGTGGCTGAGCAGTTGGCGCAACGTGATGTGGCCCGCGCCAATAAACAGCCACTGCGCCGCCTCCGTGGTGCGGGCGCCGGAAGAGGTCTGCGAAGCGCTGCACCAGCGGCCGGAAGCGGCGGTCGGCCTTGCCCTGAACCATCACCTCAACGTACCGGCACCCAAATTTGGGACGCGCTTCAAGCGCTGATGAACCGGATCGTCAGCGGGTACCGGTACGGCTGCCTGTTCGATGCCGCGATCGTCGCCTGAACGGTCCAGATCAACCACAAGACGCCCAGGATGAGGAGCACAGGCCCGACGATGATGAACCCGAGGCCGATCGTGAGGAGTCCGAGGAGCATACCGGCGAAGACGACGAGGAGGATCGTCAGGTTGAAGTTGAGCGCCTCCCGGCCGTGCTCGGCGGCGAACGGGTCGTTCTCGCGCCGGATGAGCCACACGACCAGTGGCCCGACGAATGCCGGCAGACCTCCCATCACCGCGCCGGCGACTGCGCTGAGGTGCGCGCCCATTGCCCACATGCGGCTCTCGTCCGCCGATGCCGGAGGCGATGCACCGCCACGCGGTGACGATGCGGTCAGAGGGGTGCCGCAGGTCGCGCAGAACGTCGCCTGGGCCGGCGAGCCCGCGCCGCAGTTGGGACAGCTGGTGGTGGGTTGATCGGTCACGATGCGGTCCCCTTCGCCGTTACACGGTACCGGATGCCTTCCGGCTCGATGCGGCCGTAGTCCGTCGTGCGCTCGGCAGGAACGCGGCCTGCGGTGGTTGCCACAGCGCGCAATGTCTCGGGGTCCTGCCGTACACCGTGGTCCGAGCCCGCCATGCGCGAGATGGTTTCGTCCATCAGCGTCCCTCCGAGATCGTTCGCACCGGACTGCAGCAGGCGAACCGCGGCCTCGAGCCCCACCTTCACCCAAGACAGCTGGATGTTGTCGATGAGTCCCTGGAGCACCAACCTGGCGACCGCGTGTACGCGCACCACGTCGTCGAAGCCGGGCCCCGGCCTGGCGAGACCGGCGAGGTAGATGGGCGATTGCCGGTGGACGAAGGGCAACGGCACGAACTCCGTGAAGCCGGCGCGACCGGCATCGGCATTGCGCTGTTGCAGCGACCGCAGCAGGTCCAGGTGCGCCGCCCAATGCCGTGGATGGTCAACGTGGCCGAACATCATGGTCGACGACGACCGGATCCCCAGGCTGTGGGCGGTCATCACCACGTCGACCCACGCGTCCGCGGGCAACTTCCCCTTCGTCAGAACCCACCGGACCTCGTCGTCGAGGATCTCCGCCGCCGTTCCCGGGATGGTGTCCAGGCCTGCGGCCCTCGCCTCCTGGAGGAACTCGCGGACGCTGATCCCCAGCCGCGTGGCGCCGTTGACCACCTCCATCGGCGAGAACGCGTGGACGTGCATCTGGGGCACCCGCTGCTTCACCGCGCGGACCAGGTCGAAGTAGTAGTCGCCGCCGAGGTCGGGGTGAATCCCGCCCTGCATGCACACCTCCGTGGCGCCCGCGTCCCACGCTTCGGACGCGCGGTCGGCGATCTGCTCCAGTGAGAGAAAGTACGCGTCCGGGTCGTCGCGTCGCTGCGCGAACGCACAGAACCTGCATCCCGTGTAACAGATGTTCGTGAAGTTGATGTTGCGGTTGATCACATATGTGACGACGTCACCGCAACGCTGGGCGCGTACGGCATCAGCCGTCTGGCACAGCGCCTCGAGCTCCGCACCCTCGGCCTCGAACAACAGGGCCGCCTCGTCGACCGTCGGGGCGACGCCGCCGAGCGCACGTTCCAGCACGGCCAGGATGTCGCTGCGCACGGCACTGTGCGTGCGGCGGTTCGCGTGACTGGTTACGCCGAGATCCTCGGCGATCGCGCGTGTGTCGCCGTAGACGTCGCGAGCATCGTGGCGCAGCGACGTTTCACGCCTGAGCGTTGTGACGCCCTGTCCGGCGACGGCGTCGCGCCACCGGTCGTCGTCACCGCCGGCCGGCGCGGTGTCGGGGTCCTGCCAGGCGCGACCGGCGGGCCGCAGGCCTTCCACGGCCAGGCCTTCCCCGTCCGACAGGCTCAGCACGATCGGCCGCATGCGGCCGGCGAGCCAGGGATCTGGTCGGCGGACGTATTCGGGGTAGACGCACAGGCGTTCCCTGAGCGTGTGTCCTGCTGCCGCAGTTCGCCGGGCCAGGTCGTCCAGGTTCGGCCACGGCCGTTCCGGGTTGACGTGGTCCGGCGTGACGGGAGACACGCCGCCCCAGTCGTCGATGCCCGCACCGATGATGCGCGTGATCGCGTCAGGAGACAGGTTCGGCGGGGCCTGCAGGTGCACGCGCGTCGGCAGGAGCAGACGCGCGACGGCTACCGCTGCGATCAGTTCGTCCTCGGTCGGCTCCGGATGCTCGCGCATCGCCGTATCGGGCTTCGCGCGGAAGTTCTGGACGATGACTTCCTGGATGTGGCCGTAGCGCAGTGCGACACCACGAATGGCGAACAGCGTCTCGACGCGTTCGCGGTCGGTTTCGCCGATGCCGATCAGCATCCCGGTGGTGAAAGGGACGGACAGCCGCCCAGCGTCCTCCAGCGTCCGCAGCCGGACCGCGGGCTCTTTGTCGGGGGCGTTGTGGTGGGGCAGGCCTTTGCCGGCCAGCCGAGCGCTGGACGACTCCAGCATCAGCCCCATCGACCCGCCGACGTGCTTGAGCGTGGACAGCTCCGACCAGGACATCACACCGGGATTGAGATGCGGGATCAGACCCGTCTCCTCGATGACCTGGATGGCGACCGAACGCAGGTACTCCAGCGTCGTGTCGTAGCCGCGCGCCGCCAGCCACTCGCGCGCTGCGGGATACCGCTTCTCGGGGCGGTCGCCGAGCGTGAACAGCGCCTCCTTGCACCCGGCAGCCGCGCCGTCGCGAGCAATCTGCACCACCTGGTCGGGTGACAGGAACGCGGGGAGATCGCCCTTGGGCGGCCACGCGAACGTGCAGTAGCCGCAACTGTCGCGGCACAGGTGTGTCAGTGGGATGAACACCTTCCGGCTGTACGTGACGCGCTGCCCGTGCGCCGCGTCGCGAATGCGCGCGGCGATCCCGGCAAGGGTGTCCAGCGCGGGGCCACGCGCCGACAGGAGCAGGGTCGCCTCGTCGGCGTCCAGCGTCTTGCCGGCGTCGGCGCGCGCGAGCGCCCGCCGCAGACCGTTGGGTGTCCGGGCCGGCAGGTTCAATGTCATCGCGGCCATGCTAGGCGGTCGACCTCCCGCTCGGTCATCGCGGCCATGCTAGGCGGTCGACCTCCCGCTCGGTCCCTGGGGGCAATCGGATCGGGCCATGCGTCGGGGGATCGCGGCGCCGGACGGGCCGAACGGGTAGGTGAATGCCGTTTCCGAGTGCTTCAAGTGGGCACGATTGGACGGTGGCTGGGGTTGTCCCAGCGCGACGGGAACTGGCCAAGGAGCGAACGCATGTATCTGGGGACAGCAATGACCCTCATCGCGGTGGGCGCGATTCTCGCCTTCGCGGTGTCGTGGGAGGCCCCCGGCATCAGCCTCGACGTGGTTGGCATCATCTTGATGGTGGTGGGAATCATCGGCGCGATCCTGGAGCTGGCCGTCTGGCGTCCGCGGCGTACCTCGACCACGGGGACATCCCGCGAGGTGGTACGCGAGAGGGACACATTCTAGGACCACCGTCCGCGTCCTAGGCTTGAGCCATGGACGTGGTGGCCCTGGCGGGCGGCGTCGGCGCCGCGAGATTCCTTCGCGGCCTGATACGCGTGGTCGACCCCGCGCGCGTGACCGCTGTCGTGAACACGGGTGACGATCTTCAACTGCACGGGCTGCACATCAGTCCGGACCTGGACACGATCACATACACCCTGGGCGGGGGTGTCCACCCCGAGCAGGGGTGGGGCCGCGCCGGCGAGACTGTGACCGTCGCAACCGAACTTGCCGACCGCTACGGCGTCGAGCCGTGGTTCACGCTGGGGGACCGGGATCTGGCGACCCACCTGTTCCGCACGGACGCGCTGCGCAGCGGGGAGCCGCTGTCGTCGGTGACCTCCCGCATCGCCAGGGCCTGGGGGCTGCCGATTGACCTCCTGCCCATGACAGACGATCCGGTTGCGACCGTCGTCACCACCGACGACGGCCGCGAGCTGCACTTCCAGCGCTGGTGGGTGCAGGAAGGCGCGCGGCCCCCCGTGCGGTCGGTTCAGCTGCGTGGCGGTGCGGCCTCCCAGCCGGCTCCGGGCGTCATCGACGCGTTGCTGGACGCCGACGTGGTCGTGCTGTGTCCATCCAATCCGGTTGTCTCCATCGGCACGATCCTGGCCGTCCCGGGCATTCGAGAGCTGTTGCGGCGCAAGCCTGTCGTCGGTATTTCACCGATCGTCGGCGGCCGGGTCGTGCGCGGGATGGCAGACCGGTTGCTGCCGGCCGAGGGGGTCGAGGTGTCGTGTGTCGGCGTCGCCACCTACTACCGTGACTTCCTCGACGCGTGGGTGATCGACCAGGCTGATGCACAGCTCGCGGATCCGATTCGGGCGCTCGGTATCGATGTCGCCGTCACTGACACCATCATGCGCGACGCCGGTGTCGCCGCCGATGTGGCGAAGACGGCACTCGCCCTGACGAGATGACGGGTGCGGACCTGTGACACCGATCACGCTGCTGCCTGTCATGGGCCTGCCGGAGATCCGCCCGGGCGACGACATCGCCGCCGCCGTACTCGCGCACGCGTCACTGCAGGACGGCGACATCGTCGTCGTGTCGCAGAAGGTCGTCTCGAAGGCGGAGGGGGCGCTCGTGCGTCCGGCGGCCGGCGAGCCCGCCGCGGGATCGCGCCGCCGGATCGCGCGGGAACAAGCGGTGGCGATAGTTGCGGAGTCACCGTGGGTCCTGATCGTGCGGACCCACCACGGTCTGGTCTGCGCCAACGCCGGGGTCGACGCGTCCAACGTCGAGGCCGGGATGGTGTCGCTGCTGCCGGTTGATCCGGATGCGAGCGCGCGCGGCCTGCGAGACCGTTTCGCGGCCGGCGGTGTCGCTGTCGCCGTCATCGTCGCCGACACGTTCGGCCGCCCGTGGCGCGTGGGTCAGACTGATGTTGCGATCGGCCTGGCGGGGTTGTCGCCGTTGCGCGACGAACGCGGGGGACGCGACCGCCAGGGGGCGACGCTGGACGCCACGGTGACGGCCGTGGCGGACGAGCTGGCCGCTGCCGCCGATCTGGTGCGAACGAAGGCGCAGGGGATTCCCGTTGTGATCGTGCGGGGGTTTGCCCACGACCGCTCCGACCGCGGGCGTGCGACAGACCTCGTGCGTGACATCGACCAGGATCTGTTCGCCCGCGGACGCGGCATGCTCGCCGCGGCCCTTGCGCAGGACTGGCCGGCGCGCTGGGCTGGGGGCGTCACGCCCGAAGACCTCGCCCTTGTGCGGAGGGTTGCGCCGGAGGCGGACATCGTCGGGATCGGGCCTCCCGACAGACTTCGGGCGGGGGATGACTTCCACAGCGGCCTGGCGGCCGCGGTGCTGGCGGACATGGGCTTGCGGGTGCGGTGGGAGCGGGCCGGTGACGGCACGACCCTGCAGGCGGGCCGCCCTGCCGTGCCTGGCTAGACTCGGCGCCTCCCAGGGACGAAGAGGATTGTGCCGCCGTGTCGTCATCCGAGAATATGAGCAAGCGGGAACGTCAAAAGCAGCGCCGTGAGGCGAAGCTCGCCCAGCAGCGCGCCGCCCAGGCGCGTGCGCGCCGGGCGCGGCTGTTGACGTTCGTCGTTCTCGGGGCGGTGCTCGCGGCCCTGGTCGGCGCGTACGTCGTGCAGCAGCAGAATCAGCGCAACCGTGAAGCGGCACGCCTGGCAAGCGTGCAGGAGAAGCTTGACGAACTCGGGTGCACGGAGGTTCAGAACCTCGAGGACGCGGGCGCCGGTCACCTCGACGGACAGTCGCTGGCCCAGCAGCCACCGGAGGCGCTCTACCCCGACCGCCCCGCGACGTCGGGGCAGCACTTCGGCAACTGGCTGATGACCGGCGTGTACGACGAGTTGATGGACGAGCGCGCGCTGGTGCACAACCTGGAGCACGGCTACGTGCTGGGCTACTACACGGACGCCGCGCCGGAGGATCACGTCACGGCGTTCAAGGAGTACGCACAGGAGCAGATCGACGGCAAGTTCCCCAAGATCATCGTGTCCCCCTGGGACGGGGAGCTGCCCGACCAGGCCAACTTCGCCTATGTCGCCTGGAACCACCGGCAGATGTGTGACGAGTTCGATGAGGACGTCTTCGGTGTGTTCATCGAGGACCACCACAGCGGCGCCGGCGACGCACCGCCCGCCGAGAAGGGGATCAGCCCCCACCTCGAGGAGGGTGGCGGCACGATCGATCCCGGCGACGAGCCGTTCCTCCTGCCGCCGCTGGGCAGCCAGGCACCACCGGACGAGGGCATGGACGACGGCGCCACCGACGGCACCGGCGAGCCGCCCTCCTAGGACCCGTCGCCACGGGTCGCCGGGAGAGGCGATGGGGGGGCACCCGGGGATAGGCTTGGCGGCATGTGCGGGATCATCGGCTACACAGGCCCCGAAGACGTCCTCCCCCTGCTGGTGCAGGGCCTCAGCACGCTCGAGTACCGCGGCTACGACTCGGCAGGTGTGGCGGTCATCGACCATGCCGGCGAACTGCAGATCGTGAAGCGGGCCGGGAGACTCGACCGGCTCCGCGGCGCTCTCGAAGGCCGGCCGATCCACGGGACCACCGGGCTGGGTCACACGCGGTGGGCCACCCACGGGGAGCCGAACGACCCCAACGCGCACCCGCACACCGACGCCGTGGGACACCTCGCCTTGATCCACAACGGGATCTTCGAGAACTTCGCGGAACTCAAGGCCGAGCTCGAGGCGGCCGGTCACGTGTTCCGGTCCGAGACGGACACCGAAGTGATCGCCCACCTGATCGGTGCTATCCGCGACGAACAGGGCGGCGACCTCGCCTCCGCCGTTCGCTCTGCGATGAAGCGGATCGAGGGCGCGTTCGCGATAGCCGTGCTCGATCGTCACGACCCCCATACCCTCGTCGCCAGCCGCCGCGAGGCGCCGCTGGTGCTGGGACACGCGGAGGGGGCGAGCCTGCTCGCCAGCGACGTCGCCGGGCTCATCGCGCATACGCGGGACATCTCCGCCATGCTCGACGACCAGATCGCGGTGCTCACCCCGGGAGGCATCACGATCACCGATCTCGAGGGATATCCGGCCGAAGCGCACCACTACACGGTGGACTGGGACATTTCGGCGGCGGAGAAGCAGGGCTACGACCACTTCATGCTCAAGGAGATCCACGAGCAGCCACGGGCCGTTCACGAGACGCTCCTGGGGCGGGTCAACGGCGAGGGCCGTATCGCCGTCGACGAGCTGCGCGGTGGGGCCGCCGTGGAGGGTGACCTCGCACACGTCGACAAGATCTATATCGTGGCGTGTGGCACGAGCATGCATGCGGGCATGGTGGCGAAGTACACGATCGAGCACTGGGCGCGCCTGCCGGTCGAGGTCGAGATCGCCAGTGAATTCCGCTACCGGGATCCGATTCTCACCCCTCACACCCTGGTGGTCGCCATCAGCCAGTCCGGCGAGACGGCAGACACGATCGCCGCGGCCACGCACGCCCGCAACCAGCAGGCGAAGGTGGTGGCGATCACGAACGTCGTGGGCTCAACCCTTGCGCGTGAGGCCGATGTCGTCCTCTACACGCGTGCGGGACCCGAGATCGCTGTGGCCTCGACAAAGGCGTTCACCACGCAGATCGTCGCCTTGGACGTGCTTGCGCTGTACCTGGCGCAACTGCGGCGGTCGCTGTTTCCCGACGAGTGCGGCGACCACCTCGCTCGGATGGAGATGCTGCCGGCGCTCATCGAGCAGGTGCTCGAGCAGGAACCCGCGATCGCCGAGCTCGCGCGTACGTTCGCGGGCGCCGAATACGTGATGTTCATCGGCCGTCACGTCGGGCTACCCATTGCGCTCGAAGGTGCGCTCAAGCTCAAGGAGATCGCCTACGTCCACGCCGAAGGCTTCGCCGCGGGGGAGATGAAACACGGTCCGATCGCATTGATCGATCAGGGCGGTCCCGTTGTCGCGCTGGCGACCCGCGGCCACGTCCGGGGAAAGGTCGTCTCGAACATCCAGGAGGTGAAGGCGCGCGGTGCCGTCGTACTCGTCGTGGCGACCGAAGGCGACACGGAGATCAAGGAGCACGCCGACCACGTGATGTACGTGCCCGACGCCCACGAGTTGCTCTACCCGATACTGACGGTGGTGCCGCTGCAGCTCCTGGCGTACCACATCGCAACCACACTGGGGCGCGATGTGGACATGCCCCGCAATCTGGCCAAGACCGTCACGGTCGAATAGGGGTGGCGGTCGTCGGCATCGGTGTCGACGCGATCGAGATCAGCCGCGTTCGCGCCGCGTTGGAGCGCACCCCGGGGTTGCTGGCCAGGCTGTTCACCGAACGCGAACGCGCCACCTGCCTCACCCGCTGCGGTGACCTGCGCTACGGCGGCCTCGCCGGCAGGTTTGCGGCCAAGGAGGCTGTCGCCAAGGCACTTGGTACGGGGATCAGCGGCTTCGGGTTTCGGGACATCGAAGTGCTGGGCGACGAGCGGGGCAAGCCCACTGTGACCCTGCACGGCGGTGCCGCCCGTGTGGCGGCCGCAGCGGGTGTCGAGACGCTGCACGTGTCGCTGTCCACCAGCGCCGAGCTCGCGGTCGCCAACGCTGTCGCCGAGAGCGCCCCGACTACGATGCGGCGGTGATCCCGCTCTACACGCCTGCACAGGTGCGAGGCATGGACGAGCGTGCCGTCGCCTCCGGGACGCCGTCGCTGGTGCTCATGGAACGTGCGGCTGGTCACCTTGCGCGGGCCGTGGTGGCCGCAGGTGAGCGGCGCTACGGCTTGCGCGCCCTGTTCCTGTGCGGCAAGGGCAACAACGGCGGTGACGGCCTCGCCGCAGCGCGCCGCCTGCTGGCCTGGGGTGCCGACGCGCGTGTCCACCTGGTGGCCGGGGAGGACGGTCTTTCGCACGACACGGGGGTGCAGTTGGCGCGCTACCGGGCGGCGGGAGGGCGTCTGGTGGCCGTGCCGTCGTGGGACGGCGCAGACGTCATTGTCGACTGCCTGCTCGGCACCGGCTCCTCCGGGGCGCCGCGTGAGCCGTATGCCTCGGTCGTGGAGGGCGTCAACGCACGAGGGGACCGGCGTGTCGCCGTTGTGGCCTGCGATCTCCCGTCCGGGGTCGACGCCGACACAGGGCAGGTGGAAGGGGTCGCGGTCGGTGCCGACGTGACCGTGTCGTTGGGGGCGCACAAGCGGGGCCTGTGGCTGTGGCCGGCCCGCGGGTACTGCGGCGACCTGAGTGTCGCGGACATCGGGATCACCACGTCCGGCGACGAGGACACGCCGGCCCCGGCTGCGTGGGTTCTCGAGGATGCGGACGTCCGTGCAGCCGTCCCCCCGGCCGCGGCGGCCGTCGACAAGCGGGGTCGGGGTGTCGTCCTTGTTGTCGCCGGCTCGCCGGGGATGAGCGGCGCCGCGATCATGGTCGCGCGCGGCGCGCTGGCGATGGGGGTGGGACTGCTGACGGTGGCCACCCCACAGCACACGCGCGACGTCGTCGCGTCGGCCGTTCCCGAGGCGATGACGGTCGCACTGCCGGACGACCCGGCTGCGGCGTTCGACGAGATCGCCGCACGGCTCGACGGGGTCGGAGCGTTGGCGGTCGGGCCGGGACTCGGTCACGACGAGCCGACCGTCGCGCTGGTGCGACGACTCGTGCGCGACTGCGAGGTGGACACAGTCCTCGACGCGGACGGTCTCAACGCGTTCCGCGGCGAGGGGGATGCGCTCGCCGAGCGGCGGCAGGGACACCGGTTGGTGTGTACGCCGCATGCTCGGGAGTTCGCCCGGCTGCTCGGCAAGGACGAAGGGGAGGTGTGGCCCGACCGTGTCAACACCCTGGCCGAGGCAGCGCGGCGCTGGCGTGCCGAGGTCGTGGCGAAAGGTCCGGGGACGATCATCCAGTCGCCGCAGGGGAAGACGTTGATCAACGGCACCGGGACCGCGGCCCTCGCCACGGGCGGAACGGGCGACGTGCTGACGGGGATGATCGCGTCGGCGACGGCAGGCAATCCGCAACCCCACGCTGCTGCAGCTGCCGTGCACATCCACGGACTCGCCGGCCGGATTGCCGCAGCGCGGCTGACTGCCAGGTCGGTCGCGGCGCTCGACGTGGCGGCTGCTATACCGGCGGCACTGGCCGACCTGGAGCGGGCATGACGACGACAGATCAGACCGGATCGACACGGATCCAGACAGGCGGGACGGGCCAGCGCCACGCGCGGACGGAGCCGCCGAACGCACGGCCGACCTGGGCGGAGATCGACCTGGATGCCATTGCCGACAACGTCGCCGCGCTCAAGACGCAGGCCGCCGCTCCGCAACTGATGGCGGTCGTCAAGGCCAACGGCTACGGACACGGTGCCGTCCCCGCCGCCCGCGCCGCAGTGGCCGGCGGCGCCGACTGGCTGGCGGTCGCCCTGGCCGAAGAGGGGCGTCAGCTGCGCGACGCCGGGATCGACACGCCGATCCTGGTGATGACGGAGCCGCCACCGGAGGCAGTGAACGAGCTTCTGACGGCGGCCCTCACACCGACGGTGTTCTCGCGGCCGTATGCGGCGGCCCTCGAGGCGGCGGCGCGCGAACGCGGGGGTGAACCCGTGGCGGTCCATCTGAAGCTGGACACAGGCATGCGGCGGGTCGGCGTGCCGCAGGCGGATTGGGAGGACGCTCTGACTTTCGTGCGCGACGCCCAGGGATTGCGGCTGGAGGCGATCTGGAGCCACTTCGCCGTAGCGGACGAACCGTTCAACCCGTTCATCACCCACCAGGCCGAGGAGTTCGCGCGTGCCCTGGGGCTGGCCCGGTCGCTGCGAGTGGCGTACGACCTCGCGCACCTGTGCAACTCGGCGGGCACGCTGCACCTGCACGAGCACCACTACGACATGGTGCGACCTGGCCTGGCGATCTACGGGCTGGAGCCCGCACCCGGTCTCGCGGGGAAGACCGCGTTACGGCCCGCGCTGTCGTGGTGGACCCGGCTCTCGCTGGTGAAGCGTCTGGCGGCCGGAGAGGCCGTGAGCTACGGATTGCGCTGGACCGCGCCGCGGGAGACCACCGTGGGAACAATTCCGGCCGGATACGCCGACGGCGTCACGCGCGCGCTCTCGAATCGCGGCGAGGCCGTGGTCCGCGCTCACAGGGTCCCGATCGTCGGGACGGTGTGCATGGACCAGTTCATGGTCGACGGCGGCGACCTGCCCCTGGCAGCGGGTGACGACGTCGCACTGATCGGCCGCGAAGGTACGGCTGAGGTGACCGCCGACGATTGGGCGGCATGGCTGGACACCATCAACTACGAGGTGGTCTGCGGCGTCGGGCAGCGTGTCCCGCGCGTGTACGTAGGGGACGTCAGGTGGTGAGACGCCGCGCGTTGGCGCTGGCGGGGTTCGCAGCTGCTGCGGCCGGCGGCGCGGCCATGGGCTGGGCAGCAGAGCGCAGGCTGCTTCGCCACGAGGTCCCGACCACTGCGCCCGACTGGCCAGAGCTACGCCGGCCGGCCCCGGGGGAGGCACACCGCGTCGAGTCCTACGACGGCACCCACCTGCACGTCGACATCGTCGGACCAGAGGGCGCTCCGACCGTCGTGATGGCCCACGGCTACGCGTTGTCCCATCGGGCATGGCACTTCCAGCGCCGCGAGTTGTCGGACGAGTTTCGTGTCGTGACCTACGACCAGCGTGGCCATGGTGCCAGCGAAGAGGCGGTGTCGGGCGATTACTCGATCGGCGCGTTCGGACGGGACCTCTCGGCCGTCGTCGAGTCGGTCACGCCGACCGCGCAGGCTGTGATCCTTGTCGGCCACTCGATGGGCGGCATGACGATCCTGTCCTACGTCGACCAGTATCCCGAGTGGGTTGGGGATCGTGTGGCTGGTGCGGTGTTCATGAGCACCAGTGGCAGCGAAGTCATCACGGGCGGGATCGTGTCGGTAGGTGTCGCGGCGTTCTCGGGGTTGGGCAACCGTGTTGGACGCCGCGTTTTTCAAGCGCTCGGGCGGCGGTCCAGCGCGGCGGACCTGATCTACTCCTCGTCCAACGACCTGTCGTACGGGCTGACGAAACTCATCGGCCTCACCGCAGACGCATCGCCGGCGCACGTTGCGTTCACAGAACAGCTGCTGCTGGAGTGCCCGAACAACGTCAAGGCGGCGATCGGCCCGATGTTCACGTCGCTGGACCTGCGCGAGGCCGCCCCGCTGCTGAAGGTGCCGTCACTGGTGATCGTCGGCGACAAGGACAGGCTGACACCGCCGCGACAGGCTCACCGCCTGGTCGAGCTGTTGCCCGACGCGGAACTGGCCGTCCTGGAAGGCATCGGTCACATGGCCCCCATCGAGGCCCATGCCGACGTCACCGCTCACATCAGAGCGTTCGCGCGACGGGTGCTGCCCTCCTGATGGCGCTGGGTGTCGAGGGGACGCGCGTCGGGATCTGGACTGCTGCCCAGGGACACACCGGGTGCACAGTGGTGCTGGCTCCGCCGGGATCGCTTGGTGCCGTCGCCATCCGCGGTGGCGCGCCGGGTACCCGTGAGGCCGCGGCGTTGGGCGCCAACGGCAACGTCACGCAGTGCCATGCCGTGGTCCTGTCCGGCGGCAGCGCGTTCGGGCTTGCGACCGCAGACGGTGTGTCGGACTGGTGCGAGGCACACGGCATCGGATACGACAAGACCGTCGCGCGCATCCCGATCGTCGGCGGCGCGATCGTGTTCGACCTGCGTCACGGTGCCGAACGTCCGGGACGCGACGCGGGCTGGGCGGCGTGTGAGTCGGCGACCGAGGACGATCCCCCGATGGGGTCCGTCGGGGTCGGCGCGGGTTGCACGGTTGGCAAGGTCGCCGGACTGCCGTACGCGGCGAAGGGCGGTCAGGGTTGGGCCGTGGTGCGTGACGGTGGCATCACCGTCGGCGCATTGCTGGCGGTCAACCCGTTGGGGGACGTTCTCGACGAACGCGGAGATCTTCTGGCGGGCAGCAGCGCGCCACCCGACGTCGGCCGGTTCCCTGCCGCCGCACTTCCGCTGCCGCCGCCGATCCTGGAAAGCACGGTCATCGGGTGCCTCGTCACCGATGCCAGGATGACCAAGCACGAAGCGGTGCGCGCTGCGGACCTGGCGCATTCCGGCATTGCGCGGGCGGTGTCCCCCGCACACACCACGCTGGATGGCGACGCGTTGTTCCTGCTGTGCGCCCAGCGCGTCGGGGCGTCGGTCGACCTCGTGGCACACCTCGGCGCGCTGGCGGTGGCGGCGGCGATCCGCGCTGCCGTCCGCGCTGTGGAGGGAGAACCGGCCCTCCCGCTGCCGTAACCGGGCCATCGAACCGGCGGCTCTGAGTCAGCTGCGGAACTTCGCGACCCACTTCTGCAGCTGCGGTGACGACGCCGACGCCGCCTGTGCCCACGATTCGTACTCCAGCGTCGCGCCGAGATCGCCGGTCTCAACGGCGATGGCGACACTGCGCTTGATGTGACGCGCGAGCCGGGGCTCCACCGCGGCGAAGCGCGCCGCCAGAGCGACGGCAGCCGCGACCGGATCCTCCGACGGCCCCTCGGCCAGCCCCCATGCCACAGCCTGCTCGGCGTCCAGCGGGTCGCCCAGCAACAGCGTGTGCAGTGCCCGGCCGGCGCCGAGAGCACGCACCAGAAACCACGTGCATCCGCCACCGGGGTGCAAGCCGATCTTTGAGAAGGTCGCGCCGAACGAGGCGTCAGGTCCCGCGATGCGGATGTCGCAGGCCATGGCGAGGTTCAGGCCGGCACCGACTGCCGCCCCGTTCACCGCCGCAATCGTCGGGATCGGCAGCTCGAGGATGCTGAAGAAGGCGCGGTAGTACTCCTGCAGGCGGTCGTGCGTGTCGGTCACGGCGCGATCGAGGTCTCCGAACAGCGCCGGAAGATCTGCGCCGGCGCAGAACGCTGTTCCCTCACCGGTGACGACGAGCGCCCGTGCGGCGTCGTCGGCACGGACGCGGTCGGCGGCTGCGATGAGCTCGGCGCCCATGACATCGCCGATCGCGTTGCGGCGCTGCGGATCACGCAACGTCAGGACCCGCACGCCGTTGTCGTGGTGGTCGACCGAAACCTTCTCCATGGTGTTCGCCTTCTGCTCCTGATGTGTCGGCGTGCAGTCTGTCATCCTCATCGTCGTGATCCTCGTGCTCCTGGTGATCTGTCTCCTGCAGAGAGTCGCGAAGCGCCTGTCCGCGGCCCCTACACTCGCTGAGGGAGGAGCCGTGGGTGGAATGAGGTCGTAGGGCGTGTCCGCGGAATTTGTGCTGCTGTCGCGCACTCCGCAGGAGACGCGGAAGCTGGCCGCCAGCGTCGCCGGGGCACTGCGTCGCGGCGACGTCGTCGCGCTGACCGGGGAGCTCGGCGCGGGCAAGACGTGTTTCGTGCAGGGGGCAGCGGCGGCACTCGGCGTGACGCAGGCGGTGACCAGTCCGTCGTTCGTGCTGCGGCGCGAGTACCCGGGCGACATTCCGATCCTCCACATGGACATCTACCGGCTCGACACGTTCCAGGACATCGTGGACATCGGCTACGAGGAGGTCTTCGACAACACGCGCGTCACCTTCATCGAATGGGGCGACGCGATGAGTCCCCTGCTGCCGCACGACCACCTGGAACTCGAGTTTCGCCTGCCCCCAGCCGATGCACCGACCACGGACGGGGACGAGGTACGGCGCATCGTCGTACGGCCGCGGGGCGAGGACTGGCTGCGGCGCATCGCGACGTTGCGCGACAACCTGCAGCCTTGGCTCGACGGCTGCCACGGGGACACCGCCTGATGCTGGTCCTGGGAATCGAGACCTGCACACCCAGCAGCAGCGTCTGCCTCGCGAACGAGAACGGGCTGTTGGCCGGTGCCGCCCTGGGCAGAGGTAATGCGCACGGCGAGTTCGTGGTGCCGGCCATTGACTTCTGTCTGAGGCAGGCCCGCCTGCCGATGGATGCGGTCGCCGGTATCGCTGTCAGCCTCGGGCCGGGGCTGTTCACAGGAATGCGTGTCGGGATCGCGACAGCGCAGATGCTGGGCCACGCGAGGCGCCTGCCCGTCGTGGGCCTGAACTCGTTGGACCTGCTCGCCTTCCCGGTCCGCCACGCGCGGCGCATGGTCTGTAGCGTCCTGGATGCGAAACGGGGGGAGTTGTTCTGGGCGTTCTACCGTTCGGCGCCAGGCGGCGTACAACGGGTCACCGAGTTCCGCGTCGGCCCGCCGCCCAAGCTCGCCGGTGAGATAGAAGCGGTCCGCGACGATGTTCTGTGCATTGGCGACGGGGCGCTCGCGCAGCGTGCGCTGGTCGAGTCGACGGGGGCGGAGGTCGGGTCGTCGTCCATGGCGTATCCCACTGCTCAGTCACTGGTTGAGCTCGCCCTTCCGCGTTTCATACGAGAGGAGACGCAACGTCCGGAGGATCTGCGCCCCATCTACATCCGCAAGGCAGATGCGCGGATCAACTGGCAGAACCGGGGGGCGTTACATGGCGGCCGGTCGGCCGCGCCGGCCAGGGGCGCCTGAGTGGTAGCCAGTCCTCGCCGGCCCGCCGTCGGCCCCGCCCGTGCCCGCGAGGCGATGACGGCCGTCGTCGTGGAGCCGATGCGGCGGCGGCACATTCGGGGTGTCATGGCGATCGAGCAGCTGGTCTACCCCAAGCCGTGGACGCCGGCGCTGTTCCTGTCGGAGCTCGCGCAGCCCAAGTCGCGGACCTATCTGGTGGCACTGGAGAACAGCCGGTCGTTCCTCCGCCGCAGGAACGTGCTCGGCTACGCCGGCGTGATGGTGGCGGTAGGAGAGGCGCACATCACGACGGTTGCGGCGCACCCGCACCACCACC
This sequence comes from Nitriliruptorales bacterium, assembly GCA_009377835.1. Lineage (GTDB taxonomy): Bacteria > Actinomycetota > Nitriliruptoria > Euzebyales > Egibacteraceae > WHTG01. The sequence goes on from WHTG01000023.1 coordinate 20,841, forward strand.
GGCGAAAGATCGCGTCCCGCCTGCTGGTGCAGCTGCTGAGGGAGGCGCGCCTGCTGGGGGCCGAGGCGGCCACCCTTGAGGTCCGTGTCAACAACCGCGGCGCGCAGCGGCTGTACGCCGCCTTCGGATTCGCACCCGTCGGGGTCCGCCCCGGGTACTACGCGGAGACGGGCGAGGACGCTCTGATCATGTGGGCCTCCGGTCTGCTCTCCGATGCGTACGCCGACATCCTCCAGCATCAAGCAGCGCGCCTGGCCCGGCCCGGCGGCGACAGCGGCGCCGCGGACCTCCACGTGCCGTGGGTGCAGCAGCGTGTCGGCCTCCCAGCCGACACGGGCCGGGACTGACCGTGCTGGTTCTCGGGCTGGAGACCTCCTGCGACGAGACGGCCGTCGCGCTGGTCGAGGACGGGGTTCGGGTACGCGCGAACGTTATCGGCTCGCAGGTGGAGCGCCACCGCCCCTACGGCGGTGTCGTGCCGGAGATCGCAGCGCGCGCTCACCTCGACTTGTTGCTGCCCGTGATGGACCGCGCACTGGTGGAAGGCGGCTGCACGTACGACGACATCGAGGGCGTCGCCGTCACCGTCGGCCCGGGGCTGGTCGGTGCGCTGCTCGTGGGGGTCGCCGCCGCGAAGTCGCTGGCGCTGGCGCACGACCTGCCGCTGATCGGTGTCAACCACCTCGAGGGTCACGTCTGCGCGACCCAGCTGGAGTTCGGTCACATCGCACCGCCACTGCTGGCCCTCATTGTCAGCGGGGGTCACACCAGCCTGGTGCTGCTGGCCGCCGACGGCAGGTTCTCCACGTTGGGCGCCACGATCGACGACGCCGCCGGTGAGGCGTTCGACAAGGTGGCGCGATTCATCGGGCTCCCCTATCCGGGCGGTCCGGAGATCGACGCGTTGGCGCAGCACGGCGACCCTTCGGCGATATCGTTTCCCAGGGCGCTGGCGAACGACGGCACCTTCGATTTCTCCCTTTCGGGCTTGAAGACGGCCGTGGTCCGCGAGTTGCGCCGTCGACAGGCCACCGGTGAGGACATCGACTTCGCCGACGTGGCGGCGTCGTTCCAGGAGGCGGTGGTGGACGTCCAGGTTCGCAAGACGATAGCCGCTGCGGACGCGAACGACGTGCCGACCATCACGATCGTCGGTGGCGTCGCGGCCAACACCCGGCTTCGCGAGCGCATGGGCGCCGCCTGCACGGTCGCCGGCCGGCGGCTGCTCGCCCCGTCACCGGCGCTGTGCACCGACAACGGCGCGATGATCGCGGCGGCGGGATGGAACCGTCTCGCCGCCGGCGAGCGGACCGGCCTCGACGTGGAGGCCGACCCGAACATGCCATTGTCGGCGATGACCGTCCACGGGGGTGCCGGGTGACTGCTGCGCCCGCTGCACCACCCGCAGGACGGCTGAAACCCGAACTCGAACAACATGCCGTCTGGCTGTTGGAACGTGACTTCGGCCGACTCGAGCGGCCAGACGCTGTTCTCGCGAACCAGGTGCTGTTGGATGCGCTGGACCGGGGCGAACGCGAACGGTTTCTGGTGTGGCCTGCGGCCGAACCCCGTGCGGTGCTCTACATCTCAACCACGGGCACGCTGGTGCCCGCCGGCGATCCCGGTGCGGGCGCGGCGTTCGCCGGCGCCGCGGAACGCGCCGGCTGGCGGGTTCTCGTCGGTGACGCCTCGATCTCCGAGGCGCTGCTGGACAGCTATCCGCGAGGTCTGTTCCGGCGCCGCGCGCACGGCCGTGAGCAACGCTTCATGACGGTTCGCACAGTGCCGGACGAACCGGCCCGCCCGTCGGGTTTCCGCCGAGCGACGTACGAGGACGTGCCGATCCTGACCGACTTCGCGTGTGCGCTGCACGTCGAGGACCAGATGGGCCCGCCACTGGCGCGCTCCACGCGGCCCGCCGTGCGCGCGAGGATGGCCGACAGCGTCGCCCGCGGACTGACGTACGTGGTCGAACGCGACCGCCGCGTGGTCGCGAAATTCGACCTGTCGTTGCACAGCCGCGACAGGGGGGCGCAGATCGCAGGCGTGTTCGTCAGCCACGACTACCGCGGCCTCGGCATCACCAGTGGTGCGGTCGCGGCCATTGCCCGTGACCTGCTGGCTGACGGTTTGCCCGGTGTGACATTGCACGTACGCGCCGACAACGTGCCCGCAATCGCGGCCTACCGCCGCGCCGGCTTCACCGACCGAGGTTCCTGGACCTTGGCGCTGCGCTGACCCGGTTCCTCGATCGCTCCGGGTCAGATGGGGCAGACCGCACCGGTGAAGAGCGGGCCGCAGACTAGTCATGTGTGCGGACGATTTCGGGTGTGAAATGACACGGATTGGTCGGTTGTAGAAGTGCGAAGGCTGCGGCACGATGAGCACGCAACGCGCGGCGTGGTGCGGATAACACCGGTGGTGCGGGCCGCCGGTGACGGGGGACCACCACGGCGGGACCAGGGGTGGCGCGATACGTCGAAGACGGTGGGGCCGGCATGGATCTGTACGAATACACGGGGGACTTCGGGGGCTTGGGAACCTCCAGGGAGCAACGACATGACGGCTGGGCTGCGGAGTCGCAGGCCGGCGTTGTGCGAACACCGCGCGCCGTACGAACGCCTGACAGCTGGGACGTCTCCCCGCCGCCACCGCACCTGGTACACACACCGACGACGTACGAACGCCGCATCAAACCGGTGATCGACTGGGTCGGTGCGGCTGTGCTGTGCATCGTCGCCGCACCCGTCCTCGTCCTGATCGCGGTCGGCGTACTGCTGACGCTCGGCTCGCCCATTCTCATCCGGCAGGAGCGGGTGGGCCGCGACGGCGTCACCTTCGGCATGCTCAAGTTCCGCACGATGCACCCGGATCGTCGTGGCACGACGAGGAGCGAGCAGCACGTCATCCACGACCGCCGCCTGTCGCACAAGCGCGATGACGACCCACGGCACGTGCCGTTCGGCCGCTTCCTCCGCAAATGGAGCTTGGATGAGCTCCCGCAGCTGATCAACATCCTGCGGGGGGAGATGAGCCTGGTCGGGCCCCGGCCGGAGCTGGCGACGGTGGTCCATCGCTATGAGCCCTGGCAGCACGCACGGCACCAGGTCAAGCCGGGGCTCACCGGCTGGTGGCAGGTCACGGAGCGCGACCAGGGCCTGATGCTCGAGCACACGCGGGCAGACCTTCGCTACCTGAACAACGTGCGGCTCAAGACGGACCTGAAGCTGTTGCTGATGACGGTACCGGCCGTCCTGGGCAAGATGCGGGGCTTGTAGCCGAGGTCCCGACCAGATACCGCTATCGGGCGGTCTCAACGCTCCCGCGAGGCTGCGGTCGCGCCACGGCGCCGATCGGCAGCGACCGGAGGGCAAGTGCACCGAGCAGGCCGGCCACAGCCCAGCTGGCCAGTTCATCGAACAGGCCCAGCGGCTCCCACAGCGAGCCGATCCACACCAGGATGACGATGGCCCCCAGCGTCACCGCGCTCAGCGCCTGCCACTCTTGGGTTGGTGCGGCATCCGCGGTTGCGGCCTCGTCCCGGCTCGCCCATTCGAACAATTGGGGAAGGGTGAGGATGAGAAAGATGAGCCGGTAGTCGAAGTTGTTCGCCACGGCGAACGTGCCGAGGTAGATGGCGGTCCCCAACAGGAAGCTCAGCAGTCGCCACGGCATCGGTCGGTAGGTTGCCTCGGCGGGTCGCGGAAACCGCCTGTAGGCCCACAGGGCAAGCAGGCCCATCAACGCCAGCACGGGAAGGATGGCCAAGGCCTGCTTCGCGCTGGAGGCCCCTGTTTCCGGTTGGAAACCGACCAGCCGGACAATCCGGCTCAACAGGATCCGCGCGCCGTAGGAGTACGCCTGTCCCTGGGTGGCGGTGCCGGCCACGACTCGGATGTCGGCCAGGGTGGCCGCCGCGTAGACGGCGAAGCCCACCAGTGCCGCCGTGGCCGTCAGTACCGCGTCACGGCGCCTGGTGAACAGAAAGACCGGCAGGCCGACCACCGGGAAGATCTTGGCGGTCGCCGCGACGAAATACAGCACAGGGCTGAGCACACCCGCCGGTCGCGGCCACCAACGCCACACCAGGACGCTGCCCGCCACGACGCTGAACAACAGGACGTCCATGTTGACCCGCTCCAGCGCGAACATGACGGCGGGGGAGCACAGCACCGCCGCCACGACGATGCCCTGACCCAATGACACCCGACCGACCAGGATCATCGCAGTGGCCAGGAAGGCGACGATAATTGCCGTGGCGAACGGCACGGTGTGCGCCTGACCCATCCCGA
>WHTG01000126.1 GCA_009377835.1 Nitriliruptorales bacterium
AATGCCGACAGGTCGTTGGCGCAGAAGACGGCGGTCGGGGGATGGCGGCTTCTCAGCATGGCCCGCATGGCGTCGTAACCACTGGCGTGCGTGAAGTCGCCGCGTTGGCGCCGGCTGGGCGGCAGCCTCACTCCCCGGCGGAGCAGTTCCCCGACGTACCCCTGCTCGCGGCTGACTGCGGTGCTGGCGTACTCGGGCCCACCGATCAGGGCCACCCTGCGGTGCCCCGCCTGGACGAAGTACGCGGCGACGGCCGCGCCTCCCGCGGCGTTGTCGCTGACGACCTGGTCGGCACCCACGCTGTCGACCGCGCGGTTGAGCATGACCACCGGTGCGTTGCGTTCCAGTGCCTCGTGCAACGGACGCGACCGTTTAGTCACAGTGGTGAACAGCACGCCGTCGACCAGACCCTGTCGGATGGCGGCCAGGGCACTCTCGTCGCCCGTTCCCTCCGAGATCCACAGGATCATCCGGGAGCCCGCTGCGGCGAGTTGCGACGCGACCGCCTCTATCACCTGCGGATAAAAGGGATTCGTGATGCTCGCGACGACGACGCCGACCGTGCCGGTCCGCCGTGTCCGCATGGCGCGGGCGACGAGGTTCGGCGTGTATCCCGTCTGACGGAGGGCCTCCAGCACCCGATCACGCGTCTTCGGTGCGACGCGGGGGCTGCCGGACAGCACCCGGGAAACCGTCGCCTGCGACACACCGGCGGCGCGCGCGACGTCGTGGCTGGTCACCATGTCGCATCGGCTTCGACGCGTAGGCCGTCGGCCCCGACCGTGAGAGCAACGCCGCGATCCTCGGCCAACCGGCCGTCCAGGACCGCCTGCGCGAGCATGTCCTCGACGTTGTGGCGAATCGCTGTTCGCAGGGGCCGGGCGCCGTGGGCGTCGTCGCGCGCCTGCTCTGCAAGCCATGCGTGGACCGCATCGTGAACCGTCACGTCCAGGCGTCGCCGCGCAAGCCGCCGTACGAGGCGCGCGACGTGGAGTCGCGCAATAGCCACCAGGTCCTCCCGGGACAGACGCCGGAACACCACGACGTCGTCGACGCGGCTGTGAAACTCAGGCGGGAAATGCTCCACCACGGCGGCCCGCACGCGGACGTTGATCACCTCCTCCTCCAGGCCGGGGTCCAGGATCAGGCGACTGCCGAGATTGCTCGTCATGATCACCACGCTGTGACGCGCGTCGACGACCCGGCCGTACCCGTCCGTGAGCCGGCCTTCGTCGAGGATCGCCAGCAGGGTGTTGAGGACGTCCGGATGCGCCTTCTCGATCTCGTCGAGCAGCACGACGCTGTAGGGCCGGCGTCGGAGCGGCTCGGTGAGATGACCCCCGTGCTCGTAGCCGATGTACCCGGGCGGGGCTCCGACGAGCCGGGCGACGGCGTGGGACTCCTGGTACTCCCCCATGTCCAGGCGTATGAGCGCCGACTCATCGCCGAACAGCGTCGCCACCAGGGTTCGCGCAAGCTCGGTCTTGCCGACACCGGTCGGGCCGAGGAACAGAAACGATCCCAGTGGGCGGTTGGGGTCGCTGACGCCCGTCTCCGCCCTGCGGATGGCGTGGGCGACAGCTGCTATTGCTCGGCCCTGCCCGACTACACGTCGCGCCAACCGGTCCTCGAGGTCGCCGAGCCCCGGGACGCCGACATCGGTGGGACCACCCGCCGCCACGTCGGCTGCGACCGTGGCAGCGACGGCCGCCGCGTCCACGGTTGCAACCCCGCGCGCAGAAGCGTCGGCACACGCGTCCTCCAAGAGGTCAACCGCCTTGCCCGGCAGCGCACGTTCTTCCCCGCGGCGGGCGCTGAGCATGACCGCCGCCTGGGCCGCGGCGGTGGTGACGTGAACCCCATGATGGGTGGCAACCTGTTCGCCCTCGTCGAGCACCATCGGGACCGCCGCCTCGGGCGATGGCTCGTCCAGCGCGACCGTCGTGAGAAGCCGCCGCAGGGACGCGTGACGGCGCAGGCTGGCAACTCCCTCCTCATCTGTCGTCGCAAGCACGGCGGCGCCACCGACCACGAGCCCGGCCAGCGCAGCGGCACCGCCCGGCGCGTCAGCAACCGCCAGAGGGTCGTCGAGAACGGCGACGACCGGGCCCGCGGCGGCGTCCACGTCCTGCAGGGCCGCGTGGACTCGATGGCCGGCCGACAACGACGACGCCGGGACACGAACGTCGACGTCGCGGACGCCGTGCAGCCTTGCCGGAAGGGGGAACGTGGCAAGCCGGTGCCGGACAGCGGCGACGACCCTGCCCGGTCGCAGATCAGCTGTGCCGACGACCACCACGAGCGACGGCGTGCGTCGGGCCAGGATGCGGACCACGCGATCGACGATGGCCGGGTCGGTGACCGGCGGCGTGGGGTGTGCTTCGTCGTGGCCGGACTCGGGGGCGGGCGTCGCCGCATCCCCGTATGTCGTCGGCGGAGCGACCCGCTGCAGCAAGGCGCGCACCAGTGCCTCGACTCCGACAGCAGGCGCGCTGCGGCCGGCCGCCGCACGCGCCTCAGCGATCGCGTTCGCGACGTCCGAACCGATCTGCGGCGGCCGCGCCCTCCGGCCGGTTCGTACGATGCCGAACGGTCCTGTGGCGTCGTCGTCACCGACCGCCACCGCGAGGACGTGGGCCGGCACCACCGCACTGTCGCCACACTCGCGCGCCAGCGCCGCTGCGGCGCGCAGCAGGTCCTGAGCAGCGCGGCTCAATCCCGGAGATATTCCCGGCCGGGCTTGTGGGGAACGCTCTTCGTTCGGCATCATGAAAACGTATACACGCCCGGGCGGTGGAGTGGAAGCACCGCTGTGAGGAAACCGCCGCGACGGGCCCGTGACGGTCGGAAAGCGGCCGCGAGGAGGACGACAGTGAGCAGATTGATCGACTTGTCGCAGAACATCTACAACGGGATGAAGGTCTACCCAGGTCACCTCAAGAGCGTGGTGTTCGAGCACGTGACCCACGAGGAGACGGTCTCGCGCTTCGAGGGCGGGTTCTCGTTCCAGACCACCGGGATCATGATCAACGACAACGGGCCGACCCACGTGGATTCGTTCAGCCACCTCGACCCCGACCCGGACGCCGAGACCATCGACCAGATGCCCCTGGAGCTGTTCTTCGGCCCGGCAATCTGCCTCGACGTGTCGCGCCACGCGCCGCACACCGACATCAACGCCGAGGACCTGGACGAGGCCCTGGCGAATTCGGGCGTGGAACTGCACGACGGCGACATCGTCCTGTTCTACACGGGAACCTGGAACCGGCTGCAGGGTACGAAGGAGTACCTGACGGACTTCCCCGGCCTCGGGGAGTCGGGCGCCGAGTGGATCGTCGACAAGGGTGTGAAGACGTTCGGCGTCGACACGCCGACGCCGGACAACCCGACGAGCAAGACGTACCCGGTCCACATGATGTGCCGCCGCGTGCACAAGACGCACTACGAGAACCTGGCCAACCTCGACCAGGTCGTGAACCAGCGTTTCACGTTCATCGGCCTGCCGCTGAAGACGGTCGGTGCCCACGGCGGACCGACGCGCGCTGCCGCGCTGCTGGACGACTGATGGAGTTCCTGCGCCAGGCACCACGGCGCGACGCCGAGGACATCACGGAGGTGACCCAACGCGTCGCCGGCATGATCAATGACATCCGCGAGCGGGGCGAGGCGGCCGTCCGCGAGTACTCGCGACAGCTCGACAACTGGGATCCCGACGACTTCCGCGTCTCCGACGACGTCGTTGCGGCGGCCGAGGGACGCATCTCGGCAGAGCTGAAGGAGGCGATCGACTTCGCGCAGGACCAGGTGCGCACCTTCGCGCAGCTGCAGCGCGACACCCTGCTCGATCTCGAGGTGGAGACACGGCCGGGTGTCACCCTTGGTCACCGGCACGTGCCGGTGCAATCCGTCGGCGCGTACGTCCCCGGCGGGCGGTACGCGTTGATCGCGTCGAGCTACATGAGCGTCATCCCGGCCCGCGTCGCCGGGGTCGAGAAGGTCGTGGTCGCCACCCCGGCCCGCGACGGGGAGGTGCATCCCGGCCTGCTGTACTCGGCGCAGCGCGCCGGCGCCGACGCCGTCTACGCCGTCGGCGGCGCACAGGCGATCGCGGCCCTGGCCACGGGGGCGCTGCCGGGACTGGACCCGGTGGACATGGTCGTGGGCCCGGGCAACCGCTACGTCGTGGAGGCCAAGCGCCAGCTGTTCGGGCAGGTCGGCATCGACCTGCTTGCGGGGCCGACCGAGATCGGGATCGTCGCCGACGACAGCGCCGACCCGTACATCGTGGCGTGCGACCTCGTCGGCCAGGCCGAGCACGACCCGTACTCGCGCGCCGTGCTCATCACGACCTCGCGCTCCCTGGGCGAGGCGGTCATCGCGCAGATGGACGAGCACCTCGCCGCGGTGTCGACCGAGGATGTCGCGCGCCAGTGCTGGGAGAACGGCGGCGAGGTGATCCTCGTCCGCGACGAGGACGAACTCGTCGCGGTGTCCGACGACTACGCGCTGGAGCACATCGAGGTCCTGCTGCGCGAGCCGCGCCGAATGATCGACCGGTTGCGCCACTACGGCTCGCTGTTCGTGGGCGAGGAGGCCACCGTGGCCTACGGCGACAAGGTCAGCGGCCCCAACCACATCCTGCCGACGCTGCGCGCCGCGCGGTTCACCGGCGGTCTGTGGGTCGGCAAGTTCCTCAAGACCGTCACCTTCCAGCACATGACGCGCGAGGCGTCGCTCGAGATGGCGCGCTACTGCGACATCGAGGCGACGGCTGAGGGAATGGTGGCGCACGCGCGGACTGCGACCGTCCGCATCGACCGCTACACCGACGGCGCGGGCGCCGCCCGGGCCGCCGTGCAGCACGCGCAGCGCAACGCCGACGGCTGACCGAGGAAGGACGACCAAATGGCCCGCCAGGCAGTGCGTGTCTCGGGTATCGCGCCCCCGGCCGCCTACTATTCCCACGGGATCGCCGCGCCCGGCGGCGTGCTGTACGTCGCGGGGCAGGTGCCACTCGATCCGGGGGGCCACATCCCCGTCGGCGCCGAGGCCCAGGCCCGCCAGGTGCTCGACAACCTCGCCGCTGTGGTGCGTGCCGCGGGTGCCTCTTTAGACGACGTGGTGAAGACGACCGTGTTCCTCACGGATCTCGGCGACCGGACCGCCGTTGGACGCGTCCGCGAGGAATACTTCACCGACCCGCCGCCGGCGAACACGCTGGTGGTCGTGTCGAGCCTGGCAAACCCGGCGTTCCTGGTCGAGATCGAGGCCGTGGTCGCGATCCCGTCCGTCCCGGGCGGCCAGTCGCGGACGTAAGGTGCTGCCAATGCAAATTGGAGTGGTGTTCCCGCAACTCGACATGGGTGCCGACCGGGAGGCCATCCGGGCGTACGCACAGGGCGTCGAGGACCTTGGCTTTGAACACGTGCTCGCCTACGACCACGTCCTGGGCGCCGACCCGGAGGTCCACGAGGGCTGGTCTGGCACCTACAGCATCAGCGACACCTTCCACGAGCCGTTGGTGCTGTTCGGCTTCCTGGCCGGGATCGTCGGCCTGGAACTGGTGACCGGCATCATCATCCTCCCCCAGCGCCAGACGGCGCTCGTGGCGAAACAGGCCGCCGAGGTCGACATCCTTTCGGGCGGACGGCTGCGATTCGGCGTCGGCCTCGGCTGGAACGCCGTCGAGTACGAGGCACTCGGGATGGACTTCAGCGACCGCGGCCGGCGGGTCGAGGAACAGGTCGACCTGCTGCGCCGCCTGTGGACGGAACCGACGCTGAGCTTCTCCGGCAACGACCATCGGATCACCGGGGCGGGAATCGCTCCCTTGCCGCTCCAGTGCCCGATCCCCATCTGGATCGGTGCGACCTCGAGCGCACGAGCACTGCGCCGCGTCGGTCGCCTCGCGGACGGGTGGCTCGCCATGGGCAAACCCGGCCCAGAGCTGGCCGAGGCCGCCGACACGATTCGACAGGCGGCCACCGACGCGGGCCGCGACCCTGCGCAGCTCGGCATCGACGGGCGCATCGACGTCGGCAAGGGTGACCTCCAGCGCATCGCCGCCGAGGCGGCGGGCTGGCGGGATCTCGGCGCGACGCACCTGTCGCTGAACACCATGCGCGCGGGCCTGAAGACCGTCGACGACCACCTCGGCGCGCTCAGCCAGGCACTCGGCGCCGTTCGCGGCTGAAGAAAGGTCCCTGGAGTGCTCGTCCATGTCGTCCTCGCTCGCTTCCGCAACCCCGCCGACGCCGACGAGGCAGCTCGGCGCATCCGGGAGCTACCGGACAGGATCGACTTCATCCGCAGCCTGTCGATAGGCCGCGACGTCCTGCAATCGGCGCGGTCCTACGACCTTGGCTGGATCATCGAGCTCGATTCGCGAGAAGCCCTCGACGCGTACGCCAACCATCCGGACCATCGGGCCGTGGCGAGCTGGATCAGCGAGCACCGCACCGACATCGCGGCATGCGACTTCGAGCGCTGACGCCGATCGACGAACTTGGAGGCCACAGAACATGACCGACGAAGAGCGCAAGGCACAGCGCAGAGCGGAGCTGTTCGCCCGGCACAACCCACGGGCCATGGCGCAGGGAGAGGACCTGCAGGGCGAGTACTTTCTGCGGACTGTCGACCTGCTGGACGAGCTCGATGCCGACTGGACCGAGGCGTGGCTCAGCTACGTCTATGACTACATGTACGGCCGTGGCGTGCTGGACGACAAGACCAGGACGTTGATCGTCATCGGCGAGTGCATCGCCGGCGGCCACTTCGAACAGCTGCCGAACCACATGAGCACTGCCCTCAACGTCGGCGCGGACCCACGTGAGGTGCTGGAGGTGTGCCTCCAGTCGGCCATCTACTGCGGTATGCCGAGCATGCGGCGTGCCGTCAACGCGTTCCGCGCAACCATGCAGCACCTCGGGCTGCGGACGTTCGTCGAGCCGCCGTTCGCCTACACCGAGGATTCCTAGGCGCAGCCGAGGATCGGTGTGCTCACGAACCCGTGGAGAATCCCATGTCGGGCCGCGCCTGCCGCGGGAGCCTCCACCGCGACGTGACGACCTTGCCGCGCGTGTAGAACGCGATCGCCTCCGGCCCGTAGATGTGCCGGTCCCCGAACAGCGAGTTCTTCCAGCCCCCGAAGCTGTAGAAGCTGAGCGGCACGGGAATCGGCACGTTCACGCCGACCATGCCGGCGGTCACCTCGGCGGAGAAGATGTTCGCCGCGACGCCGTTCTCGGTGAAGATGGCCGCGCCGTTGCCGTACGGGTTGTCGTTGACGAGCTCGAGCGCCTGCTCCAGCGACGGCACGCGCACGACGGCCAGGACCGGGCCGAAGATCTCGTCGCGGTAGATGTCCATGTCGGCGCTGACGTTGTCGAACAGCGTCGGCCCGAGGAAGAACCCCTCTCCGTCGACGGGCATGTCGCGCCCGTCGACGACAGCGGTCGCGCCGGCCTCGACACCTCGTTCGACGTAGCCGGAGACGCGGTCACGGTGCTCGCGCGTGATCAGCGGCCCCATGTCGGTGCCGTCGTCGAGGCCGTTGCCGACACTCAGCGACGCCAGCCGCTGCTCGACGAGCGGGATGAACCGGTCGGCGGCGTCGCCCACGGACACGGCGACCGAGACAGCCATGCACCGTTCTCCTGCCGAGCCGTACGCCGAGGATGTCAACGCATCGGCAACGCCTACCATGTCCGCGTCGGGCATGACGACCATGTGGTTCTTCGCGCCGCCGAGCGCCTGCACACGCTTCCCGGCGGCCGCCGCGGTCTCGTAGACGTGCTTCGCGACCGGGGTGGAACCGACGAAGCTGACCGCCGCGACATCCGGATGCTGCAGCAGTGCATCGACCGCGACCTTGTCACCGTGGACCACGTTGAACACACCGTCGGGAATCCCCGCCTCGGCGAACAGGTCCGCGAGCAGCAGGCTGGCGGAGGGATCCCGCTCGGACGGCTTGAGGATGAACGCATTGCCCGTGGCGATCGCCATCGGCGACATCCACAGCGGCACCATCACGGGGAAGTTGAACGGTGTGATGCCGGCGCACACCCCCAGCGGCTGACGCATGGAGTGGATGTCGACGTCGGTTGCGACGTTGAGCGAGTGGTCGCCCTTGAGCAGCTCCGGCAGGGCACAGGCGTACTCGACGACCTCCATCCCACGGCCGACCTCGCCGCGCGCGTCGTCGAACGTCTTGCCGTGCTCCGTGGTGATGATCCGGGCGAGGTCGTCCGTGTGACGGACGACCAGGTCCCGCAGGGTGAACATGATGCGCTGTCGCTTCGCGACGGACACCCGCCGCCACGACTCGAAGGCCGTCTGCGCGGTGCGTACGGCGTCGTCGACCACCTCGGCCGACGCCAGTGGCACACGTGCGACGACGGTTCCCAAGGCGGGGTTGTAGACGTCGGCGTGGCGGGCGCCGGTGACGGGCTTGCCGCCGATGCGGTGCTCGATCTCATGCATCGTTGGAGGTCTCCTTCGTGGGTGTGGCGGGTGCGGCGTGCTCCACGGCGTTGCTGCGGCGCAGCGAACCGATGACCAGTCGGTCCAGGGCGAAGCGGTACGCCTGGGCCTCGCTCATGTCGCCGGTCGATTGCAGGAACGACTTGATCTCGCGGTGGACGCGTGGGTTGCGCGTGCGCAGGGTGGCGATCTCGTCCGCGACGAGTTTCGGCAGCGCGTCGTCGCTTGGCGCCACGTCGGTGATCAACCCCAGCGAGACCGCCGTGGCGGCGTCGATCGCCGCACCGGTCGCGGCCAGCCGGAACGCCTGCGTGCGTCCGATCCGCCGGGGCAGCCATGCGAGCACGACCGCCGGCGCGAGGTCGATGTTGATCTCCGGGAACCAGAAGGACGCGCCGGGCGCGGCGAACGACAGGTCGCACAAGGCCGCCAGACCGGCGCCGAATCCCGCGGCGGCGCCGTTGACCTCGGCGACGGTGACCAGGGGGCCGTCGCTCAGCGCCCGGTTCAACGCGACGAGCGCCTCCGACTCGCGACGCAGGCCGTCGACGTCGCCCGCACCCCGTTCACGGCCGAGGCAGAAGTTGGGGCCCTCGGCGCGGATGTGCACGACATGTGTGCCGGTGGGAGGGTCGACGAGGAGCCGTGTCAGCTCCTCGATGGAGTGGATCGTCAGCAGGTTCGCGTCGCCGTGGTCGACGACGACCTCGACCACGCCGTCCGCGTGGCTGATCAGGAGTCCCTCGGGCATCAGTTGAGCCGCTCCACGTCGCCGCCGTACCAGTCCACGGGATGCGGATCGGTCCGTACGGTCACGGCCTGGACGTGCGTGAACTCGTGGAAGGACTCCCAACCGCCCTCGCGTCCCATCCCGCTGTCCTTGACACCACCCCACGGTGACGACGGGTCAAGCCGGTGG